>CAZYRI010000006.1:0-35132 GCA_964649575.1 uncultured Clostridium sp. | reverse complement strand
TTTAATTCTGTTGGTAATGCATTATATATTTCATTATTTACAAATGTTCTCATTGTTGTATTTGGCCAACCACCTATATTATGTCCATAACTATAATTTGTTCCTTTGTATTCTCCAGATGGATTCATTGCATGTGTGGTTATTATATCTGCAAACTCTAGTACAAATCCACATGCAGTCTGTGAGAAACCATCAGTATTACATTCACTTGGTGTACTTGTGTTTGCTATCCTTAGAGTATGTGTTCCATATACTCCTAAATCTACTTCTTTTGTATCTCCTACATTATAACCATCAATATCAGAGTTTCTAACATTATCTATTATTGTTTCCCATGAATCATTTTTAAATGATTTTTTTATTTCTTCGCATTCTCCCTCAGTTATTTCATCAGTAGTTAGTTCACTTAAATTATTAAAACTACCACTTATACAATATGTTCCATCACTTACCTGAAAATGTTTTATATTACCCTTGCTATCTAATTTAATATTATATTTTAAATCATTAGTTTCTAAATCTAATTCATTTTTACTATTTGATATTTTAGTAATTTTATTACCTTTCATATTTTCAGTAATATATTTTTTAGATACTTCTTTATAAATATTCTTTGCTTCAGTTAAAAATATATCCTTTTTAGCTTGATTAAACATATTCAAAACATTTGGTAATGCTATAATAACCAATAATGCAAGTATTGCTATTACTGCAAGTAATTCTACTAATGTAAATCCTTTTTTATTCATAACTTCCACCTCTATTATTAATAATAGCATATTTACCCCCCCCGACAAGCGAAAATGTGTTTGCATTTATTTTCTCAAAAAAGACTACATTAAGTAGTCATTTATATTAACAAATCATTTAACTTTTTTATAATCAAGTAATAACATTATAAATTTATATAACTGATAAATAAAGAATGCAGCAAGTGGTAATATAATACATACAAAGAAACCAACCTTTGTTTTTAAGAATGTAAGAACTGCTCCTAATTTAGGAATTCTAGTTCCTTCCCAAACAGATATTATATCTCCAGGAGCTACTTGTTGGTCATCTTCTCCAGTATTAGCATCACCTTGAGTAATATATGAAGTCATACCATTAACAGTTAAAACAGACTTAATACGGTGTGTTTTAATTATATATGTATCTTGTTCAACTGCCCTAAATGAGATAACATCTCCTTCTTTAAGTTCACTATTACCATCATATTGTTTAGTAATGATTAAATCATCAGTTTTAATTGTAGGTTCCATTGATCCAGTTTGAATATTTAATGGTACATATCCAAATATTTGAGAAACTCCTTTTTCACGAGAAGTTAGTGTAATCAAAGTAACACTAGCAGCAAGGATAATAATTATCCACACTAACACATCTAAAATAACTTTAAATATTTTTTTCCCTTTCATTCTACACCTCTTCCTCTATTAAGCATTAGCATTCTTAGATATTTGAATATTAAATTTGATATTTGTACCAGAAGCATTGTTTTCACAATCGTAATCTTGTCCTTCTACCCAACCATATATTCTAATCTTATTAATACCAGCAGATAAATTAAACAATGTTTTATATTCTCCATTAGCATTATTATCATCTGGTGTTGTAATATCTGGTGTAACTGTACTAAAGTATGTAGTACTATTTGATTGATAATCAAGTGATAAACTTCCATCTATATCAGCTTTAATACCTAAATAATTTGGAACTACTGTATCACTTGCAAAACTAGTTTGACCATAGTTTTGAGCTTGAGCAATTCCACCTGCTTTATGGATATTATTATTTGGTTCCCAGAATATATTAGTATTTCCGTTTCCATGAGATCCTGCACCTTTAAGTGCAATAGCATCAGCACTTGCACCAGTAGCAGCATTACCTTCATATAAGAAAGCTACTCTAGCAGCATTCTTAAGTCCAGTATCAGCTCCACTAGCAATAACATCAGAAGTAGTTGTTAAATATACAGTTGTAGGTTGTGTAGCAAGTAAGAATAAATCAAATGCTATAAAATCTCCAAGTGTGCCAGCAGTTTCAATTGAACGACTAGCAACTAATTTATAACCATGAGCAGTAGATGCATCAGCTTCAATACTTCCTTTATACATTTTCATAAACCCTGTTGTTGTATCAACTTCACCTATAGTTGAAACAGGTACTATTTGAGTAGGTAATTGATTAGTATTACCTTGATATGCAGCTGTAGTTATATCTGCATTTGTAATATTTGCTTTCCAGTTAACAGCATCAACAGAAACTTGGATACCATTTGCTGCACTAACATTAACATCAATACTATCAACAGTTACAGTTGTATTTTCTGTGAACCATGCATATGATGCAGTTGTTAATGAAATTGCTGTTACTATTAACATCAAGAAAGCAGTAAGAATCTTTTTTCTACCATCATTAGACTCTTCTTTTTCTTCTTTTTTAGTTTCTTCTACTACTTTATTTTCAACAGGCATAATTACTTCAGCTTGTTGAAATGTAGAATTTTCATTTTGATTTTCCATATACATTTCCTTTCTAAATTATTCATTTTTCTCAGTGATTATCATTGACATCTTCATTTCTCCGCCAATAATATCATCGATGCATTCCGGGTCTTTTCCTTCTAACCAAACAAGAATAGTATACCTATCAATTTTTCCAGGTTCTAACCCAAGTCTTTCTTGTTCCATAATTAAATGATTTGATAAAAATGCAATTGTATTAGGTTCTTCTTTTCCATCCTTTGCTTTTTTAGCATAGACTTTCTTTTCGCCATTAGTAAACACTGCAACCCTAACAGCATCATCAACATTCTTTATAACAGATTCAATAACAATCTTATTTTTATAATCAACATTATTTTCTCCATCATTTTTTATAAAGAATGTATAAGCAATATAGTTATCAGCACTATTATCGCCTTCTTTTTGTGTTACTTCGTCCATAGGTATCCATGACTCAGTAATATTATCCATATACTCTAAACCCTTAACCTTTATTTCAACTGTTTCTGCTGAAAACTCTGAATCAGAAGATAAAAGTATATGTCTTTCAGCTTTCAAATTTTTGTCTAATTTAATAGTAAAATAACCATTACTATTAACAACATATAATATTAAATATAATATTGAAAAGAATAATAGTAAAACAAGCAAACTCATTTTAACAATTCTAGATAAAAGCTTTCTTCTATATATTTTTTCAGCCTTTACCTTTATAGTTCCATCCTTCATGAATCACCTACTTGTAAACCTTATAAGTATTACTTTCATTTTCTATTATTGTAACTCCAATACTTTTAGAAAACTCAATAATACTATTATAATTAGACACCTTATCATGTTTAAAATAAACATAATCAACAACATTCTTTAGTTTATAACTTTTACTTTCAACTGTATTAAAATCATATACACCTAACTTAAACCCAAAATTTTTAAGTTCTTTAACCTTAACATCTCTATTTATAAATTCCTTATATGGAACTAAAAATACAATGTTTCTGATAGATTTAGGTTCAACAATATTACACATTTTAGTAACATTAGTCATAAGTCTAAAAAAGTTCTCTGGAAGCTTTATAAAATACAATGTGTTAGTCTTATTATCAAAATAATTCTTAATAATTTCAAAAGATGCATGTTCTGCTTCAATATACTTAAAATCCTCAGCAAAACCATATTTAACAAAAGCATCAACCGTATGAGTTTCATCTAATCCTTCAAAATACTTTTTATCAAAATTAACTTTAGATATAAATAGATTAGTATTATCTATTTTACCCATATAATCATAATAAACTTTTAAAGGACTCTTAGAAAGAGTATTTAAACATTTCTTACTCGCATTAACACTTTTAGTAATGTTCTTCATAATCTTTAAATAATTATCATTAAATAACTTCTTAGATTCATCATCAAATAAATAATCATTTTTATGCTCTAATATCTTAATAGCAGTATAATAATCAACCTTAGGAACAGTAAGTGAATTAGTAAGTTCTTCTAACATAATACATAAAAGCATCATTTTAGCAACTAAATAATACCATTCAAATTCCACAGGATTATTAATAATATCTAAATAATCAATAACAGTTTCAAAAAATATTAAAAGCATTCTTTTTATTACGATATTATCAACATCATACTTATTAAAAATATCCTCATACTCATTTAAAGCATTAGCTATATCCCTTTTACTAAATATAAAATATTCATAAAACTTATCAACACAAATTTCAAAATCTTCTATATTTTTAGGATAAGGTTTTAATTCTTTAGAAATAAGTACATCTACATTTTTAAGAATGCATTTAGCTTTTTGTTTCAAAAAAACATTTGCTAAGCACCTCATTACATCCTCCTTACCTTCACATTATATAAGTTAATTATATAATGTCTTTTAAAATAATTCAATATAAAATAGCAAAATATTAATCTTTGAATATATTAAATATGAAAGCGAGGATATATGAAAAAGATATTTTTAACTATTTTTTCATTAGTAGCAATAATTATTCTAAGTATAATAATTGGAATAAGAGAAAAAGATAATAGAAATGATAAATTAGTTGTTTCAGAAGTAACGCATTCAGTTTTCTATACACCATGGTATGTATCAATTGAAAAAGGATATTTTAAAGACAATAATATTGATTTAGAAGTCATTCTTACTCCTGGAGCAGATAAAGTTGCAACTTCTGTTTTAAGTGATGATGTTAATATTGGTTTTTCTGGCCCAGAAGCAACAGTTTACATCTATAATAATTCTAAAGAAAAACTTCTAACATTCGCATCTTTAACAAAAAAAGATGGGCAATTTATAGTTGGAGATTGTAAATTAAAAGACAACTTTACACTAAATGATTTAAAAGGTAAAAAAGTTTTAGCTGGAAGAAATGGCGGAATGCCTTTATTAATGTTTAAATATGCACTTAAAGAAAATAATATAAATGAAAATGATGTAATAATTGATACAAGTATAGAATTTAGTGCATTATCAGGTGCTTATATAAGTGGCCAAGGTGACTTTGTAAATCTTTTTGAACCAACTGCATTGAATTTAGAAAAACAAGGTTATGGATGCCCTCTTGCATCACTTGGTAACTTATCAGGAACAGTACCATATACAACTTTCTATGCAAAAGAAGAATTCATTAATAATAATAAAGATTTAATACAAAGATTCAATATTGCACTTAATAAAGGAATAAAATTCACAAAAGAAAATGATTCAGAAACAATCGCAAAAGCAATAATTAATCAATTTCCAGATACAAGTTTAAAAGATTTAACTACACTTGTTGATAGATATAAAACTGCAGACTCATGGTATGACAATACATTCGTAAATAGTAAAGATTATGACAAATTAATAGACATACTTTATTATGGAAATCTTATAGAAAATAAACTAGATTCTAACATTTTAATAACAAATGAATTCAATAAATAAATTATTAACACTTAAAAACATATCAAAAACATATCACTCAATAAAAGGAGAAACAACTGCTTTAAAGAATATATCATTTGATTTATATAAAAATGAATTTGTAGGTATAATTGGTCCTTCCGGATGTGGAAAAAGCTCAATATTAAATATAATATCTGGCTTAGATAATGAATACTCTGGAACTATATCTATAAAAGATAATATATCAATCGGATATATGCTTCAAGATGCTTGTTTATTTCCTTGGCTCACAATATATGAAAACTCAATATTAGGCTTAAAAATATCAAAAAAATTAAATAATGATAGTAAAAACTTCACAATAAATTTATTAAAAAAATATGGTCTATATGATTTTAAAGATAAATATCCAAATGAACTATCAGGTGGTATGAAACAAAGATTAGCATTAATTAGAACATTAGCCTGCAATCCAGATATTCTCTTACTAGATGAACCATTCGGAGCATTAGATTACCAAACAAGATTAAAAGTAAGCAATGATGTTTATAACATTATAAAAGAAGAACAAAAAACAGTTCTAATCGTAACACATGATATTTCAGAAGCTATATCTATGTGTGATAAAATAATAGTCCTAACAAATAGACCAGCAATAATCAAAAATATTCATAATATTATATTAGAAAATAAAAAAAATCCAATAGAAAATAGAAAAGATCCATTATTTAGAGAATATTATGACATAATATGGAAGGAAATAGATAATGAGTAAAGAACAAAAACAATATTTAAAAAATATTAAAAAACAAAAAACAAAAATAATACTTACTCAAATATTAATATTTATATTATTTATATCATTATGGCAAATACTTGCTAATAAAAACATAATTAATACCTTTATCACTAGCTCACCTAAACAAATCTTTATAACCATTAAAAATCTTTATATTCAAAACAATTTATTTCCACACATATTCACTACTATAAAAGAAACAATCATTTCATTTATCTTAACAAGTATACTATCAATAATAATATCAATATTACTTTATAATCATAATTTTATAGCAAAAGTACTAGACCCATATTTAACAATATTAAACAGTCTTCCAAAAGTAGCATTAGGTCCAATTATTATAATATGGATTGGTGCTAATACAAAAAGCATTATTTTAATGGCAATATTAATATCATTAATAGTAAGTATACAAACTATATATAATGGTTTTATAAATACAGACAAATTAAAAATAAAATTATTAAAAACTTTTAATGCTTCCAAAAAAGATATATTAATAAATGTAGTATTAAAAGAGAATAAAAGTACAATTCTAAATAGTTTTAAAATAAATATTTCAATGTGTTTAATAGGAGTTATAATGGGAGAATTTTTAACATCAAAGGCAGGAATTGGATATCTTATCCTTTATGGTTCACAAGTATTTAATCTAAATCTTGTAATGAGTGGAATATTTATATTAATAATAATCTCAATAATTATGTATAAATTAATATCAAAAAATACAGATAAATAATTTCTGTATTTTTATATATTGCCATGTTGATTTTCTAAACTTAACAATTTACTTTTAAGCAAGAATAATCTAAATATTTTATAAACATCATAAGATATTATTGCAAGAGCTGGTATTAATATTGCAATTAGCCAACCACTTTTTGAAGCTAAGAAAAATTGAATTCTACCAAGTTGAGGTATTTTAAAATATACTTTACCTACAACATTACTAGGTTTTACTTTTTCATCATCAGCCTTAGCATTCGCATCTCCCTTAACCATGAATAATTTTCCAGTATCTGGTGATTCAATAACTTTAACTATTCTATGCGTTATTGGTGTCCCACCAAAGAATGTGTTCTCCGAATAAAAAGTAATAATATCTCCTTCTTTTAAATTATCAGTATTAACACGTTTTACAAATGCAACATCATATACATCAATCGTACCAGTCATACTTGGACTAATAATAGTAAATAACCCAAACATAGGAGTTTTACCTTTACTTTTACATATTTTACCATCAATTACATAAAATACTAAAAATGAACCAATAATCATTAATATAGCTATTAGTGTATAACTAAATATATTAGAAATCATATGTAAAGTTCTTTTTCTTTTTAGCTTTTTATCCTCTTCCATAGCACTTCACCTATTCATAATCCTTTTCTACAACTATTTTAGCTATAAAAGTTTTACCAGATAAATAATTCTGATTTTGATTATTTTCTTTTAGTTTTATAGTTAATTTATACTCATGCATTGTCTCAGGTGTTATTATACCTTTACCTATTAAAGAAGTTTCAACTGGAACTAAATTTTCATTAACATCAATTAATGTATTATTAGAACTATTCTTATTTGATTTACCAGTAATAGAATAAACAAAATTTTCATCAACATTTTCTATTAAAGGACTTTCTATTTCTAATTTTATCTTATATTTACCAACAGTATCTGTACTATAATTCTCAATTGAAAAATCAAGTGAAGTTTCATAACCAGGTATAATATTAATCGCATTAATTTCATTCTTCTCAGCATATCTCATTAACATATTAGCAGTCTTAATAACTACCCTAGATTCATCCCCATTTTTAATTTTCTTAACATAATAGGCATACGAAGTTCCAATAAGCATAGCAAACAAAACTATTAAAACTATTAAATAAATAATAGTATTACATTTATTAACATATTTTCCTTCCATAAGCTATCCTCCATACAATAATATGATAACAAAAATATTAAAAATATACAATAATTCAAATAAAAAAGAATAAAATTTACATTTTATTCTAGTAAAATAAAAAAGTAGTTCATACTACTTTCATATTTATTCAGTAATACCAGTTATAGTATCTGTTTCTAATGCAACATTAATCTTTGCACCAAATTTAGCACCTTGAGCATTATTTTGATCAGAACCAGTTTCTTTGAAATGAATAGTATATGTATATGTATGTTTTTCATATCCATTTAAAGTTCCATGTCCTAAAATCTTACTTGCAGTAGGAACTTGTTCTTCCGGAACAGAAACTAATGTACCAACATTACTTTCTTTATCACTAACACCAGTTAAACTATGAACAAATGCATCGCCAGCAGCTGCTGATAAAGTATTAACATCGATAACAAGACCAATCTTATAAGCAATACTTTCTGTAGCTTCAGAATCAGTATTAGCTATAGTGAATGTTTTAGTATCTTGTGGATCATCTTCTGGTCTAACATTTGTCATATTAATTAAACTACCATCAGTATATTCAACACTACCTAACTTAGCAGTTGTTACAATAATACTAGAAGCATTATTATTTCCACTAACAGAAATACTAAACCATGCAAATGTTGCACCAACTATTGCTACTAACAATGTTGCAATTCCAATTACAGATAAGAATATTGTTTGACCCTTATTGTTGTCCATTTTCGTATCCTCCTTTTATGATATAATCATAACATTATTTTTTTTATAATTCAATTATTTTTATAAATTTTTACAATTTTTATGATAAAATAACTTTTGTGATGAAAATGAAAATAAAAAAATATATACCAGAATTACTATCATTTATAATTCCAATATTAATAATGTTAATAGCTTGTTTAATAAGTAAAACATATCCTTTAGGTGAACAATCACTTTCAAAATATGATGGATATTACCAATACATTGGCTTTACAAATTATTACAAAACAGTATTACTAGGAGAAAACAGTTTATTTTATTCATTTAAAGGTTTACTAGGATTTAACTTCTATGCAACAGCTATATATTACTTATTTAATCCAACTAACCTACTTTGTATATTTAGTACCAATAACACTATATTAGAATTCTATACCTTAATAATATTTTTAAGAATAGGTCTTTCAGGACTCACAATGTGTAAATTTCTTAAATATAAATACCCTAAACAATCAAACATAACATATATAATATTTAGTATTGCTTATGCATTAATGGCTTACAATGTAACATATTATTTTAATTATATGTTCTTTGATACAATAGTCTTATTTCCAATAACCATCTTAGGTCTCCAAAAACTAATAGACAAAAACGATAACAAACTTTATATAATATCTTTAACACTTTCAATACTATTTAATTATTATATAGGATATATGGTATGTATATTTTCATTATTATATTTTATATATCAATCTTATATTTATAAAAAAAATAAAAAAACAATTAAAAATTTCATAATATCAAGTTTATTATCAGGACTTATTTGTTCAATAATATTAATACCCGAAGCACTAGAACTATTAGAAGGAAAAGCTTTATTATATAAAAGTGCAGATCAAACAGACTATTTCAAATTCAATTTAAATTTCTTAAATATATTTTATAAAGCAATTCCAGGAACAATAAATAATTATGATCTTAAATATGGTATGGTTAATATATATGTTTCAATGTTAGTTATAGTTTTAAATATAAAATACTTCTTTAATAAAAAAATTTCTAAAAGAGAAAGAAAAGCAACAGCTATATTTATATTATTTTTCTTATTAAGCATTAGTTTTAATTTAATTGACTATACTTGGCAATTATTTCAAAGACCAATATGGTACCCTAATAGATATATATTTGTATTCTCTTTTTTATTAATAATGATTGCTATGAAAGAATTTATAAATATAGAAAACAAAACTAATATAAAAAGAAATATATTATTAATAATTATTTACATTTTATTAACAATTTATCCAATGTTAACAAGTAATATTAATAATAATATAATTAAAATAATATCTTATTCACTCGGAATAATACTATTAATACAATACACATTCTTTTTAAATAATAAAAATGCTAAATATCTTATGATATTACTATTCTTTACAGAAATAATATTCAATACAATAATAACAATAAAAGCAATGCCATTTCCCACAACAATAGAATATTATAAATTAAATAATGAAATAAATGAAAATGCTGTTAATGAAATAAAAAAACAAGAAAACAAAAATAGTTTTTATAGAATGGAAATAAATTCAGATAATATAAACAATACTGGACTTATTTATAACTATAATGGTATTAATCATTTTAATTCTATAAGAAATAATAGAATAATTAACTTCTTTAAAAGATTTAATTATAAGACTAATAGTGATGCTAGTGTAACATTTGATAACTATAATCCATATATAACATCTCTACTAGGAATAAAATACATTAATGGAAGCAATAACGAATTCTATTATGAAAATATATATAATACTAACCCATATATATATTTAAATAATGATTATCTTAGTTTAGGATACATGATTAACTACAATGATATAAAATTCACTAATAATAGTTATAAAAATACAGAACTATTGGTAAACTCAATACTAAATAAAAATGAAAATATATATGAAATTGAAAAAATAAAACTATACAAAACAAATATAATTAATGAAGATAATATAAAATATATAAAACCAGAATCAGATACAGAATCATATATAGAAATATCAAATAAAGCAAAACAAGATATATTTCTTATACCTAATAAAAATATAACATATGAATTTGATTACAAAGTGTATATAAATAATAAAGAAATAGAAAATGCTTCATCAAAAGAATTTCCATTATTTATTAAAAAAGATGATAATTATAAAATAATAATGAAAACAAGTATAGTAAAAGTAAAGTATGATAATACAAACTGGTATAAAGTTGATTATAACAAATACATTAACTTTATTAATGAACTTAAAAAAAATCAATTAAAAATTACTAAATATAAAAAAGATGATAATATTGAAGGAAATATAATTGTTGATGAAAGAAAAACATTATTATTAACAATTCCATATAACAAAGGATGGAATATAAAAGTTGACAATAAAAAAGTAGAATATAAATCATGTTATGATACATTTATATGTTTAGATTTACAAGAAGGTAAACACAATATTAAATTAAATTATATACCAAGAGGATTTATAATAGGTACAATTATTTCATTAATCGCACTAATTATTTCAATAATTTATATAAGAAAAAAATAATAGTTATTGTTCAACTATTATTTTTATTTTAGCATCAAATACTTTACCCATATCTACATCTTGATTTTTACCAGTATCTTTAAATTCAAAACTAAATGTCCATTCATAAGTTGTTTTAGCAGGTATAACTACATTTGTAACAATATTTGTAGTTTTATATGGTGTTCTTGAATTAGTAATGATATTTGTTTTATTTCGTTTAACACTATAGTATAAATTATTAGTTGTAGTAAAAGTATTTTTAACATCAATCCATTTCATACTTATTGTTTGAGCAGTATTAGTAGTATTTGATAATTTAAACTTTTTAGTTCCTTTCCAACCTGGAATTATACTAGTCGCATCATAATCACTTCCAGTAAGAGTAAGTACATACTCTTCACCTTCATTTATATTAACATCATCATCTTTATTATCACAATTTGTGTCACATTTACCATCACCATTTGTATCACAATTCTTATCGCAAATTCCATCACCATCAGTATCGCAATTTAAATCACACTTTCCATCTTTATTAGTATCACAATTTAAATCACACTTTCCATCATTATTTGTATCACAGTTTACATCACACTTTCCATCATTATCAGTATCACAATTTAAATCACACTTTCCATCTTTATTAGTATCACAATTTAAATCACACTTTCCATCATTATTTGTGTCACAGTTAACATCACACTTTCCATCATTATCAGTGTCGCAATTTAAATCACACTTTCCATCTTTATTAGTGTCACAATTTAGATCACATTTTCCATCTCCATCAGTATCACAATTTAAATTACATTTTCCATCATTATCAGTATCACAATTTAAATCACATTTTCCATCATTATTTGTGTCACAGTTTACATCACACTTTCCATCATTATTAGTATCACAATTTAAATCACATTTTCCATCTTTATCAGTATCACAATTTAAATTACACTTTCCATCATTATCAGTATCACAATTCAAATCACATTTTCCATCATTATTTGTATCGCAATTCAAATCACACTTTCCATCTCCATCAAAATCAATATTTGATTCTGGCCAACCATCTTTATTTGTATCACAATTTAGATCACATTTTCCATCTCCATCAGTATCTTGATCCACTAGATTCTTATCAGGTTTCTTATCTCCATCAGTATCCTCATTAAAATGTGGTTCCCTATCTTTATTATAATCTATATTAATATCTGGTTTACCATCACCATCAGTATCACAATTTATATTACACTTATTATCACCATCAGTGTCAATATTAATATCTGGTTTACCATCATTATTTGTATCACAATTTAAATCACATTTTCCATCTTTATCCAAATCGCAATTTAAATCACACTTTCCATCTCCATCAAAATCAATATTTGATTCTGGCCATCCATCTTTATTTGTATCACAATTTAGATCACATTTTCCATCTCCATCAGTATCTTGGTTCACCAAATTCTTATCAGGTTTATTATCACCATCAGTATCTTCATTAAAATGTGGTTCCTTATCTTTATTATAATCTATATTAATATCTGGTCTACCATCTCCATCAGTATCACAATTTATATTACAAACATTATCATTATCAGTATCAATATTTAAATCCGGATCACCATCCTTATCTAAATCACAATTCAAGTCACACTTTCCATCCCCATCAAGATCAAGATTTATGTCTGGTACTCCATCTCCATCTAAATCTATATTAGTATCAGGCCATCCATCATTATTTGTATCACAATTCAAATCACACTTTCCATCTCCATCAGTATCTTGATTAATCAAATTACTATCTGGTTTTCCATCTCCATCAGTATCAACATTGAAAGTAGACTTTTTATTTCCACCATAATCAACATTTAAATATGGTTTCTTATTATCCTTACTACAATTAACCTTACATTCTTTAGTATTAAAATCTAAATTAATATCAGGTACTCCATCTCCATCAATATCAAGATTAAATGACATACCATTATTTCTTCTAATTAATATCCCACTACTAAAAATTATAATAAAAATAAGTATTAATAATAATAAAAGAATAAGTAATCTTTTCTTATGACTCTTCTTTTCTTCTTCATTATTATCTATATTATCAACACTATTTTGATTTACTAAATTACTATTATCTTCCATAATGAATCTCCTATTATCAATACAATTTTAACATATTTAATACTATTATTCAATTAAATTTTTTATGTGTGTTAAATAAAAAATTTAATATTCTTTTAATTTATACATTTTTTTAAATTTAAAAAATATTATATTTAAAATTAACAATAATACTGACAATAAAAATAAAATTAATATATTCTTAATACTAAAAAAAACTAAAAAAGACAATATCATTGAAATAATAATTACTAATGTATTATTTTTTATAATATTATTTATTGTTATTGTAATTATAGATATTAAAGATAAATATAAATTTATTAATAAAATTATATTTAAATTAAAACTATATTTAAAATTAGAAAAAACATCAATTATTAATATTACTATTAATTTTAATATCACAATATATAATAAAATAGATATAATTTTTCTTATAAACCATTTTTTATCATTATCTCTTATTATTATATTTTCTTTTAAATTTTCAAGTTCATAATTAAAATAAGATATAGAATAATAAATAATATAAGCTATATAATATATATTATATAATACATATATATCTAGTTTTTCATTAATGAGTGGATAACCTATTAAATTCATATAATATATACTATTATTTATTTTATTATAATTTAAGTAACAATACATTATATTTATAATAGTTAATATTAATAATATTACTAACCATATCTTATCATTTTTAATTTTATTTTTTATTAAATTAAACTCTATTTTCATATTATTTCTCGCTTTTTTACTATTAAATTAAACGATATATTTTCAATAATAAATAACATCAAAATCATTAAAATGGTAGATATTATATCTATATAGAAATTACTAAAATTCAAATTATTTAATATATAATTATGTGGTATAACAGACATATCATAAAAATGATAAATTATATCATTGCGATTAGTTAATGTGAACATAATTAAATTTAAAACTATTATAATTACATTCATAATTCTGTTATTTAAACTATTTAATATAGAAATTATACAAAATATTAATGATAATATTATTCCATTTTTTACAAAAACATATATATCATATAGCAATATATTTATATTATATTCATTATATATAAGTATAGTTTTACCATCAATTGAAAATATTAGTGATATAGATACTATTAATAGAGTATATAATAAATAAAAATATAGTACATTAAATATTATACTTTTTATATTTTCTTTAAAATTCTTTTTGTAATTTATATTTCTTATTATATAATTATAATTTTGAAAATATTGTTCACTAGTTCTTTTTGATACAATATATAATGCAAAAAAAAGAAATAAATTACCAATCATAGATGTTAATGTTTGTAAAAACAATATAAAAAAATTATAATTATCTTTTAAAATACTAATATACCCAGCTATTACACCTAATACTATTAAAATATATGCTAGCAGGTATCCTTCATTTATAAGTGTGAGCCTATTCTTTATCATTTTTTATTATTCCATCATCTATGTTATAAACTATATCTGCTAACTCATTTAAATCTTCTTTTATATGTGTACTAAATATTATTAATATATCTTCCTTTTTTAACTCTTTTAGATAATTAATTATTTTTTTAACAGTTTTATTTTCTATACCATTAAATGGTTCATCTAAAACTAATATTTTTGGTTTTTCCATTATTGCCTGTGCAATAGATAATTTTTGCTTCATACCTATTGAATACTTACTATATTTTTTATCTTTCTCTTCTAATAAATTTACCGTTTCTAAAGATTCTAATATTTCTTTATCAGATATTTTATTTTGAATTTCAGCCAATA
Organism: uncultured Clostridium sp.; assembly: GCA_964649575.1. Classification (GTDB taxonomy): domain Bacteria; phylum Bacillota_I; class Bacilli_A; order RF39; family UBA660; genus CAG-1000. Next base: position 19,739 of record CAZYRI010000006.1, on the reverse strand, counting down.
TTTTCAAATTTTCGTACCCTGTTAAATCTGGAAAAAATGTTGGTCTTTCAATTACAGCTCTTAAACTACTAGGATATTCATTTTTTAAATTTAAGTTTACATTGTCATATAATATTTCACCAGTTGTTGGTATATAAAAGCCACATAACATTTTCATAAGTACACTTTTACCACTACCGTTACGACCATATAGACCATATATTTTTCCACTATTAAAAACAATATTTGTATTTTTAATTACAACTGTTTTATCAAATTTTTTAGTAACATTTTTAAATTCTATTTTCATAATTCTCCTAATTATTTTTTTCACAATCTATTATTAATTTTTCTTTATTTCTATACTCAAAATACAAAATTATTGAAGTAATAATTAAGACTATTATTATTGGTAGATATAATAACATATAGCCCTTTTCTAAATTTAAATTAAATACATTAATTATATTTATATATAATTCCATAGAACTCATTTTAAAAAGATTATCAAATAATATAACACCAATCAAAAATTCTAATATAAGTTCTATACCTATAAATAATAAATATGATAAGATGCTTGCAATATAAAAATCATGCTGTTTTCTTACTACTATTAATGCTATATTTGTATATATAATGCTTATAATAATTAATCTAATTATAATTGTAATAAAATATAAATATGGATTTATTATATTATCAATCATAATACTATCTTTGAAATAGACACTAGTAGTAAATCCATTACAATAAATTAATATAATAATTTGTATAATTAATATTGATAATGGTAAAATCATTGATTTTATATATGAATTTCTTATTATTTTATTTTTAAAATTACTATAATTTTCTCTTGTCAATTCATACAATAAATGCTTATTTTTAAATATTTTACATACTTCATATAATACTGGTAATGATATAAATAAAAATAATATATATGTTATTTTAGAATAATCTCTCATTATTTCATTCGTCATATAAAAATAATCAGACTTTATTTTTTCATTTGATAATTCTATTATATCCTTACAACTTATTATTTGTTCTTCTATTTTACTATCTTTACATTCTTGAATATTTTTTTCAACTATTTTTTCATAATTGTTATACCAATTTATATATTTTGATGTACTATATAATCCAATACTTAATAATATTAAAAATAATATTATTGATATTAAATTATTTTTGATAAATTGTTTCATATTAACTCCTAATAATGAATTTTATAATATTTAGTCCAAATGCCAAGTTGCAACATGATAAGTTTTTAATAAAGTAAAATCTGTACGTTCAATTTTTAACTTATACATCCCTGGTGATTTATGTGTTGTTCTTCCTATTGGTGTTTTTTGACCCATCTTAGTTAATGTTGCAGCACTCCAATCGTCACTAGAATTCCAGATTCTTGCAGAAATAGTACAATCTGTACAAGGATTTGTTAAATCAGTTATTGAACTTGAATGCTCATACTCTTGTGCAGCCCAAGTCTCTTTTTCCCATTCTTTTGTAACATATGGTTCTTGTTTATTTAATGTAACTGAAACTAATATAGGTTTAACACTAGCAAAAGATATTACATTATCCGTAATTATTGCTATTAAAAGTACAACCAATGTGATTTTTAAATATTTCATGATTTCATCTCCTTATATTATACATTTTAACATACTTGATACTATTGTTCAATTGTATTTTTTCAGTAAAAAAGTATCTTGCAGCGATTCTGAAAATAAATACGATTTCTGTATATATTATTTTATTATTGTAATAATTGGTCTTACATCTAACTTATTATTATAGTTTTCATGTATATAAACATACCCACTTGAAGTAACCGAATAACCACTATTATTACTTATATCACTCATCCAATAATTACCCTTAAATAAAGATATATCTTTAAACTTATTAACTAATAAAGAGTATTCATAATAATTAATAATTCTAATTTTACTTTTAGTATATTTACTACAATTCCAATTATTACTAATTATTTCTTCTTTTGTATAACCACCACAATATTCTCCATCACAACTATCATTATCAATATCATCACAAATTTCATATTCTAATAAATCATCTTTTAAACTAAAATTTTTAATATAAACATTATTAAGATAATAATTTATATATGAATTACTCCATTTATATTTATCATTCTTATTACAAAATGAACTATTCTCTCCACTACAATGAGCTAACTTTTCACTTATAGGTAAATATTTCATCATAGTTATCTTATCAAATGAATTATCTATTATAATCCACTCCTCTTTATCTATATAAACAGTAGATCCATTACAATAAAATATATCTTTATTAAAATCACTTTTAGTTGTATCTAAACATTCAACTGTAAACATAATAGGGACACTAATATTACCATCACTATCTCTAAACCAAATATAGTGTATTCCCTCTTCATAATAATTAAGTATTAAATTATTATTAGATATATTTCTCCATTCACCATTAAAATCATCCTTATCAGATATTAAATACTCACTAACTGGATATTTAAATTCAAATGAAATAGTAGTATTATTTTTATTTAATGATACTTCTAAATCTTTAAATTCTTCACATTCTCCCTTTTTAATATTAATATTTCCCAAAAATGTTTTATAAACACAATAATCTTTACTATTTATATAAAGTCTTACATTACCATATTTATCCTTTTCAACTTTACCATTTCCATCAATATAATAATCAGTTTTCTTTATATTACCATTATCAAGAATACCATATTTAAATTCATATGATCCTTCATCAATTGTATAAACATAACTAAGTAAGTCCCTTGTTCTATTTAATAAATGTATCCTATCATATCTAAATATAAAGACTATTAATATTCCAATCATAACAACAATAAATAAAAAAATTATAATTATATATTTTTTAAACTTTTTCATATCAATTATTATATACTAAAAAATTATAAAAAGAAATAAATGAAAAATAAAAATCCCAAAAAGGATTCTTATTCAATAATATTTAACTCACTCATAGTTTTCTCATTTGCTATTATTTCTATTCTAACAGTATTATAAAAATCATAATTATAAAATTTTTTCTCTTTTATATCATTTAATATAACCTTATAAAAATCATAATTAGGATACTTATTGCTACAATATAAATAATTATTATAATAATTGTCACAGTATGCATCAAAATAATCAGAAGAATATATTTTTACTATATATTTATTATTTTCAAGTTTATTATTTATTGTTTTAGTGATACTTTCACATTTTTGACACTCAATATAATTAACAGAAGTATCATATTCTTTTTCATCTTTTAATTCAAATTCATGATGTCCATCTATATATTCTAATTTATTAAATTCAGCAGCAAAAACACCAACTCCAACTCCTCCTAATATTATTGATACACAAAACATTATTATTACTACTGTTGAAGAAATCTTAGAATTAGAAATATATTTACACAATATATATATTAACCATATACTGCCAACAATAAATCCAATTGACATTATTGATATACCTATTAAAAAATTATATTTAAAATAAATATATAAAGATAATATTAACATAATAGTAAAGCCAAACAAACAAATAGATATTGCAAACAACAAAAAACCTGCAAATAATTTAAACATAAACTTAAAAATATCAAAAACTATATCAAAATAACTCACACTTTCTTTAACATAATTTTCCTTTTCCTTTACACTTTTTTTAACTTTTGATTTATGATTTTTCTTCTTAGTTTTAACCTTAACATCAAAATTATTAATAACTTTTTCTTTTAAAACCTTAACAAAAACTACAAATACAAACATAATGTAAAGAGCATACACTAATATAGAATTACATCTACTAATAATATTGTAAATTGACACAGGAAGTCCTATAAACATTTTATTAACAAATGATTCAACAATATAAAATGGAAATTTTAAAATATAACATATTAACATAGCAATAGCTATATAAAAAATTAATCTAATAATATCTTTAGTTGTTCCATTAGATATAATTTTAATTATCTTATTAAATATATCTTTAGCATCGTCAAAAACATTATCTAAAATACTAGTTTTATTATAATATTTATCATTTATTTTATATGCATCTAATATCCCACTAACAAGTTCATCTATATCACCAAACTCATAAATCGCATCAGATTCACTTTTACCAGACTTAATTTCTTCATCAATATGTTCTCCATATTCAGAAACAATATCATTAATTTCTTCTTCTTTTAATATTGATAATTTACTTCTAAGATCATTTAAGAATTCCTTTTTATTCATTATTTATCACTCTCCTTAATAAAATTATTAACACTGCTTTCAAACTTCTTCCACTCTTGAAGTAATAAATCCCTTCTTTTTTCACCAAGGACAGTAAGCCTATAATATTTTCTAATAGGGCCACCACTGGATTCTTTTAAATATGTTTCAAAATATCCTTCATTAGTTAATCTTTTTAAAAGTGGATATATAGTTCCCTCATTAACATTAACAACCTTACTTACTTCAACAACAAGTTCATAACCATACCTATCCTTTTTAGATGTAAAAAGCAAAACCAATAGTTCAAGAACACCTTTTTTAAATTGAGTATCCACCTCTTCACCTCTTAATGATATACTACCATCACTACTATGTATTGTCAAGTAGTATATATTACATAATATTTAAAAAAATAAAAAGTCTACACAAGTAAACTCTTTATAATAAGTAATATTGTAATATGCACTGGATAATATAAATAAAATATAGACTTATTTATTTTAATATTAAAGTTAGTATTAATCAATATAAATGGTAAACATAATATAGTAAAAAAAGTAACAAAATCAAAATCAGTTATACCATAGAATAAATAATTTGAATAAAATAATATGAATAATAAAGTTAATAATATTTTACAATTTCTACAATAATAAAATATACAAACAAGAAATAAAAACACTATTGCATATTCAAACTTCCATAAAATTGGAAATACAAACAAAAACGGAAGAATCCACCACTTCTTTTTATCTAAAGCATAATACTCAAGTAACACACAAATTAATGTAAACATTACATTAGGTCTATATATTTCAAATAATGCAACATATGAAGCCTGTGACAATAAACCTACAATAAACAATCTAAATATATATTTCTTTATACTCTTAGTATTAAAATAACCTATCATAATAGAATAAACAAATAAAGGAAAAGCTATTCTACCAATTATTCTAAATATTAATTTATTAGGAAAAAACACTACTCCTATATGATCAATAGTCATAGTTATAATAGCTATTAATTTAATAAAAGTTGTATTTGTATTTAACTTAGTATATTCTTTCATAAAATAATTATATAAAAAAAGTTATGCTTTGTACATAACTATTTTTCTTCAATTCTATTAAATAATATTGTTGATTCATTAAGTTTGATATCAGTTTCTAAATTACCAAATTCTAATGTATCAAAATCAATATTCTTAGTATTTAACATATTAAATACTTTATCACAAGTATCTGGTATATATGCTCTTAATAATACAGTAGCAATTCTAATACTCTCAAGTAAATTATAAAGTACAGTTCTAAGTCTATCAGATTTAGTTTCATCTTTAGCAAGTATCCAAGGAGTAGTATCATCAATATACTTATTACATTTCTTTAATAATTCAAATATACTCTCAAGAGCCTCATTAACTTTTAACGAATCCATCTTTTCATATACAATACTAGGCAATTCTTTAGCATAATTTATTACTAAATCATCCACTTCTTCATATACATTTGGATTAGTAACAACAGAATCAAAATATTTCTTACTCATTGCAATTGTTCTATTTACTAAGTTACCATATATATTAACAAGATCACTATTTGTTCTAGAAATTAATGCAGTTTCTGAAAAATTACCATCATTACCAAAAGGTACTTCTCTTAAAGCAAAATATCTAACAGCATCCACACCATAAGAACTAATATATTCTCTTGGATCTTTATAATTACCCAATGATTTAGAAATCTTGCCACCATCTATAATTAACCAACCATGACCAAATACTTGTTTAGGCAAATCTATACCTAAACTCATACACATACAAGGCCAAATAATCGTATGAAACCTTACTATTTCTTTACCAACTAAATGTAAATCAGCAGGCCAATATCTATTAAACTTTTCAGTATTTTCTGGATAACCAAGAGATGTAATATAATTAGATAATGCATCTATCCACACATAAACAACATGACTAGCATCAAAACTAACAGGTATTCCCCAAGTAAATGATGTTCTAGAAACACATAAATCAGAAAGACCAGGTTTAATAAAATTATTTAACATTTCATTTTTTCTACTAAGTGGAAGTATAAAATTAGGATTATCTTCATAAAACTTAACTAATTTGTCTTGATATTTAGATAACTTAAAAAAATAAGCCTCTTCACTAACCTCATGAACTTCCCTATGACAATCAGGACACATACCATTTTCATCAAGTTGACTTTCTGTCCAAAACGATTCACAAGGTGTACAATAAAGTCCTTTATATTCTCCTTTATAAATATCTCCTTTATCATACATTATCTTAAATATCTCTTGAACCCTTTTCTCATGATCACTATCAGTCGTCCTAATGAAATAATCATAAGAAATATTTAAACACTTCCATAAATCCTTAGCATTATCAATAATAGGATTTACATAATCAATTGGACTTACACCAGCAGATTGTGCTTTCTTTTCAATCTTTTGACCATGTTCATCAGTACCAGTTTGAAAATAAACATCATATCCTTTTAACCTTTTATATCTAGCAATTGCATCAGCTATAATAGTTGTATAACAATGCCCTATATGAAAATCTGCACTAGGATAATATATAGGCGTTGTAATATAAAATTTTTCTTTTTCCATAATTCCTCCTTAAAAATAAAAAGCCATAAACTAAGGACGATATAAACCGCGGTACCACCTTAATTCATGACTAACATGCAACTTAATATTTAACGCATATATACGCTTTGACTCCAGAACCATTTAAAAGAACCCTCATATTAGTTTTCACCAAACACTAACTCTCTATAAATCAAGTATCTTCTTCTTTCTTTCTTCATCAATTACAATAGATTCTAACATAAAATATACTAAATGTCCATACCAAAATTTAAATCATCATTTACTCTTCTTTAACATAAACTTCTCAGCTATCTTATACTTATCTCTGTTAACAACATATAAATAACCAAATATACTAAACACAACCGCACCAACAAAATTAACAATCAAATCCTTCATCGTATCATTAAGTCCTAAATCCAAATAACCACCTTCAATAACAGTTTCACCTGAAGAAGAATAAATAACAGTTTTATTAATATCATTTATAATAACAGCTTTATTTTTACCTTCTTCATTTAACCAAACAGAAGAAACAGTAGTAACAAGTTTATCTTTTTGCATATCACTAAGCACAACATTATCAATAGTATATTCTAAAAACTCCCACAGCACACCAATAGTCATTGAAAAACAAAATGCAACAATAGTTAAATACATAGGAGACAAATTAATCTTTTCACTATTATTATTAAATAAATCTATTAAAGCAAAACCCACCGCTGCACACAAAAATCCATTTAAAGTATGCAAAGCAGTATCAAAATGTTTAAAAGTACCATAAAAATTTTGAATCTCACCAAGTATCTCAGAAGAAAATATAAATAATAAAATAATTATTTCAAAAATATTAGGTAACTCTATCTTAAACTTTTTAGATACAAAATATGGTATTAAAAACTGTATTAATACTAACACACATAAGAATGCATTCCAATAATTATGTAATATCACTTGTCTCACTAATACTAAAATAACAAGAAACCTAAGTAATAAATAAACAGTCAACACATCTTTTCTACTATTTTTATATGCTTCCTTTATTTTTTTCATAAACCACCTACTTATTAAAGATATTATATCAAAAAAAAACTATATTTCATATATAGCTTATAATATAATTTTTTCTCTATCCTTAATATTAATATTTTCAATACTTCTTGCCTCAACAGTTAAATCATTTATTAATTGCCTAGTTTTATTAGAAGTCCTAGAAGCTTTACTAGAAATACTTTTCATTTCACTTATATGCTTACTTAGTAAACCCTTTAGTGAAGCCAAATAACCAGAACCATTAAAACTACAAGGAATAGAATAGCTAACAGAATTAGCCTTATTTAATTTTGTAATACATTTATCAAAATTCACAGAACACTCTTCATATACAGATGTTTCTGGATAAACTAACTTTGTCATACACTTACTCCTTACTTTCTAGCTTCATTAATTACATTATTCTTAACAGTTGACTTAATAGAATCTGCATCAGTTAATAATTTCTTAGAATATGTTTTTATATTTTCACCAAACTTAACAAAATCAACTTTATCATAAGATATTTTCTTATAATAATAATCAGCAGATTGACCAACCCATTCCTTTGTTCCCCTTGGAACATCAGAAAATCTTTTAAACATACTATTTATTTCAGCAAGATATTCGTTCGCTAAAATATCAATATCCGCAGCTATTTCCCTAATTTTTTCAGTATCAGCATAAGTTATCATATTACTTTGTCTCCTTATTTGAACTAGAAGCCGCAGCTCTTCTTCTTGCCTCTTCCGCAGCAGCTGCTCTTTCAAGTTTCTTTATTAAAGCATACAAACTCTCAATTTTAGCATTAATTCCTGGGATAACAACACTAGATAAAGTTGAAGAAGCTTTACTGACTTCAACTTGTAATTTAGCACTTCTATCATATAGAGGTGTTGGACTATCATTAACTAAGTATATTTTAGCTAACTTATTAACCAAGTCATTACAATCACCATTAAATGAATTAAGTTCAGATATAATCTTAGAAACTTGACCACTTAATATTTGCAGTTTTGATATTAATTCATAACATTGTGCAATAGTCATATAAAACTCCTTCTATTCCCTTAAATATACATTATTAAACTAACTAATCTAATTTAATTTTTTCTGCATTTTTCTCTATTTCATCTGCATTTTGAGTAACTTTCTTAGCAACATCATCTCTTGTTTGTCTATTCCATTCTTCAAATGCAGTCTTAGATTCAGCAATCTCAATTTTCATTGTTGATACATAAGCTTGTAATATTGATTTAATTGCAGCTAAGAAATCATCTACTGCAACCTTAACATCACCTTTATAAGCAATATCAGCTCCATGATTATCAGGATTAAATTCTGCAACTATATTTTGAACATCAGAAACATATTTTTCAATTGCAGATTGTAAAACATTGTAGTTTTTCTCATCCAAACCAGCAAAACCACCATCAAAAACATTAGATAAACCAGTTTTTAATGTTCCTAAAATATTTTCAACAGCTATTTTACCTGAAGTTAAATTTGATTGTACATCATTTGCAAAACTTGAAAAAGCATTTGATGCAACATTATATACATTAACACCCATAATTAATTTCTCCTTGCTACTAATTCTCTATCGTCTTCATCCATATTAATAACGATATCATTTAGTTGTTTTTTTAATACTTCAAATGTTGCTGCTAGTGCATCACAAACATTATTAACATCTGCATCAATATTATTTTTAAATTGAACTGCAGAATGACCTACCCATACCTCGTCAGTAGCATCTCTTAATAATTTAACATTATCTCTTAATGCTCTTTGTGCTTTGTCAATAACTTCTGAGTTAATATTATTTAATAACTTTTGAATATTATTAGCATCATAACCCAATGTAGCTTTCTCAATATTTAATGTAGCCATCTAAAACACCTCCTATTTAATTTCAATCTTTTTAGCTTGACTTATTGAGTCTTTAGTGTAATTTTCGTATTTATTAATATATTTTTTTTCATTTTCATGAAGTCTTCTAATTAATGTAATAATTTCATCAGAATAAGAAATAACATTATCCCTCACTGTTGAATAATTTTGTCTAAAACTATTATAAGACTCAAGAAATGCATCATAAGCTTGACTTTTATATGAACTGGGTAATTGTTCAATTTTTTCATCAATCTTATCAAATATGGCAACAATTCTTTCAGCATAATCAAGAATCTCTAAACTTAACTCACTAAGTTCAGGTTCATTTATACCGTCAATCAATTCCCATGCATTACTTAAAAACAATGCATCACCCATATATTAATACCTCCACGAATACACCGATATATCTCTATACCTTAACTAAAGAATAACACCATAAAAAAAGCACTGCAATAAAAATTAATTTTTTTTACAATATATTTACAAAAAAAGAGTGCTATTAACACTCTCTAAAACATAATAAGTTCACTACCATTCCTAATATTAGTATTTCTAACAATATCATCATTATTATAAACAACATTAGACCTTCTATCATACAAATCAAAGTTATTTTTCATAGGATACAAATTATTAGTAATATTATTTACCGCAGTAATTAATACTTCTTTAACCTCACCAATAGTTTTGTTAACTGGAATATATAATTCATAATTTTGTTCTATTTCAGGCAAATATAACTTAATAAGCACTTTGTATTCCATTAATCATCACCATCCATAACTGTTTTAATTACATTATATTTAGCATCAGTAATAGTATAAGCAAGACCATCATAATTATATTTCTTGTCCTCAGAAGTTAACTCATTACAACTAAATATACTCTGACTACTAAATCCATTTCCTAACCATATACCTTTACCAGTGTTAATTTGAGTATACCAACTTTCTAGTTTTAAATTTCTAATTTTATCATATTCATCCACTAAAATATAAATAGTTTTTTTAGAATTTCCCATTCCATCAAAAATTTTCTGATATAATTCAATACCTGCATCACTTAGTTTTCTTTTATATTGTGCTGCACCTATTATAATATTTATACCATAATCCTGCATTTCAGTTCTTCGCTTAATATCCAAACTTAATGCACCAATTACAGTATCCAAATCATCATTAAAAAACTTAATATCCAACATAGGCTTATTAAAAATACCTAACATGTCAACAACTCTTACCTTTGTATTAGGAATTTTACTAAGTACAGCTGCTAAACCATATAAGAAAGACACTGAACCTTTAAGATTTTTACTTGTCACTAAATTAATTCTTTCATCCAAGAAATTATATTTAGCAATATCCTTACCATAAAAATTATAACCTATTGGTACAGATGTTAAATCAGTAATAAATTTAGATAAATCATCACTAGTTACATTATCAGGAATTTTAGCAAGTTGTGGAGCCTTATATCCTTTATAATATTGCACTAATTTATTAGCAGTATCTTTAATATATTGATATGCAACATCATCAGGTGCTATTAAAGCAGTTTGAAATTCACAATAAGAATCCTCATCAACTCCCGTTTTTGCAATTCCTCTTCCAAAAACTTTACTTGGTATTAAATCTCTTCTACAATTTGTAATAGAACGATAATAACTATCATCAGGTATCTGCAACATAATAACATTATTAAAATATTGTAATTGTCTTACTTTTAATGCAGATGTCGAAGACACTGACAAAGTAAATATAATTCCATATTTAGAACAATCCCTAAATAGAGTATTAAATAGCTCATCCAATTTAGTAAATGTTTCAACTAATACATCAAATCCATTTATTACAAAATTAATTAATGGAAGAGTTTTACCACTATTTTTAATATAATAATCATATGAACCATTATATTCTGAAAACAAATCCTTTCTATTATCCAATTCATCTATTATTAACTGCAATAACTCAGGAATCTTTTCAGAATTATCTTGTAATAACACTTCACCAACATGTGGAAATTTAGCATATTTCTTTAAAGTTTCTGAACCAAAATCAATAACATAATAGATTATTTCCTGTGGAGTATGTTCAAGCATACTAGACCACATAATAGTTGAAATAAGATTCTCTTTTCCAGATCCAGTTTGACCTATTATTGCAATATTTCCTGTTTTTAAATCAATCTTCATCAAACCTTGTTTTTGACTTCTAGGTTCATCATATTCACCAATAGGTATATCAAAATTAAATTTAGTAAACACATGATTATATTTTTTATTTAAATCAGCTAAATATGAAATTGGTTTAACATTCTCAAGCCATAGTTGTCTAGTATTATATTTTTCCTTTTTAGTAATAGAATCAATATATTGTACAATATTTAATAATTCTTCTCCCTTATTTTCAGTTTTAACAACTTTTTGACCACCAAACTCATTAATAGTTCTACCTATATTATCAATATATTGTACAGATTGATCAATTTTTTTCATTAAAAAGTCAGATGGAAAATATTTAGCACCAGCCCAAGCAGATTGACCCAAATTATAATAATCATCACTTCCAACTTCTAAATAGAAAGCACCAGCCTGTTTTAAAAAAGCAGCATCCGGTTTCTTTAATATTTCATTTGAATCCCCCTTATCTTGAACTTTTAAACATACTTTAAATTTAGAATTAGACCAAATTTGATCATTAACAACACCAGTTGGCTTTTGAGTAGCTAAAATTAAATGAACTCCTAAACTTCTACCAATTCTTGAAATAGAAATTAATTGATCCATAAATTCTGGTTGTTGTTGTTTTAATTCTGCAAACTCATCACAAATTATCAACAAATGACTCATAGGTTCTTTAACCAAACCTTTTCTATAAAATTGTTGATATTTGTAAATATTCATAGAACCTTCTTTTAACTTTTCACGAGTTTCATTAAATACACTCTGTCTTCTCTTTAATTCAGATTCCATAGATGCTATTGATCTGTTAATAGCTGATTTATCCAAGTTAGTTATTGTCCCTGCTAAATGTGGTAACTTTATTCCAAGTTCTTTATTCTCGAAACTTAAAGCCAATCCTCCACCTTTATAATCTATTAAAACAAATTGAACTTCATCAGGACTAAAGTTTACTGCCAATGATAAAATATATGTTATTATCCATTCAGACTTACCACTACCAGTAGTACCCGCGACTAATCCATGAGGACCATAAAACTTTTCATGAATATCCATTTTAAATAATTCACCATTTTGATCAATACCTATCGGAACAGATAATGAATTAACTGGATTATTATTAACCCAACGCTCATTTACATTCAATTGCTCTACTCTTCCAACACCATACATTTCTAAAAAAGAAAGTGAATTTGGAAGCTCATATTTTGCTTTCTCCACATTTATAGGTATATTAGCAACCTTTTGGGCACATTCATATATATTTATTCCATTCAAATATTCAGCAGTAAATTGTTTTTGATTATTTTCTGAAACCTCATTAGTTACCAAACCAGAAATTTGATCATCAATATTAATAAAAGAAGCTGTCTCACTAGGTAATGTAGATAATCTATCATTCAACATCAACAATGAAAACCCATTATTAATTTTATTTTTTAATATCTTTTTAATTAAAGTATTATTTCTTATTGTATTAATATCATCAGTAAAAAATAAATAATAAGGCTTATAATTTTTATAATTTTCATTTTTATCATTACTATTATCTTCTTTATTTTCATCAGAACTATCATCAGAAGATCTTTTATCAAATACTTTTTCTAATTCAGTAGTTATTGTATTTAATTCATCAGAATTAGTTGCAAAATATCTAATAGATTTTTGATTATTCCAACAATGAGGTAATACTTTTAAATAATCCCATTTATTTTTATCCTCAGTATAAACTATTATTTTCAATTCTGTATAAGCATGAAATGTCATAATCTGTAAAAATAAACCATCAACAAAATCCTTAGCAAGTTTTTCATCACCTACAATTGCCGTAATATTATTTTTGACTAAACTTAAACTAAGTGGTGCACCTTTTATTGTTAAAGAATCCTTAACCACATTCTTCAAATATTCAAAAAGATTATCTTCATCACTCAAAGAAAACTTTTCTTCTGGAATATCAACAACTATCTTAGTATCAACATTTCCAATTCCTAACCTAACTTGTAAAAAATCCTCATGTTCAATATTCCTTTCCCATAGATTTCTTGGTTTAGTATCAATTATAATTTTACAGTTTTCAAGTGAAGTAGTATTTTGCATTATTATTTGTCTTTGTTTAGTCTTTATTAAACTAATCTCATGCTGCTTTTTATCCAAATAATCCTTGTATTTAGTTTGCCTTTTTTGCTCTCTCTTTTTAAGTCTCTTTTTATTAAAATATCTAGTTAAATTAGGCCATAATATAGCACCAACAATAGTAATAACCATAGTAGTCATTGAAAAAATTAAACTTGACTTCGTTCCCTGACCCTTCATATATGTAGAAATATAACTAACTAAAGAAACAATAGAAGTACTTAACATAGTAAGTTGTGGACCAACTGTCAATATTGCTGGCAAGTCATTGTCCTCCAAAGGTGCTGGTGGCTCATCTATTTTTACTGTTACTTCCTCTAAAATAGAATTAAACCTAGGAGATTTAAAAAAATAATCATCCTTACTAAATAATGGAGTATCTTCAGCTATATTAGCTGGCACAACATTAAATTTTTCACTATCATCATTTTTTATAAGATTAAGACCATTATTAATAAATAAAATCAAGTCATTAGAATTCAAAAAAATCATTTTATTAATAAAATAAAACTTTAATCCATAAAAGAAAAAATAATCACCATTATGAATGTTAGACTTACTTACTACCCTATCATCATTTATAAATAAATTCTCATTATTAGTCTCAACAACCCAATTGTTATTTTCATTCTTAAAAGAAAGTTTATATTCAATATTATTGTTATAAACAATATCAGCATCCACATTTCCAATAGTTAATGTATCCTTTATAATACTATATCTATTATAATTAACAAATGAAGGTGTAACAAATATGTTATATGTAGAACTTAAAACCCTATTTTCAACTGTAAAATTGATATTTTCTTTAATTTCAGAAACCGCTTCTCCAACGAAAAAAATATTTTCACCTAAACTTAATGCCCATTTACCATCTTTTTCTTCAACATTACCAAGAAAAAGATTATTATTTATATATAAAGAATAAACACCATTTATTTTCTTAGGTAAAACAATTTTATTATAAAAATAATTATTAAAAATATATATAATCATATGACACCTACTATACAAATAAAGTATACATTAACAATTAAAATCTGTCAATTAATATACATTTTATTGTAGAAATGAAACTAAATTTGTATAATGAAATTAGAGGTAGAAATATGAATACATATAGACAAATAACAATATTTAATTACAAAAATGGAAGGTATCAATTATTACAAGATCAAAATAACAAATATTTTTTCTTAAAATTAGATGCAAACGGAGTATTCAATTATGTTACAATTGAAGAATTTAATGAGTTAATCAAAATTGTATATAGAAATATTAATGTAATGAATATTAAAAGAGATGGAAGAAAACCAACATTTATAAAAATGGTTCCAAAAATCATAATTGGTGGCATAGTTACAGTTTTTACACTTGCAACATTAAGCTATTGTAGCAAACCATCAAGAGAAGAAAATTTAAAAGCAATCGCTGAATACCAAAGACAACACGGATATGAAGTTACAATTGAAGAATATGATGATAAAGAACTTAGTGATGTAATATCAGTTGCCAATGAAAAAGAACAAAATGAAACAATAGATTATGAAATAGAAATACCAACAGATTCAAACGAAGAATTTGAAGTAGACACATATATAGACAATGACTTCTCTACTAGATATATCTCAATCTATGATATGGACTATTTAAATAAAGTATATAACTATGATAAAGTTGGTGCTAAAGAATTACACGAAGCTATTGATAAAAACTCAAAAATCACAACAGGATATAAAGACCTATTTCATGAATTTGTTGATAATTTCTGCGAAAAACAACCTAATGCTGAAACTAGAGTTTTATATGAAAATCTAAAAACAATAGAAGTGGTTGAATGCGACAAAATGGAATTAGCATTAGCAACATATTCAATTGATGCGTATGGTTGCTACAGAAGAAATGAAAATAAAATATATGTCCTAGAAGGTAATGATTATAAAAAAGGTACATGGGAATATCAAGTTATATATCATGAATTATGCCATGCAGCAAGAACCCTAAGAAGAGATTCAAAAGATGAAATATTAACTATTCAATGTGAAGGAGAAAATTTCTCAACCACTTCCTCATCAGAAGCATTAAATTCACTATTCACTATAAGTTTATTCGATTACGAAGAAAAAGATATAGCTTATCAATTACAAAGTAATTATTTAAAAGTAATGATTGAAAATATGGAAAACTATGATATTGTGGACTATATGAATCATAGTTCATCGTACTTCGTTAAAAAACTAGATGAATGGAATAACGATAACAATTATGCGAAAAGCATATTAGAACTAATCGAAATGCAATATAATGATTTCCATAATGATGACATAGAACTTCCTCAAGAACAATATTACCCTATATATGACTATATTAGTAATATGTTCTTAAGAAAACATGTAACACCTGAAATGAGTTACGATGAAGCTAAGAATCAAATTAATATGTTACTTGAACAAATACAATTTGATGTTCCAGAAGAATATAATATAGATACAAATCATTTTTATGAATACTTGGATGAATATTGTAATGAATTAGGAATAGAAGTTACTAAATTATCAAGATAATCAAAAACATTGAAATCTCACATTCAATGTTTTTATTTATTCCATTAATTTTTAGAACCACTACTTGATAATATAACTGTTAATGTTTTATCAACACCATTTCTATTAACTGTTATATTAATCTTATCTCCTATATTATATTTATATAGTTGATATCTAAAATATGAAGAACTAGTTACCTCAACATCATTAACTTTTACTATCTTATCTCCGCTCTTAAATCCAGCTTTTTCAGCAGCACCACCTTTTTCTACATATTCAACATATACCCCACTCTCACCACTGAAATAATTAGTTGAATCATAAACAGATATACCAATATAAGGTCTAGTTATCTTTTTACCACTTATAATTAATTCAGCATTCTTTAATGCATCTTCAATAGGAATAGCAAATCCAATACCTTCGATTTGTGAACTAGCAAGTTTCATGTTTGTAATTCCAATTACTTCACCATTAGAATTGCATAAAGGACCACCACTATTACCTGAGTTAATTGCTGTATCGGTTTGTAAAACACTCATAACATAATTATCAACTTGAACCAACCTATTTTTTCCACTCAAAATTCCTCTTGTAACACTCCATGAATAAATAGAAGAATCAACAGGTGTTCCAACAGCAAATGTAGTATCACCAATTCTTGTATTCTCACTACTTCCAGTTGTTGCGACAGTTATAACTTTATCCTTATCAACTGCTAAAATAGCAATATCAGAATATTCATCATACCCAACAACATTAACTTCCTCTTCAGTATCATCAGTAAATACAACACTAACATCACTACCACCACTGATAACATGATAATTTGTAAGAATATAACCATTCTTTGAGTCAGCTTTAAATACAAAACCGCTACCAGTAGAATATAACTTTCCTCTAGAATAATTCTTAACAGTAACAACAGAATCATAAACCTTCTCAACAGCATCGGCTATTCCAGAATCAGTAACAGTAACATCCTTAATAGTTTTAGTTGTCTCAATAACTAAATTCTTTAAATAAAATTCATAAAACAGACCAAAAATGACCAAACAAACACAAAAAGTTATAACAACATAAACAATACCATTACTTTTCGATTTGTTATTATTAACTTTCTTTGCTACAACATTCTCTTTAACATAAGTAACATCATTTTCCCTATTTTCTTTTTTCATTATTTTCACCTCTAAATATATTCTATTTCCAAAATGTTAATATTTTGTGAAAAAATCATTAATTTTTTATTAAATTTCACAAACATAATTATTATGCTCAAAAAACAAAATAAAATACACTTATATCTACTATCAATATATAAATGTTATCAAAAAAATAAAAAAAATTCAACACATAAAAATATACATAATTGATCTAAATAAGGTATTAAAAAAACTAGGAAACCTAGTTATTTTTATATGGGGCGCAATATGGGAATCGAACCCATGCATAACGGGACCACAATCCGCCGTGTTAACCACTTCACCAATTGCGCCATAAACAAGAAGTATTATATCAGAATAAATATCTTTTTTCAACACTTTTCTTGTTCTTTTCTCGTATTTTACATTTTTTTACTATTTGTAAGACCATTTTAATAAACTATACAATACAGATCTAATACCATAATTATAATATTCATCTTTAAAATATTCTGGATTTCTTGTATATGTTCTAATAGTTTCCATTGTAATAACAGGGTAACTATATTTTAATTCACAAGAGTTGTTAATATGTTTATCAGATGATAACCTGCCAGTCTTACTACTCATGATAAAACCATTAGCAAGCTCAGCCATAAAGTCAGTAACAGAACCATCATTTCCTTCACCTACTTCTTCAGAGGAAAGTCCATACACAGTATACTTATTAATATTAGCTATATCTTTAGCAAACTTAACAGTAATCTTATTAAATTCATCTGATAAATTTGGTTTTCCCGCATATATAACTCTACCCTGACTATGAAAATTAACATAAGCATAAGTATTCTTATAATGTTTTAACATAAAATACATAGCAGCTCTTGTTTCAGGTTCACTACCTAACTCTTCACCACCAAAATAGGCAGTCTTACTAGTAGTTTTAGTCAAAGAAACATTATATAAAAGTTTTTTACCACTAAAGTATAATCCAGCATTTTGTACAGGATAATTTCTATTCAAATCAACACCATTAGCATTACTTTTAATATTCTCAAAATCTATATTCTCTCTATTTTCATACATCCATAAACTCTTATTATTTAAAGAATCAACACCAAAATTATATACCTCATAACCATCTGGATTCATACAAAGAATCACAGCCAATTTAACAGACTTTAACATTGATATAGTTTCTTCATCACCAGATTCATAATTATTAACCAACTCACTTAAAAATTTAGTTAAAATAAGTGTATTTGCTACTTCAGCAGCATGAACATTAGCATCCATATATAAAACTCTATTTCCGGTACCAATTTCTATACCATATATGTTTCTCTTATCAACAGACTTACCAATAATTTCAACATTAACAACATTACTATTATTCATATTCTTAATAATATCTTCAATTTCACTATAATATAACTTACTACCAAAATCATAATCAATATAACTATATTTTCCATTTGATTTAATATAGTTAGTCTTTTGATCAATAACATCTTTATAACTCTCAATATTCATCCCATTCGCAAAGACAGTATCAATCGCAGAATCATGGTCGCTTTCAATATTATCAGTAATATCATAGTTTTTATTGAAAACATTGTTATTAACAACTTTATCAGAAATAACAAAAAAATTCTTATAGACAATTAAAATAATTAATAAAGCAACAATAATAAATAATAATAATTTAAATTTTCTCTTTAACTTTCTTTTTTTTATAATAGCCATATAATCATATCCTCCAACATAATTCTAACATAAATTAAATAAAAAGAAAAAAAGATAATAAAAAAAGACAGTTTATATACAAAAAACTACCTTTAAAGCAAAAAAAAATTGGCAACTTGCTATCTTCGCTTACACTATTTTCGCCGTTAAAGTGCTTAACTTCT
>CAZYRI010000005.1:0-41835 GCA_964649575.1 uncultured Clostridium sp. | reverse complement strand
TCTTCAGAATAAGTTGTTATTTTATATTGCATTTATATCACCATACTAATTGTAACATTAAAAAATAAATATATACAATACTTTTTACTCATTTTACATTATTATTATATTTGTCTATACAATTGTTAAATTTATTACATACAATAGTCTAGGAGGAAATAATAAAATGTTATTTGATGAAACAAACAATCACTATGAAATAGTGTCTAATGAGAGCTCATATGAATATGACATAGATAAACTAGTTAATAAGAATAATTATAATGATGTAGATATTAATATTGATAGTATTAATTTTAATAGAGATAATAATTTATTCTCACCTATGGAAGGCTTTAATAAAGGTAATATGTTTAGTAATTTATACTCAAAGTATAAAAATCATGTATATAAATTAAGAGTAAATAGTAAAAAAGATGAATTACTATATAATATTCAAATGTATAGTTTTGCTATGAAAGATATGAATCTATATTTAGATGTTTATCCTAATGATAAAAAAATATTAGATAGTTTTCATGATTATAAGAAAAAATATGAAGCATTAAAAAAACAATATGAAAATGAATATGGTCCATTATGCATGAATAATGTTGTTAACACTGATAAGTGGAATTGGGTAAGTAATCCTTGGCCTTGGGATAAAGGAGGTAACAACTAATGTTTAAATATGAGAAAACTTTAGAATATCCAATTAATATACAAAAAAAGGATTTAAAAATGGCTAAACTTTTAGTGGCACAATTTGGTGGTCCTGATGGGGAACTTGGTGCTTCACTTAGATATTTAACTCAAAGGTTTAGTATGCCAGATGATAGAGGCAAGGCTTTGCTTTCTGATATCGGAACTGAAGAACTTGGGCATGTTGAGATGATCTGTACTATGATACATCAGCTTATCGAAGGAGCTTCAATTGATGAAATTAAATCTGCTGGTTTAGATGCTTGGTATACAGAGCATAATAAAGGGGTGTATCCAATGGATGCTAGTGGTGTTCCATTTACTGCAGCCTATATAGCTTCAACAGGAAACCCTATTGTTGATTTACAAGAAGATTTAGCTGCTGAAGAAAAAGCAAGAGCAACATATGAGAACTTAATGGATTTAACTAATGACGAAAGTTTACTTGCTCCACTTAGCTTTTTAAGGCAAAGAGAAGTAGTCCATTATACTAGATTTAAAGAATTGCTTGAATATTATAAACAGAAAGGATATTAATTTTTATTATTAAACTTCACTATTGTGAGGTTTTTATATGTTTTTGTTTTTAAACATTTTAATTCCTAAACATACAAAAACAATACTGTAAATTATTATAATTATTATTCCTTTATTTAATGATAATGCTACTTTATATTCTTCATTTATTATATCAATTACACCTGTTTTAAATATTGTTAAATCTAAATATGGTATAAATGTATATTTAATTATAGTTATATTCTTTTTTAATAATAGTTCTGTTATTGTAAGCCCAAATGTCAAAAGCAAAATAGATACACTTGTTGTTATACTTTGATTTTTTATTATTGTACTTAAAAATATAATTATTGTTGATATTAATATTAAAGACACACTAGCTATTAAGAATTCACCAATATTGATAATACTTTTGTTTATTAAAAAGTAAAATAATATAGTATATATTAACATTTCTATAGTATATATAATGATTGTTAGCAATTTTGATAGATATATTTTATATCTACTTACAGGTTTCGTTAAATAAAATCTAAATGTTCCATTTTCAATCTCATTTGACATTATCCCACTGAATAAAACCGTTATTATTATTCCGATAAATGGTATCATTGTTAATAAATTATCTTCATTTAAGTTTCTATTGTTAATAAAATAGTTCAATATTAATATGGTTGTTAAGATTATAAATGATATTATCTGTTTCTTAATACCTAGTTTAGTAAATTCATTTCTAATTATTTTCATTATTATTCCCTATCATATCAAAGAATTCTTCTTCAAGTGTTTTAGTATTCTCACTAATTCTATAAACATTAATATCATTTAATACCAGTTTTCTATTTATTTTACCTATTGTTTCGTCATTTTCGTATACTTCTAGGTTTTCATTTACACAATAATCATTTAATAATATTTTAGCCTTAGTATAGTCATCTACTTCAAATAATACATTTCTTTTATTACTATTTTCTTTTACCTTTATTTTTTGAATTTTACCATTATCAATAAATATTATTTTATTACAAATATCTTCTATTTCATTTAACATATGACTAGATATTATAATAGTTGTATCTTTTAATCCTTTTAAAATATCCATTATCTTTTTTATTCCTTCTATATCTAAGCCATTGGTTGGCTCATCCAATATTAATATTTTAGGTTTGTTTATAAGAGAGGATGCGATTGCTAATCTTTCTTTCATACCTAATGAATATGTTTTGAATTTTTTACCTAAATACTTTTCCATTTCAACAATCTTTACTATTTCTTCAATAGTTCCTTCATCAATGCCTTTAAACATTGTTTTAAATAATTTTAAGTTCTTTTTACCTGTTAATGTTTTATACATATCTGGTGTTTCAATTATTGTTCCTACTAAGGACATTGCTTTTTCATAATCATATTTTAAATCATAATCATAGTAAATTATTTCTCCTTCGTCTATTGTATAAAGACCAGTCATTAATTTTAATAATGTTGATTTGCCTGCACCATTTTTACCAACTAATCCAATTATTTCTCCTTCATATGCATCAAAATTAATATTTTCTAATATTCTTTTTCCTCCGAATGTTTTACCAATATTTCTCACTGTAATAGATTTTTTCATATATTTCCTCCTTCGTTTAAAAAGAGTATATACATTTTTGAAAATGTATGCAAATTGGTAAAATTGAATTTTTATGATGCTTCATATGGTTAAAAAGCAATTTTTTCTTAGTAAATTTTTGAATTTTAACTATAATTTTTATACTGGTTTTTAAATAATTACACAAAAATAAAAAAACTTACAATGTAAGTTTAAATATCATCTAAATCAACATTTTCTTCGGCAATTATATCCTTGAACTGTTCTTTAAACTGAGCAATAGCTTTTACTTTAGCATCTTCATAAACAACTTTTGTTCTACATATAGCTTTATAGAAGTGTTTAATTTTGACCGTATCACTATTTTCATATAAAGCCATTGAGAATGCACTCATAACTATAGTTAATGCTATATCTGGATATCTGTTGCCTATTTCGTATATTCTTTTGTATTCATCTGTCATATCAACTATGAATTTAAATACTTTTTCGCGTATAAAGTCTGTATAACCAATCTTAATACCTGTTCTTTTTTCATATTTTGGATATGTTCCCATTAAGATTTTAACACATTGTTCTTCTGTTGGTTCTGCAACATCAACTTTTAAAAATCTTCTTAGGAATGCTCTATCTCTTAAAATATATGCTTCATATTCTTCATATGTAGTAGCACCAATCATTTTAATATCTCCACGGTCTAAGCCTGGCTTTAACATGTTGGCAAAGTCTATACTCATATTAGAAGTATTTCTGTTAACAAGTAAGTGTACTTCATCTATAAATAACAATATATTTTTTTTAGTTTTAAGTTCATCTACTAACAACTGTAATCTGTTTTCAGTTTGACCATCTTCCATCTTAGTCTCACCAAGTAAACTTGTTATATTTACTTTAATTAATTGATATGGTTTTAATGCATTTGGAATATTACCTGTTACCATTCTATAGCCAATACCCTCAACAATTGCAGTTTTACCTACACCAGCTTTACCTACTAACAATGCACTTTTTTCTGGTGTTAACAATATTTCTATTGTTTGTTCTATTTCTTTATCTCTACCAATAGCTGGATTTGTTACATATTCTTTCTTACTTAGATTTTCTCCATAAGTATCTAAGATACTTAGTTTTCTAACCCTTTCTTCGGCAGCTGAAAGAGGTTTGTTTTCCCCTAAATCTATAAATTCCATTTTATCATTCATACTATTTACCTCTTTTTTCATACTAATTCTATCAATTTTTGCAACAAATGTCTATATTTTTATTGACAAATATAATTTATTAATCTATAATTATTTATGCAAGTGCCTGATTAGCTCAGCCGGTAGAGCAAACGGCTGTTAACCGTTGGGTCGCAGGTTCGAGTCCTGCATCAGGCGCCAGTTGAAATTAAGACTTAGGTTTTACCTAGGTTTTTTTCTTATAAAAATATATTTAATATTAATAGAAACATTACACCTGTAAGAAGTGGTACTAATAAACTATAAATCATCCATTTGGTTCCAACTTCTTTTTTTATTGTTAAAAGTGTTGTTCCGCAAGGAAAATGCATTATTGAGAATAGTATTACATTCATTGCTGTGATAACTGTCCATCCATTATTTAAAAATAAGTTTTTAATATTTATGCTTTCTGTTAAAAGTGATATACTACTCGAATTTAAATATCCCATTATCATAATCGGTAATACTATTTCGTTAGCTGGAAAACCTAATAAAAAGGAAAATAAAATGATACCATCAATGCCCAGCATTCTTCCAAATGGATCTAATAGGTTTGATAATAAATAAAAAGGTGTAGTATCATTTATTTTAATATTAGTCATTAACCATATTATTAGTCCAGCTGGTATTGATACTAAGATAGCTTTTTTTAATATTGATAATGATTTATATATAAAACTATTTTTTAAAACTTTTGTTAGCTTTACTTTTTTATAATCCGGTAATTCTAGAACAAAGAATCCACTATATCCTTTTAATAATGTTTTAGATAGTATAAATGATGTTAGGAATGAAATTGCTATTGCAAATAATACAAAAAGCATTAAATAAAGTGATATTAGTAACTTATTAGAACTATTAACAAAAAACATAGATATTAGTGCTATTATCATTGGAAATCTACCATTACAAGGTATAAATGAATTTGTTATTATTGCTAGTAGTCTATCTCTTTTGCTATCTATTATCCTACTTCCAACTATTGCACATGCATTACAGCCAAATCCTGAGCACATAGTTAGTGATTGTTTTCCATGACAATTAGAACACTTACAAATTCCATCTAAATTAAATGCTATTCTTGGCAATATTCCTGTTTCTTCAGCATAAGTGAATAAGAAAAAGAATATTACAAGAGGTGGAAACATAACAGATATAATATAGGTAACTATTCTATATATTCCAAATAATATTGGTTCATAAATTAATTTAGGAAAATTAGTTTTCACCATAAAATTATACAAAATGCTTTCAAGTGATGAAAATAACTTACTTAATAAGTCACTAGGATAATTTGCAAGTACTATTGTAATTAAAAATATGCCAAACATTATTAAACATAATGATAATATACAATATAATTTATTTGAAAATATTTTGTCTAACTTAGATATTTCTTTTTCTTTTATTGTTTGTACGGAGTTAGATATTTCTTTTGAAAGATTATTTAGTTTAATAGATATTTCGTCAGATATTAATTCACTGTTTATCTCTCTTAAATAATAAGATAATTCCTTACTAATAATATTTATTCCATATCTCTCATATATATAATCAACAAGTGAAGTATCATTTTCTAAAACTTTAATTGCAATAAATCTATTATTAAAATATTTAGGTAATAATGACTCAACTTTTTTAATTTTATTTTCTAATTCATCACTATAATAAAAACTATAATTTGAATAAGTATCTTTATCTATTATATCTAATATTTCATTTATTCCAATTTTATTTTTAGTAGAACATTTTATTATTTTAATATTTAATATATTTTCTAATTTATCATAATCTATTTTAATTCCCTTTTCTTCTACTTCATCTATCATATTTATACATAATATTATATTTCTATTTATTTGTAATATTTGTAGCAATAAATTTAAATTCTTTTCAAGTGATGATACATCACAAACATATATTATTTTTTCATAATCATCAAATAACAATGTATTTTTTGTGATTTTTTCTTCATCACTAAGGCTACTTAATGAATATATTCCTGGTAAATCAATCATAGTATACTTACTTTTTTTAATCTTTTTCTTTGTTAACTCAACGGTTTTTCCTGTCCAATTCCCTGTATGTTCATGTGAATGTGTTAATGTGTTAAACAATGATGATTTTCCCACATTAGGATTTCCGCATAATAATATATTATTATTCATAACTAACCTCTATTTTTCTAGCATCTTCATTTCTTAAAGCTATGAATGTATTTTTTACTTTATAACAAGATGGATCTTTAAGTAATGATACAAACATCTTTTCAACTTTTTCTCCTCTTATAAAGCCTAAATCGTATAGTCTTCTTTTTTTTATTCCAGACATATTTATATTTTTAATATATGCTTTTTCATTTATATTTAAATCTTTTAGATTCATAATACACCTCTACTATTGTAATATATGAAACATATCTTTTTTTGACAAATAATCATATTATTTACTATGAATAAGAGTTTCCATGATTTGTTTAATGCTAATCCAAGATATTCAACCTCTATTTCTTTTATTTTAGGTCTTCTTTTAATTGATAATTTAACTGCTCCTGAACAAAATATGATTGGAAACTGGATTATATTAGTTGGTCAAACTATTCTTACAAATGCTGCATCACAAAATATTATTGAATCCAGAATAAATGGCAATATTATTAATATAAATTCAAAAGAAGCTAAATGTATATACAATCCTCCTGTTTATGATATAAACAAAATTAGAGAAATAATAAGAAAACTTTATCCTGATAGTAGTAGTGATATAGATAAATTAAATGATATGTTAAATGACCTTCAAAAGAAAGTTGAAGAATTAAAAAAGAATAATTAATTTTCTATAATTATTCTTTCTTTATCTCTTTCATTCATTGTTATTTTAACTATATATCTTGATAATTCATTTTTATCATATACTTTATTTTCTTTTAAATTTTCTAAATATACACTTAATCTATCTCTATAGTCAACAGACAATGATACATATATATCATTTGAATTTTTCTTCATATAATAGTCATAATAACTTTCATAATATTTAGTTTCAATAGTTAATTTGTTTTCTAATGTATTATCATATTCTACTATATATTGTGTATCATAATTTGTGTTAAATGAAATGTACATTTTTTTATCTAGATTAGTAGGTAAATTTAGTTTTTCATGTTTTCTAGTCATAGAATATTTATCACTTACATCTTTTACAACATCTATATTTGATACTTGTTTTATGAATAATGTTATTCCAAATGCAATTATCATAAGTGTAAGCATTATTGATATGATTGTCCATTTTACACTTATTTTTTTATTTAACACTGCTTTATTAACTAATATAACAATTATTAATAATAATATATTTATTCCTAGTATAGCAATATTTAATCCATAGAACTTAATACCATCTAATATTGCAAACAAGCTTGCCATTAATATAACAGTAGCCCATAACCATAAAAATAATAGACATATTGTTATTATAATTCCAAAAGTTTTAAATAATATTCTTCTTATCCTTGTACTTTTTGATTCAAATATCCTTTTCTCTGTTATACTTTCTATTACATTTGGTAATTCTTCTGCTATTTCTTCTTTTGTCTCTATGATATTTTCTTTTAATGTATCTTTCTTTTTATGATTAAATTTATTTTCTATTGATTTCTTTATATTAGTAAAACCATTTCTAATCGAATTTTTTGTTTTATTAATTTTATATTTTAATCTTCTTTTGTATTTAGTTTTTTCTGATTTAGATTTTTTCTTTTTCTTATTTTTTTCTTTTTTAGGTAATCGTGTACCTTTTGTAATAAATTCTTTAATATTTTTAAAAAGGGATTTTATTTTATTATTTGATTTTATTTTTTCTATTTCTTTCTTTGATACCTCCTCTGGAGTACCTAATTCTTTTAATATATCAATAATTCTTTTATTTTCTTCTTTTTCTTTTCTTATTTTTTCTTGATATTTAGTTACTATTTCTTCTCTTTTCTTTTTAGAAATACCTTTAAGTTTACACTCTAATTCAGATAAATACTTTTTTTCCTTTTTCATAATTTCACCTTTTTAAATATTATATTGTTCATTAGTTAAAAATATTATCTATTTGTTTGTTAATGAATCTTTTAAACTTTTTGAATACCTTTTTAAATAAATTTTCAATCATTTTTTCAATATCATTTATTATATCATCTATTAATGATTCTTCATCATTTTTTTGTTCTTTTTCACTTTTTTTAGTTGTTACAACATTCTTAATTGCTTTTTCTTCTTCGCTCCATATTCCAATTTTTTTACTTTTTGCTATTTTTTCTATTTCTTTTAATTCTTCTGTATATTTATAATCTCCATATAAATAAGCGACCTTAGCATAGCCAAGTGAAACTAAATCTTTTTGTAATAAATTATCGTCTACAAAAATCCAAGCTAGTGCTCTACTATATTTATCAGTTTTTGCACTTCCTTCATCATATTCTAGTTCAAGTTTCTTAGCATTTTTAACTTTATCACAAGTGTAATTACTTGCTTCTTTTCCATATGGTTCTTCACCTTTTGTTGGGTGCACTGTTTCTGGTGTGTCTATTGCTAAAAATCTTACTGTTGTTTTTTTGTCATCAAGTATAACTTTTATAGTATCCCCATCTACACAACTTTCAAATTTTACTGCAACTTTCTCTGCATTAACATTTGTTAAAAATATGCAAAAAAATAAAAATATTATTACTACTTTTTTCATAATAATATTTTAACATGTTTTTGAAACTTAAAAAAGATTTTTAACTTAATTCATTCATTTTATTTGAGTATTTTGTGTAAGATTTTTCAATCTTTATATCTTCCTCTGGAGTTATAGTATACCATCCTTTTGTGAACATAAGATTATATATATCTCTTGCCATATTTTTTGTATCATCAAATATTGACATTATTTTCTTATATAAATATTTATTGCTCATTTCGTTAATTGCTACACTATAACTATTTGATATATTTTTTTCTGATAACAATATATCATTTAATATTTCTTCATCATTTAAGCATTCATCTTTTTTTATTTTAATTTCTTCGTTTTTTATTTGTTTCATATTTAGACTCCTATTCTATTAAATCTAATAATTCTTTATAATGTTTAGCATGCATTTTTTTAGCTTTTGTAAGTATTTCTTCTGTTTCACTATCACAAGCACACTCTAAATAAGAATATATTTTTTTATTCATTATTAAATTCCAATTAAGCATATCTTCTATATACAATAAATCTTTAATGCTTATAATATTTGGTATTTCTTTCATGTTTTTACCTCCTGGTAATATTATTTACAATTTTGCATATAATAATAATGTTAAAAATATCCAAAAAATTGGCACTCTATATTGACAAGTGCTAATAATTGAGTATAATTATTAGTGTAAGGAGATGAAAATATGAGTTTATTACCAGATAAGTTTTATTTAGATGATTTTTTTGAAGATTTTGTGCCAATGCCAAAAATGCCTAAAAATGAAATGAAATGTGATATTTATGAAAAAGGTGGTAAAGTTAATATTGAACTTGATATTCCTGGGTTTAATAGAGAGGATGTTAAAGTTGATCTTGATGATGGAATTCTAACAATAGAAGCGACTAAACACGAAGAAAAAGAAGAAAAAGAAAAAAATTACTATCGTAAAGAAAGAACTTTTGGCTCATTTAAGAGACAATTTAATGTTGGTAATGTTAATGAAAACGATATTGATGCTAAGTTTTACAACGGAGTATTAAAAATTAGTTTTCCTAAAGAAGAACAAAAACAATCAAAGAAATTCATCACTATAAAATAATTAAAGATGCTTTAAAATAGGCATCTTTTTTTCATAAGAAAACAGGTTATTTTGACCTGTTTATCCAACTCATTAAAACATTTATGTTTATTTTATATAGTATACCTTTTGTATTTTTAAATCCGATATGCTTAAATACATTTTGAGATTTTATGTTTTTTAAACTTATAGTTCCATATACATCACTATATAACTTTTTATTGCTTTTATCTATTACTTGTTTTAACATTTTTCTTAGTGTATCATATTTTCCTTGATAATCTTTTTTGATTTGTACTTCTGAAAGCATTAAACCTATATCTAAAAATGTATAACATACAAATCCAATAATTTCAGTATCTTTTTTACATATTAATATATTATAGTTTTCTGTATTTTTTATCATATTTACCCATTCTTCAAATGAGTCTTCTATTGTGTCTCTTGTATTATTAATTATATTATAGTTTTCTACTAAGATACTACACATATCTTTAAGAGTTTCTTCATTTGGCAAATTATTGTTTGAAAATAGATTATAGCTTAAATTAATCTTAAATTCTGATATTAATAAATCACATAACTCGCAATACTCTTTTGGTGCTTTTTCATAACTGCCAGTTTCTAGTTGAAATTTTCCTGGGCAATATCTACAAAGTTTCTTTTTATTACATTTTTTGCATTTAGAATTTTTACTAAATTTTAATTTACATATACTATTTCTAAATTTATTTAATGCTTCTAGTATACTGGTTTCACTTATATTATAACTTTCGTTTACAACTAAGCATGGTTTTATATTCCCATAACTATCTATGAATACTTGATCTTTTCCAATAGAGCATTGGAATACATTATCATTTTGCTCAATATTATCATTCAAATTATTAACTGCTATCTTGAAATAATCTATATCGTCTACATTACATTTTATTATATTTAGTATTTCTTTTGGCGTCAAGGATTCAGTATTCTTTTTAAACTCTTTTTTTCCAATTTTCGGAAATATACTATAATCATATCTAAACTCTGTATCATATTGTTCACAATATTGTCTAATTTTCTGAAAACTATTTATATTATTCTTTGTTAGAACTGTTTTTAGTTTTAGATTTATATTTTCTTTTATTAATTCTTTTATATTATTATCTATGATTTCAAAAGAATTCTTATAATGAGTAAATTCTTCATAGCTTTTATTATTGTAACCATATATACTTACTTCTATTTGATATGGTTTATATGTTCTAAATAAATTAATTATTTCACTATTAATGTAATAACCATTTGTATTTATACCGACTTTCATTCCTTTATCTTTTGCATATATATACATTTTTTTAAATTCACTATTTAGTAATGGTTCCCCTCCTGTTAATGTAATAGAATAACAATTTATTTCCAGTAATTCATCTATTATCTTTTTATACATACTATAATTCATATCTTTTTTATTATCTTTATCTACATAGCAGTGGTCGCACCTAAACTGGCACCTATTAGTTATTTCAATCATACAATTTGTTATTTCTTTTGATTCTAACAATTCATTTAAATCGCTTCCTGTTATTGTTTCTATATCCAAATCTAAATAATCAATTTCTTCTAATTCTTTTATAAATTCATCATAATCTTGCTCTAATATTTTTGTTTCTACTTTATATTTTTGATTTAGTATTTTTATAATTTCTTCTTTATTCCTATCTCTATTGTCAATAATTATCTTTCCAGCATCACTAATCTTATATATTTTACTAGAATCAAATTTACTAATTAACATTGTGTAATTTTTTGTTTCTTTTATTATATATTTTTTTTCTAAATTCATTTTTACTCCATTATTATAAAAGAGAACATGTTAATATGTTCTCTTAGCATCCATCGCCATCATTTTCTGTATAGCTTTGTTTCCAACATCCCATATATATTTTCTTTGTTGGTTTTAACACTTGAAGTTTTTTTGCTGTTGGCTTTTCATATTCAGTTTTTTCCTCTTGATATTCTGGTTTAAGTGCTAAATTCCCTTGAACATAAGCTAAAGTTTCTATGATGTTCTTCTTTCTAAGTAATGCTTCTTTTTCAGTTTTAATATTCATCTTTATAGTTTCCTTTCTTAGTAAAGATTAACACATTTTATTTGTCACTATTTTAATAACATTTATTTTGTAACATTAAATCTAAATAAGCAGATGTCACCATCTTGCATTAGATAATCTTTACCTTCTAGTCTTGCTCTTCCTGCTTCTTTAACTCTTTGTTCTGTTCCATATTTTATTAAATCATCATAACTCATTACTTCTGCTTTGATAAATCCTCTTTCAAAATCAGTATGAATTAATCCAGCACATTCTGGTGCTTTCATACCATCTTTAAAAGTCCAAGCTCTTACTTCGTCTTTTCCTACTGTGAAAAAAGTTTTAAGCCCTAGTAAGTGATATGTATTATGGATCAGTTGATCTAAACCACTATTTTGAATTCCTAAATCTTTTAAAAATTCTTTTTTAGTTTCATCATCTAACTCTGAAAGTTCACTTTCTATCTTAGCAGACATAAGAACAACGGAAGATTTTTCATTTGCAGCATATTCCCTTACAGAATTAACATATGGATTATCATTACCAACTAAATCTTCTTCGCTAACATTTGCTAAATAAATAAATGGTTTATTAGTTATTAAATTATATGTTTTAATCAATTTTTCTTCTTTTTCATCAAACTCTTCAAGTCTTAACATTTTTCCTTCACTTAAAATACTTTTTAATTTTTTAAGTAAAGCAACCTCATATAATCCTTCTTTATCATTTGATGTTGTTGCTTTCTTTTCTATTTTATTAAGTCTATTTTCAACTATTTCTAAATCGCTTAATATAAGTTCATAGTTAACTATCTCAATATCTCTTTTTGGATTGATAGTTCCTTCTACATGAATTATATCTTTATTTTCAAAACACCTTACAACTTGAACAATAGCATCAACCTCTCTTATGTTGGCTAAGAATTTGTTTCCTAAGCCTTCTCCAGTAGATGCTCCTTTTACTAATCCTGCTATGTCAATGAATTCATATTGTGTTGGGATTAATCTTTCAGGTTCATATAATTCATTTAATGTTTCCAATCTTTGATCTGGTACAGTAACTATACCTACATTTGGATCAATTGTCGCAAATGGATAGTTTGCTGCTAAAATATTTTTCTTTGTAATAGCATTAAATAATGTACTTTTACCTACATTAGGTAATCCTATAATTCCTGCTTTAAGCGCCATAAATCACCCCTGGGAAAGACCCTATACCTATTGGTAATCCAATTAAGTACCAACCTATTAAAATTAATATCCAAATTATACTTATGTATGCTGCATAAGAAGCCAGATATTTTGTGCTTCCAAATAAAGTTATCATTTCTCCATTGTTGTACTTTTCCATAAATGCAATATATACCGCAAAATATAAGAACAATGGAGTTATACCATTTGTTAATGATTCAGCTGCCACATAAGTAACTTGTGAAAATTCCGGACTTATACTTGCATTCATAAATAATGTTACAACTGTTGCTGATAGTATTTGCCATTTACTTAGCGATCCTGGTAAAAATATATTACCTATTGCTATTAATAATACAGTTATTAATATTAATGGTGCACCAGTAAATTTAAGACTACCTACTATTTTAGATATAGTTGCTACAATTACTGTTCCAATTTGGCTTTCTTCAAATACATTAATAAATAATGATGCAAAGAAAAGTAAAACTAGTATGCTACCTATACCATCTAATGAATATCCTAAACTTTCTGTAACATCTTTACTATTTTTAATTGATTTTGTCATAAGTCCATATCCAAAACCAACTATTACAAATAACATTGTGACTATAAATATAAATCCTTTATTAAATAAAGAATTTGCTCCAAAAAGCATATCTATATACTTTGAAGCTGAATTATCAAGTAAAGCACCTGATAATGGTAAACCTGGAATAATCATGTATACTACTAATAATATATATAATATTCCTGAACCTATTCCTATAATTAACCCTCTTAATTCTTTGTTAGTTATTTTTAATTCTTCTTCACTACTTTCATATCTTGGAAGTCTTGGCATTATTTTCTTTTCGGTTATTCCAGTAAATACGAGTGACACTACTATTAATGCAAGTATCATTATAAATAATGAAAAAAATGTTCCAATACCATATTTAGGGTCTAATGTATGTGCCGCTGTTAAAGTTAGTTCTAATAAAGAACTATCATTAGCTGATAAAAACACATTTATACCTGCCCCAAAAGAAAGGGATGCAAATGTTGCAATTATACCACCCAATGGATTTCTTCTACCATATTTAAATAGTAGTGCTCCAAGTGGTAACATAATTACAAATCCAATATCACCTAACAATGAAAATACCAAACATAAGAATATTAATATAAATGTAATTGTATTCTTTTTTGAATTTCTAGTTAATATTGTAAAAAACGATTTTAAGAATCCAGTTTTCTCTAAAACACCTATTCCTATTAAAACAATTATTAGTGCTCCAAGTGGTTCAAAGTTAACAAATCCGCTTACAGCAGTTGTAACGATATGTTTAATACCTGATGTACTAAATAAGCTCCTTACTTCTACAACATTATTAACAAGTTCTCCTGTTACTTTATTAACTGATGTGTATTCTGATTGAATGTTTAATAAATGTAGAAATCCGCTTATTAATATTGTCGCAGCTATCAGTACAATAAATGTTACTATTGGACTAAATTTTTTTTTGCTTTTGAACATTAATATTCCTCAACTTTCTTGAGTTTTTTTTCAAACTCTATTCTATCTAGCATTATACATCTACCACATTTAACACATTTTATTTTGATATCTACTCCAACTCTTGTGATTTCCCATAAATTTGTTCCACATGGATGTGGCTTTCTCATAATAACTTTACTTCCTATTTTATACTCTTTATTCATATTAATCAACATTCACTTCTACTTTTAATATTTCAAGTATTCTTTCTAAATCTTTTTCGCTATTAAAAGGTATAACTATTTTTTTATTTTTAATTTTTACTCTATTACCTATTTTATCAGTAAAAGCTTCTTCTACATAATTATAAGTATTATCATTTTTTATTTTAACAATAGCATTTTTTCTTTTATAATCTGGATTTTGTACTATTTCTTCTAATTCTCTTACTGATAAATGTTTCAATTTTATTTTTTCAGCTAATTCTGTAACTAATTCTTCATTTTCCAGTTTACTTAAAATCTTAGCATGCCCAGCAGATATTAAACCATGTAAAATATCATTTTTAACTGTTTCTGGAAGATTCAAAAGACCTACCATATTTGTTATATAGCTTCTACTTTTACCTATCTTATTTGCTAATTCTTCTTGTGTTACATTTAAAACTTTTAAAAGATTTGAGTATGCTTCTGCTTCTTCTATTGCAGTTAAGTTTTCTCTTTGAATGTTTTCAAGAAGTGCAATTTGCATCATTTCACTATCGGTAAAATCTTTTATTATAGCTGGAATTGTTTCAAGACCAGCTAATTCTGATGCTTTCTTTCTTCTTTCACCAGCAACTATTTCATAACCTTTTATACTTTTAGTTACAATTATTGGTTCTAAAACACCATATTCTTTAATAGAATTAGCTAACTCTACTAATTTTTCTTGATCGAATTTTTGTCTTGGCTGATATGGATTACTTCTTAGTTCTGATAATTTTATATCCACAATATCTTCTTTAGGTGTATTTTCTACAATTTCTTCAATTGGATCAATTGGTCCACTATAAAGAGATTCATTACTAAATAATTGTTCTAATCCCTTTCCTAATGCTTTTCTCTTATTTGTTTCCATTTCTATCAATCACCTCTTTGGCTAAATTTAGATAAGCAAGTGCCCCTTTACTTTTTGGATCATATTCTATAATTGGTTTTCCATGTGATGGAGCTTCTACTAACTTTACTAATCTAGGAATAATTGTGCTAAACACTTTCTCATTGAAAAATTTTCGTACATCTTCTACAACTTCAAGTCCAAGTAATGTTCTACCATCTAACATTGTTAGAAGTACTCCTTCTATATCTAATGTTGGATTAATCTTTTTTTGAATTTGAAGTATTGTATGCAATAATTGATTAACACCATCTAAACTATAGAATTCACATTGAATTGGTATTATCACTGAATCAGATGCAGCAAGTGCATTAACTGTTAATGTTCCTAAACTAGGTAAACAATCTATAATAATAAAATCATATCTATCTCTGATTGTATTTAATTGTTGTTTTAATTGTTCTGTTATTATAAATTCTTTATCTTGAAATCCTATTTGAAACAATTCCATTTCCGCACCAGCTAAATCTATTACAGATGGAACAATACTTAAATTTTTAAATGGTGTTTTATATATTGCATCTTTTATTTCACAATCTCCTACAATAACATTATATATACTCTTTTTTATTTTTGATCTATCTATGCCTAATCCTGTTGTACTATTACTTTGAGGATCTAGGTCTATTAATAAAACTTTTTTTCCTAAATGTCCTAGGGAACTGGATAAGTTAATACTTGTTGTTGTTTTGCCTACACCACCTTTTTGGTTTACTAATGATATTACTTTTCCCACGCTATTTACCTCTCTATCTATACAATATTTTAACATATAATATATATTTTTTAAACATAAAAATATTTTAAATAAGAAAAAAACTATTCTTCATAGTTTTATACTCTTTCATTTGATTTATTTGGTTCATTCTCCAGAAAGCTTATAGATGAAGATATTTCTTCAACTGATGGTTTTTCAGTTGGCAAAATAAAATTTAAACTTTCAAGATTTTCATTATTATTTAATCTTCTACACATTTCTTCTAAGTTCTTAGTTGATATTATTCCTACTTTATAATTATGATAATTATGTATCGCTAAAGTTTCACAAAATAAATATATAAATTGTTTTGAAATATCTTCGAAATCTCTAGTAGCTTTAGCAGAATCTTCTTCTGTATCCCTTAATTCAAATGATTCTTTTCTTGATATTTCATATTTTTTAAATATTTCTAATATTGTTCTTGATTTTTTTTCAATACTAAGTAGTCTTGTTGCAATTGGAGCAAATCTATCTTCTTCAAATAACTCTTTTTCTTTTAAATAGTCATATAAAAGCATTTCATATGTTATTGATACATTTTCTGTTAAAATAAATCCATCTACAGAACATCCTTTATAACATGTGACATAATGCATAAATTCATGAACTATTGAAAACATATCTTCAATGTTGTGTTCCATTGGTATATTTATTGTTGTTTTTCCTTTAAATATTTGAAAATAAGGTTCATTACCAAATTCTTTAACTGATTCTTTATTATCTATATCATATATATTAACAATGCCATTTCTTATTAATTCTTCTAGTAATTTTGGGTACCTTATATTTATTCTTCCTAAAAATTTTTTTACTATATCTAAGGTATCTTTATAAGAAACATAATTTACTTTTTTAATTTTATCCTTTGTTTCATTATGATTTTTATTTGTTTCTTTTATTATTGTTTCAATTATACTTTCAAAATATTCTTGTTCTTTCATTAATAATTTCATTATTTCTGAATTTCTATAGAATATTAAAATATTTGTAAGTGTATCTATTTCTACTCTTTCCATTCTATTTGCTTTCTAGAATATCTCTTGCAGCCACTAAACCTGTTGCAGCAGCAGTAACTATATTGCCCGCTTTACCTGCTCCATCTCCTACAAAATATATATCGTAATCTTTTAATTTGAATTTGTTATTTGTATCTATTTCATTACTGAAAAATTTAATTTCTGGTCCATAAAGTAATGTTTCATCGTTATTTACACCTGGTATTATTTTATCTAATTTTTCTAATCCCTCTAAAATATTAGTTATTATTCTATGTGGCAATATTAATGCTAGATCTCCAGCAACACAATCCTTAAGTGTTGGTTCAATAAAGCCTTTATTAATTCTTTTCCATTCACTTCTTCTACCTTTTTTAAGGTCTCTTAAAGATTGTATTATTGGTTTTCCATCTCCTAAAACATTTGCTATTCTTGCTATACTTTCACCATATAGTCTTGTATTTGTTACCGGTTCAGTTAAACCAATTTTACTTATAAATGCAAAATTTGAATTATTAGACTTTATATCTTTTAATGAATGTCCATTTACACAAATAAATCCATAATAATTTTCTTTAGCTACAAAACCTCCTGGATTTGTACAAAATGTTCTTATTTCATCACTATATGTATCTGTTTTAATAAATATAGTTGGGTCATATATTACATTTGTTATATCTTCTAATATTTCTTTTCTTACTTCAACTCTTACACCAATCTCAATGCTTTGGCTAGTATATGGTATATTGTATTTGTCTGCCAGTTCTTGTACCCATTTAGCTCCAGTTCTACCAGGAGCTATAATTACTTTTGAAGCCATTATTTCTTCTTTATTTTCAAATATTATTGCATGTTCATTTTTACTTTTACTCTTAATATCAATAACATTAGCATTTTCATATAAATCTACACCTTTTTTTTCTAAATAGTCTGTAAAATCTTTAATATATGTTGGAAGTTTATCACTACCTAAATGTTTTTGTTTTATTAAAAGTAGTCTTGCTCCTGTTTTGGCAACTTCCTTTTTTATTTGTTCTGCTTCACTTAAATTAGAAGGGTATATTTTACTATCCATTTTAAATTTATTAAATATTTTTTCTGTATCATCAATTAGAGTATATGCTTCGCTTTCACTCATATATTTGAACAAATCACTTTTACCGAGTTTTGGAATGAAATTTAATTTACCATCAGAAAATGTTCCTGCTCCGCCATAGCCAGATAATATTTGACAAGTTTTGCAATTAACACATTTTCCACCATTAATCTTCATTGGACACATTCTTGTTTCAGCTCTATGTCCTTTATCAATTAAAGCTATTTTTAGTTTACTGTTTTTTTCTATTAATTCATAGGCAGAAAATAGTCCAGATGGACCAGCACCAACTATTGCTACATCATATTTTTTCATGATAACTCCTTTATTTTTTTTCTTTTTCTAATTCTCTATATGCTACTTTACCAACTAGTGTTTTAGGAAGCGAATCTCTAAATTCATATACTGCTGGTAAAGAATATCTTGCCAGATTTTTTTCACAGTGTTGTCTTATACTTTTTTCTATTTCTTTACTAGGCTTCACTCCGTCTTTTAGTACAATATATGCCTTTGCAACTTGTACTTTTTTAGGATGTGGAATACCTATAACTGTACTTGTAAATACATCTGGATGACTATTTATAATTGTTTCAATATAACTTGGATATAAATTATATCCATTTGAAATAATAATTCTTTTTACTCTTTGTTTGAAATATATAAATCCATCTTCATCCATTGATCCAACATCTCCTGTGTGTAACCAAGTTCTGCCATCACTATGAAGTTGCAATGTTTGAATAGTTTCTTCTAAATTATTTAAATAACCCATCATTACCGTCGGTCCACTTATACATATTTCGCCATCTTCCCCATAAGGCACTTCATCATGTGTACCTATTCTTACTATTTTTGTATAAGTATCATTAAATGGAATACCTATTGAATTTTCTCTATATTCACCAGTAGGTGTCGCACATATTGCAGCTGATGCTTCTGTAAGGCCATATCCTACTCTTATCTCAGCTGAACTTCCGTGCTCTTTAAAATATTTATCTACTTTTTCTTTTAAATCTTTTGACATAAAGTCTCCACCACTAATTGCACATTTCAATTTTGATAAATCATTTTTGCCCATACTTGTTTTAGTTAGTGACTCGAATAATGATGGTACTCCACATACAATTGATATTTTATGTTTATGTAATAATTTTCCAAAATCCTTTGGTGCGAAGTCAGGAATTAATACTACTCTCATACCACAACATAATGTAGTGTGTATGCATACACCTAAACCAAATCCATGGAAGATTGGAAGGATTGCTAATATTGATTCTCCTTCTCCCGATTGTTCTATCATTTTATGACAGCTCAAAGCAAGTGCATTAAAATTCATATTTGTAAGCAATATTCCTTTTGGATCACCACTTGTTCCACCACTATATAGTATAACTGCTGGGTCATCCGCACCTTTTAAACAAGCAATTTCTCCTTGATAATCATAACCATAGTTTAAAAATTCATTCCAAGTCATTATATCATCAGATAATTCTATCTTCGGAACATTTCCTCTATTTCTAAATTTAAATAAAAATTTCTTTATTGTTTTTAAACTATCTCCAGCTGAGGCAACTACAACTTTTTTAACACATGTGTTATCTACAATATTATGTACTTTATCATAAACTAAATCCAATGTTAAAAGAAATGTTGATTCTGAACTATTAATATAATTTTGTATTTCCTTTTCTGCTGATAGTGGATGTATTAATGAAACTATTGCACCAACCATATTTGCAGCATAAAACATAAGTATTGCTTGTGGTGTATTTGGCATACATATAGCAATGGTGTCTCCCTCTTTGACTCCTTGTTGTTTTAATGATTTAGCAGTATCTCTTATCATTTCATAGAATGTTCTATATGTATATGTTCTTCCATAATATTCAATAGCGATATCTTCTGGAAATCTTGCTACTGCTTCCAAGAAAAAGCCAACCATCGTGCCTTTTGGATAATTTAAATGTGCTTGCACACCTTCTTTGTAATACTTTAACCAAGGTGTTTTTATATTATTCTTCTTATTTAATTTTTCTTCTTTTTTAATTTCTTTTTTAAATTTCTTTTCTTCTTTCTTTTTTATTTTCTCCTGTTTTTTTAACTCTTTTTTTTCTTCCTTACTCATCAATTTCGATTCTTGCATCTGCTCTTTCCTCCAATAATTCAGGATTATCTAATATATGTTCTAAGACTTTCATTGATTTAGCAAAGTAATATCCATCTGCGATTCTCTCATCCATGTTAACTCCAAAGTCACAAACATCAATTATTTTTTCTTTTCCATTTTTATCTATTATTTTAGATTTGTGTATTTGACCCATTGTAGCTATTATTGAACTTGTCCCAAAATTAACAATGTTATGATAAATTGAACCTATTTTAAAATTACCTAAATTTGATAATATAACAGTACTATAATATAAATTATCTTGTGTAACTGACTCTGGTAGCCAACCATGTTTATCTAAGTATTTTAATATTCCAACAATTGGTACTCTTATTATTTTTGGCATTTTACCAATAATATCTACTACATTATTAGTATTTTCTTTTTTATCTCCTTTTTTACTATTTCTTATTTTATCAACTCTAGCTGTTATCTTATCTCTTAATGTATAAATAGTATCATCTTTATCAACTTTAATATTTATCATTACTTCTTCTGATGATTCTTCAAAAGCTATTTTAGCAACAAAAGCTATTATAACATCATTTCTATCATAGAATGTTCTATTTGCAACAAATCTATTTAGTAATGGTTTGTTATAAACTGTCTTTGCAAATGCCATAGCAAAAGCATGAAAATATGTTAACCTATTTTCTGGATGTTCTTTTTTATACTTTTCTACAAATTTTATTAATTTTGATATATCCATTTCTTTATTCATATAGACATCACTGTCACATCTTTCTGGTTTAATATCAATCATAATATTATGTAGACCATCCATATTCCTTACTTTTCTAGCATCTTTCCTATCGCCTAATCTTTTTTTCATTAATACACCTCATCCTACATATTAATTATAAAGAAAAATATTAGATATTGCAAATAAAGTTAATTCTTGATGTAAATAACAACATTATAAACTATAAAACAATCTTTTTAAAATTTTTATTTTTAAAGTTAAAAATTTAATTATTAACATGCATTATGATTTAATAATTTATTTTTGAAATATCTTTTTAATATAATATTTATATTTTGAGTATCTTTTTTCATAATAAAATTTAATTATATTTAATTTGCTTTAAGAAATATAATATGTTAAGGTGTATCAGAAGTGATTAGTTATAAATAAAAAATACCTAACACTTTTAGGTTAGGCAAACAATAAAAAACTGTGATACCAGGCATTTAGGCTTAATCGTTTCATTAATAATATATTATAATTTATTTATGCTTTGTAAACTAGAATATTAACATATAACCATAGTATAAGCAAAAGAATAATATCATTATTATGCCTTCTCTTCTTGATAATACTTTATCATTTCTAGCAAACAGATATAAAATTGATGCTGCTAATTGAACAGCAAGAATGTCTATTAATGTAAATGATACTGATGAAAAGCCTCCAAATATTAATAATGGTAATCCTAGTACTATACCAATATTAAATATGTTTGTTCCAATTATATTTCCTAATGCTATATCAAATTCACCTTTTTTTGATGCTACTACTGTCATAGTCATTTCTGGAAGTGATGTACCAATTACTACAACTGTCATAGTTATAAACTTTGTACTAACATTTAATGCGGTTGCTAAAACTTTTGCATTATCAACAACCAAATCACTAGCAAGTATTATTCCAAATGTACATCCAACCGTTAATAATAAAGATGTCATTATATTAAATTGAGGTTTACTATATTCAAAGAAACCCTGCTTTGATTTAACAACTGATACTATATAGAATATGAATAATAAGAAGAAAAATATAAATAATACTCCATCTGTTCTATTTAATATAAAATCATCAGGGCTTCTTCCTATATAATGGGACACTATTGAAAGAGTAAACATTGTTGTAACAACCAATAGTATTGGTAACTCTTTTTTAGTAACATCATTTTTTACTTTTATTGGACAAATCGTTGCAGCAAGTCCAATTATTAACAAGATATTAACAACATTACTTCCAAGTACATTAGCAAGTGCTATGTCCCCACTACCACCACTAATACTTTGAAATGATATTGCTAATTCAGGAGCACAAGTTCCAAATGCAGCAACCGTTAATGCAATCATCATTTTAGACATCTTAAAATTAGTTGCGATTGAGCTTACCGCATCTACAAATATATCTGAACATTTTATTAACACAAAAAATCCTATTAGCAATAATACTATTGATACTATAATCTCCATTTTATTCCTCTATTCTATTAACATTATAATATAGAAATTATTTTTTTACAATTTAAAACTAGATTATTCATCTAGTTCTTCATCTTCTAAATTACTTTTTTCAAATAACTTATCTATATTCTTAGTTGGTAATAACATATTATTATCTTTATTAATTTTTATTTCAAATGTTTTACATTCATGTGTTAATTCATCACCATCTATACACCATGAAGGTGGAATCTCATTAAATTCTAATTTTATATTATCTGTTTTATAATACTTAAATACTGGAATATCTTCTAGTTTTCTATGTGTCAAATAATGTACTGCTCTTATAATATCCCATTTGTTTTTTATATCACATAGTAACACTTCAAATTTATTATCATCTAACTTAACATCATCATATATGTTATTTACTCCACCTACTCTATTCGAGTTAGTTATAAATATAAATGAGAATCTATCTTCATGTGTTTCCCCATTAACAGTATATTTTATATTATAAAATTGTAACTTTTGTTTTAATTGTTTGATGCCATAAATTGCATATGCAAATTTACCATATTTTTCTTTTAGTTTTCTTGGAGTATCATACGAAATATCAACATATGCCCCAATACAAGCTACATATACAAATGGGTTACCATTAAGTAGACATACATCAATATTCTTTCTGGCTCCATTTAATAACATAACAAGATTTTTTGTAGTACTTCCAGTTAAACCATACATATGTGCAACATCGTTTACACTTCCAAGAGGTAGATGGCCTAATAATAACGGTTTGCTTCTTTCAATATTTCCAGAAATTACTTCATTTAAAGTTCCGTCTCCACCAGCACATATAAGTAAGTCTATATCCTTTAGTTTTTTAGTTATTTCTTTTGCATGACCTTTATATTCAGTATAAATTATTTCTACATCATAACCATAATTTTCAAATATTTTATATAACTTTTTAATATCATTTCTGTTTGTTAATTTACCACTATTAGGATTGTAAATTAAGGCTGCCTTCATCATATTATCATTCCTTTGTATAATATTATTATATCACGGTTAAAAATATATGTAAATTAATGAAAAATAATGTATGTAAAGAATAATATATAATGTTTTGGTTTATAATATTATTATGAAGAAAGTTAGAAAAAAGAAAAAATATGTAAATAAGAAAAATAAGATTTTTGTTAATACTTTCTCTATGATATTAATT
The DNA here is from genome assembly GCA_964649575.1 of uncultured Clostridium sp. Lineage (GTDB taxonomy): Bacteria > Bacillota_I > Bacilli_A > RF39 > UBA660 > CAG-1000. Next base: position 17,693 of record CAZYRI010000005.1, on the reverse strand, counting down.
GTTTTAATATGTTCTGGTATTTTGATATTTGCTGGTTTTTCCACTTATATTTATTTAAATGCACCTGAATTTAATACTGATTTGCTTTATAAGAAAGAATCATCTAATATTTATGATAATAAAGGTAATCTTATCGCAAGCATTGGTAGTGAAAAAAGACAAATTGTTAAGTATGATGAGCTTCCTAATGTATTAATAGATGCAATAGTTGCGACAGAAGATTCTAGATTTTTCGAGCACAATGGATTAGATATTTATAGATTTGTTAAGGCTGGGTATGGCTATTTAACTGGATCTAATGAAGGTGGTGCTTCTACTCTAACAATGCAAGTTTCTAAAAACACATTTACTAGTACTGAAGCAAATGGTTTTAAAGGTCTAATAAGAAAGTTTACTGATATTTATATATCAATTTTTAATATTGAAAAAGATTATTCTAAAAATGAAATCATGGAATTTTATGTTAATGCTCCATATCTAGGTGCTGGTAGTTATGGTGTTGTTACTGCTGCTAAGGTTTATTTCAATAAAGATATTAGTAATTTAAATTTGGTTGAAGCCGCTATGATCGCAGGTATGTTTCAAGCACCAGGAGAATATGATCCATATGTTAATCCAGATAAAACTAATGCTAGAAAAAATGAAGTTATTAATTTAATGTATAGACATGGTTACATTACGGAATATGAAATGAATACTGCTAAAAAGAAAGATATCAGCGAAATAATTGTTAAAAATAATAAATCAATTAATAAGTATCAAGGGTTTATTGATACAGTTGTTCAAGAGGTAATAGATAGAACCGGCGATAATCCTTATGAAATTTCTATGGATATATACTCCACTATGGATGCTAGTAAGCAAGATATTATTAACAATTTTTATAAGAAACATAAGTTTAAAGATAAAAAAGTACAAGTAGGGATTGGGATTATTGATAATGAAACTGGTGCCATTATTGCTGTTGGTGCTGGTAGAAATAAGAATAGTGAGATGTCTTTAAACTATGCTACTCAAATAAAAAGACATCCAGGAAGTACAGCTAAACCATTATTCGATTATGCGCCTGGTATTGAATATAAGAACTGGTCAACTTATACTCCATTTATTGACAAACCAGTTAGTTACACTAATGGTGGGATTATTCACAATGTTGATAAAAAATATCAAGGTTTCTTGACACTTGAACAATGTTTAGTTAGATCAAGAAACACTTGTGCATTACAAGCATTTCAAAAATTAAATAATAAACAAATAAATTCATTCGTTACCTCACTTGGTATAGTCCCAGAATATCTAGGTAACAATTATTATATTAATGAAGCACATTCAATTGGTGGTTTTACTGGTGTTAGTCCTGTACAACTAGCTGCTGCTTATTCGGCTTTTGGTAATGGTGGCTATTATACAGAAGCACACAGTATAAATAAGATTGTTTATAAAACTGGTGGTCATGAAGATGTAAAAGAATTTAATTTCGAATCTAAAAAGGTTATGAGTGAAACTACTGCTTATATGATTTCATATATGTTAAAAAAAGTAACAAGTTCATCAGTAAAAGTTAAAGGAACTGATCTTTCAACTAAAACTGGTACAAGTAGTTATGATGAAAGCGCTTTAAAAAGGTTAAAACTTTCTAGTGATGTTATACAAGATGCATGGACAGTAACATTTAGTCCAGATTATAGTGTAGCTATTTGGTATGGGTATGATAATTTAACTAAAAAAACATATAATACTTCTAGCCATGCTTGGTCAGAAAGAGTTAAAATACAAAAAGAGATAGTTAATAAAGTTATGGAACCAAACAGTAGATTTAAAAAGCCAGCAGGTATAATATCTTCAAAGGTTGTTATTGGTAGCAATCCTCCAATGCTTCCAAACTCTTCCACTCCTTCTTCTAAAATCGGAACATTTCTTTTTAAAAAAGGCACTCAACCAACAAAGGTATATCCAGTTCAAACCGTAAAACAAAAAGAAGAAAATGATAATGTAAAGATACCAGAAGTTTTAAATCCATAATATTTATTTTCTTCCCTTTATGTTATATAATTTTATTATGAAAGCCAATAGAAAACCAAATAAAACAAATCTTATTTTATTAATATTGCTAGTTATTAGTGCTAGTGTTTTGGTATATTCAATTGATAATATTCAAAAATGGAAGAAGGATAATGATAATACAGAAGAAGAAATCAAATCTATTTATAAAACAGTTTCTGTTGAAGAAGTAACTGATGGTGAAACTATCAACTCTGAAAATCAAAAGAAAGAGAGTATTTATTGGAGTTATATTAAAATGAATATGATTGCTGTTGATTTTACTGATTTAATTAAGCAAAATAAGGATACTAAAGGTTGGATACAAGTAAATGGTACTAATATTAATTATCCATTTGTTCAATCTGATGATAACTCTTATTATTTAAATCATTCTTTTAATAAAAAGAAAAATGAGGCTGGTTGGGTATTTTTAGATTACAGAAATGATATAAATAACTTAAGTAAAAATAATATAATTTATGCACATTCTAGATTAGATAAAACAATGTTTGGCTCACTTAAAAACATTCTTAAAAGTGATTGGTACAATGATACTGATAATCATATTATTAAATTATCAACTCAAACTGAAAATACTTTATGGCAAGTATTTAGTGTTTATCATATAAAAACTGAAAATTATTATATAACTACTGACTTTAAAAATGATGAAGAATTCAAAAAATTTATTGATACAATTTCATCTAGAAGTAAATTAAAATTTGATGCAGTTGTAGATGTTAATGATACTATTTTAACATTATCAACTTGTTATAAAAGTGATGAAAAAGTTGTATTACATGCTAAACTTATAAAAAAAGAAGTAAGAAATTAAAATTTTATAATTCTTACTTTTTTATTCTACTATTTTACTATATTCATTTGGTATTTTTAAATCTATATGAATTAATTCTTTTGTGATTGGATGCACAAACTTTATTTCATTTGCTAGAAGCATCATTTTTCTATATCCATCTTTTTTACCATATTTTCTATCACCTAGTATTGGAGTATTATTATCTCTCATATGTACTCTTATTTGGTTTTTTCTTCCTGTCTTAATGTTTATTTTTAATAATGAATATTGTTTATTAGATTTTATTTTATGATAAATAGTTTCAGCATATTTTCCGTTTTTATCATTTGTACTGTATGTATACAATGTTTTTGTTTCTTTTAAATATGATTTAATAATTCCTTTTTCGTTTGTTAATCCATGAACTACTGCTATATAGTTTCTTTCTACATTATCCCAATTATTTTGTAACTTTTCTTTAATAGTTTCACTTTTAGCAAACACTACTATTCCACTGGTATCTTTATCAAGTCTGTGAACTACAAAGATTCTTTGATTTTTTTTATGTAAATATTCATATACTTCACTATATAAATTATCTTTATAATTCTCACTTTTAATAGTTGGCATATTGCCATTCTTATTAACTATTATTAAATGTTTATCTTCATATAATATTTTTAAATTCCTCTTTTTCATAATTATATTTTTAGTGAAATAAATGACCTATTAGTATTAATATAATACCAGTTATTATTCCAATCAATAATTCCTTCTTTTTAATATTTTCTTTTAATTCACATAGTAATTCAAAGAATGCTATATATATTAACATTCCAAGAGTTATACTAATTAATACACCCGAAGTATATTTAGTGAGTGTAATTTTTAATAAATTTAGAACAATTATACCTAATATACTTGATAATGATAATAAACTAAGTAGTATAACTTTTTCTTTTTTATTTTTTACCAATGATGATATTTGTATTCCGAGTGGAATATTATGAAATGATACTCCAAGTGATGTAAACATTCCCATACTAATTGATGTTAAAGAAGCAGTATATATTGCTGTTCCTTCTATAATATTATGTATAAATAATGCTAATGCTGATATAAGTCCAATATGTTCCATATGGTCTTTTCTCTTGGACTCTTCATGCTCGTGATCTGGGATAAATAAATCTAGTACCTTTAGCAAAAGTATTCCTAAAAGTACAAATCCAAATATTACCCATTTATTTTCAATAGCTTCTATACATTCTGGTAAAAGGTCAAAAAATATAAGACCTAATATAATAGTAAAAGAGAATCCTATTGAAAATATTATTAATTTTTTTTCATTTTTTATTAACTTTGTTATCAAATAACCTATAAAAAAAGAAAGCCCTGATAACAATGTTATACATATTGCTTGTATATTCATACTTCTTCACCAAGAAAATTATATCACACTTTCTTTTTATTTTAAATTATAAATCCTACTGTTAATAAAATTATCATTATTATAATGCTAGTTTTAGATAATTCTATTCTTTTTGAATTCATATATATTTTTGATTTATCAAATTCTTTTGTTTCAACTAAGTCTATTCCTAGAACTTTTATATTACTTAAATCTTTTTCACTTATTAAATAATAAGCATCACATTCATTATATTCTGCAAATTTTATATCTTTTGGCATCTTTAATAGTTGATAAAATGTTAATAAATCAAAATATGATCCAGCTATGTTTGAAACTGATAAGAATGCTAAAAAAGGTAAATCATATATGTAACTAATTATTAATGTTAATACACCAATTATAGTGAATGGTGTTAGTAATGAAATCATTACTGCTTTTTTACTTATTTCATTTGTACATCTGCAATACATAACCCCTTTTTCAAGACACATACCTAAACATAAATCTTTACTCTTTACTGGTTTATTTATTAAATAGCCTATATAATGTAATATTTCATGTAATATAAACCAAAAAATCATTATTAATAATTCTTTATATTCAAATTTGAAATAATAATTATCAAATGTAAAATATACTAATATAAGTAAGGCAATTATTATTAGTGGTGCCATTATATTTCCGGATTTAAGGTTAAATTTATATTTATAACATTTTGTTGTTTCTTTTTTTTTCATACTAACCTACTATTCTTTTTAAAAGTCCATATGATAAGATCATCATTATTATACTTGCCATTATTATACCAAGCATTATTGATATAAACGATTTCTTTTTATCCATATTTAATACAGATGCGACTAAACACCCTGTCCATGCACCTGTTCCTGGTAGCGGAACTCCCACAAATAATGTTAAGCCTAAATAACCATATTTTTCTATTGAATCTTTGTGTTTTCTTGCTTTTTTATCTAACCATTTAGCTACCTTATTCATCCATTTTATTTTAGAATTTTTCATCAATTCTAATATTTTATTTATAAATAATAATATAAATGGTACAGGCAATACATTTCCAATTATTGATACTATATATCCAGTAAGCGGATTTATATCTAATAGTGATGCAGCTATAAGTCCACCTCTTAATTCTAAAATTGGTAATATTGAGATAATAAATACTATTAACTCTTTACCAAATTTTAATGCCGTTAAACCACTAAATAATTTTATTATTGAATCTATTATATTTTCCATTTGACACCTTCTTTTAATTATATTCATTTACTTTTAATTAATTATAGCATATTTTATAAGATAATATATAATTGTGATATAATATTTACAAGGAATGATGTTATATGAATAATAAAATTGGTATGTTTGACTCTGGTATCGGTGGTCTTACTATTCTAAAAGAATTAAAGAAATTACTTCCAAATGAAGATTTTATTTATTATGCAGATTCTAAAAACAACCCTTACGGTGAAAAAAATGATGATGAGCTTATGAAAATAGTTACAAATATCGTTGAATTTTTAATAAGCAAGAATGTTAAAATAATCGTTATTGCTTGTAATACAGCAACAACCAGATGTATAAAAAAACTAAGAATCATGTATCCAAATATGTTTTTTGTTGGTACTGAGCCTGCTATTAAGGTAGCATGTGATAACAATTATAAAAATACCTTAGTTATGGCTACTCCAGGTACTATAAAAGCTGAAAGGACACATGAATTGGTTAAAAATTATAAGAAAAAAGGTCAAAAAATAAAACTTCTGCCTTGTAAGGGATTGGCAGATACCATAGAATTTGGAACTCAAAAAGATATTGATAGAGTTTTACATAACTTGCTTCATAGTTATTATAATAAAGATATAGATTCTATTGTACTTGGATGTACACATTATCCATATGTTAAAAAGAATATTAAAAAACTTTTTCCAAATGCTAAGCTTATAGATGGAAATAAAGGTGTATCAAACCAAGTAAAAAGAGTACTTGAAAGTAATAATTTATTAAATAATAGTAATACTAAAGGTAAAACAGAAATAATTTATAACAAATAAAAAGTTATTATTTACTTAAATAAATATAACTTTCTAACCATTTTTTAAATTCAGATGTATCTTGATATTTTTCAAGGTCTTCTTTTTTATTAGCATCTAAATATGAAATAATTTTACTATCTTTAATAATTAAAACAGATGGAGCAAATTTAACTTTCTTTATATATTCTGTTTTTTCGAATTCTTCATATCTTATTGAATATATACTTATATTATTTTCTTTTGACACTTTTTCAAAAATATCATCACAAGGTATTTTTAAACTACAATAATCATTATATGTATATAATATAAAGCTTTCTTTTGAATCTATTAGTTCATTTAACTTTTTAGAATCAATCTTTATAAATTCACCATTTGTATAATATTTATCTTCTATATAAAATTTTTCATATTTATTCATCATTAATATTGCTGGTACAATTATTATGATTGTTAAAATTATAGCTACTATTATTATTTTTTTATTCATACTTCTCTCCTCATTTTACATTATACAGATTTTTTTTATAAACTCTATAATTTAATAGTTTAGTTATCTAAACGATAAGTTGAGAAGAAAAAAGGATTAGTTTTTTAACCCCTTCATACCTTTTAATCCTTTTGAACCATTAAATCCATCAAATATTGTACTATTGAATGACATAGTTTTTTTGTTTTTATGTTTATATTCTTTTATAGCTATTGAAACCATTTCATCTAATAAATCGCAATACTTTATTCCAGCTTCTTTCCATAAATAGAATGATAAACTTCCTGGACAAGTGTTTGGTTCATTAACATAAAATTTATTATCCTTTTTATCTATTAAGAAGTCTATTCTACAAACACCACTTAAATTTAAAATTCTAAATACTTCTTTTGCAGTTTCTCCTATTTCTTTTGTTAACTTATCAGAGATTCTTGCTGGCACTATTCTATTTGTACTAGCCATACCTTTTGATGCTGTTCCTTTTGCTTTTGCATTTCCTAAGTATTTATCAGCATATGATAATATTTCGTCCACTCCCATAACTTCTTCTATTGGACTTACTTTTTGATATTCATAATTTCCAAGTACTGATGCATTAACTTCAGTTAAATCTTCAATTACTTTTTCAACAACAATCTTATTATCGTATTCAATTGCTTCTTCTATTTTAGCTTCAATTTCCTTTGCAGAGTGAGCTTTTCCTATTCCAATACTACTTCCTAGTGTAGCTGGTTTTACTATTACTGGATACCCAATCTTTTTGATTTTATCTAGGATTTTTTCTTTATCATCTAAGTATTCATTATCATAAAACCATGTATAGTCTACAATTGGTAATCCTACCGCTTGCATTACTTGTTTCATAACAACTTTATCTTGACCTAATGCTCCCCCTAAAACATGAGCACCAACATATGGAATACCTATTGAATCAAATAATCCAGCAAGTGAACCATCTTCTACATTATTACCATGAACTACGGGTAATATTACATCTAAATCTGTAACATCTTTTCTAAATAAGCCATTAGTTTTTTGTAATAAAAATGTTTTACCTTTTTTATATAACATAACTTTAGTGGCATATTTTTTTTCCATATCGAAATCTTTATAAAATTCAATATCTCTTAGCATATGTCCTGTATACCAAGTTCTATCTTTTGATATATATATTGGAATAATATCATACTTATCTTCATTTAAATTATTCATGGCTTGTAATGCAGAAATAACACTTACTTCATGTTCTACTGTTTCTCCACCATAAATAACACCTATTTTTATTTTCATACTTCTTCACTCCTATTCATTAAATATATCTGGCAAGTCATTTTCAAGTAATACAAATGTTTCTTTTCCAGATAACTTTCTCATAAGTGGGAAAGCTTCTTTTACATCATTTAGTATATGTATATTTTTATCATTAAATTTTTCTTTTTTTAATCCATCATATATCGGTTTTGTTTGTTCTTTTCCAACTAATATAACTTCGTCAGCTGATCCTGCAATTTGTCTACCAAATTCATAATTTAAATTATATTGTTCTTTTCCAAGTTCAATCATACCAGGAGTAACTACTATTTTTTTACCATTCATCATTGAAAGTACATCTAATGCCATTTTAGAACCAACTGGATTTGAATTATAAGCATCATCAATTATATATATATTTCCCATCTTCTTAAGTTCTAATCTATGTTCTATTGGTTTTATTCTTTTTACTCCTATTGCAATTTGTTCAAATGTAAGACCAAGTTCATAAGACATTGCTATTGCTTGTAAAACATTATAAACATTAGCATTTCCTAATAATTTAGTTTCAAATGTATATTTTTCTTTTGACTTTTTAAATATACAAGTAAACTTAGTACCTTTTCCAGATAATTTTATATTTTCAGCATATACATCTGCTTTTTTATTTTTTGTTGATACCCATATAACTTTACATTTACTTTTTATTTTGTAACTAGTCTGATGTGTGTCGTCCATATTCAATACAGCTACCCCATCGGCTGGTAGTGAGTCTATAAGTTCAAATTTGGCTTTTTGAATGTTTTCTCTACTTCCAAAGCTTTCTAAATGTGCTGTCCCTATTGTTGTCAAAATTCCATATTTAGGTTTAATGAAATTTGCTTTTTGTTTAATTTCCCCTCTATAGAATGCACCCATTTCAGCTACAAATACTTCACTGAACTTATCCATATAATTATTTATAGCATTGATAAGTCCATACATAGTATTAAAACTTTTAGGTGTTGCGAAAGAGTTATATTTAACAGATAATATATCATTTAAGAAATTTTTAGTACTTGTTTTACCATAGCTTCCTGTAACACCAATTTTCTTTAAGTCTTTCATGCCATATAATTTATTTTTAGCTTGTCTTTTATAATGTAAATAAACTAATTTTTCAACAGGTTTATTTATAATATTTGCTAACATTACTATAAATGGATTTAAATATGCTATCATACCTATATATGTATAATATCCATATAAACTATTTTCATTAAATAAGAAAAACATTGGAGTTATTCCTATTAAATAAAGGATTAACATAGTTACATACAATCTTTTTATTCTAGGTGTTATAACTAATGGTTTTTTTGATTGTTCTTTCTTAATTTTTGATTTGTATAAAAAATATATAATTACATAAAATATTGAAAATGTTATTACACTTGCATTAAATGTTGTATATTTAAATAATGTAAAAAACACAAATAATACATCAAATGTTATAAATACTTTTGTTATGTTATCAAGTATCCATTTAAAATATCTGTTTCCATCATTATACCAATTTTGCTGTAACATATGCATTGATTTTCTTGCTTTATATATTACATACCAAAAATATGGTATTAATGACATTATAAAATATGTTTTCATTTTTTATCACTTCCTATAAAATTATCTAAAATTCTAATAGTTTGAACTAAGTTTTCTAAATAAGCATAATGTGTACAGCCTTCATATTTAACTAATCCACAATTTGGTATTATTTTTTCAAGTTCTTCACCATCTTTAATAGGTACTGCTGTGTCATTAGTTCCCCATATTAATAATGTAGGACATTTTATTTTTTTTACTGCATCACTTAAATCTAAATTAACATGTTCAACTAATATTTTTCTCATTGTTTCACTTGCATTTTTATAATCTGTTGATCCAACATGCTTTTTAACAAAACTTTCTAATCCTTTTAATCCAGGAATCTTTTTAACTGTTTTATATATTTTCATTTTAAATGTTGGTTCTGTTATATTTTGCTTATATGGGCTGGCTAGTAAAACTAATTTAATAGTTTTATATTTTGTTGCATAAGCAAGGGAAACTTTTCCACCAAAAGAATGTCCAATAAGAATTGGATTTTTTATATTTAGTTTTTTAAATATTTCATTCATGCAATCTGCATAATCATAGATAGACCAAGTTTCTTTTGGTTCATCGCTTTCACCAAAGCCAGGTAAATCAACTATTAAAACACTATATTTTTTTATGAATGGCTTTGCGATTGGCATCATCATTTTTATATTTTGACCCCATCCATGCAAATAAACTAGTGTTATATCACTATTGTTTCTATAATATTCATAATTAATATTTATATTTCGTATAAACATTTGCATTTGTTTCACCTAATTAATTATAGCATAAAAAAATGTATTTAGACTTAAATACACATTTTCTTTACGATATTTGTTATAAATTATATTAATTTTTATGGCTTCTATGGATTAATGAGATAAAATTGTCATTTTTAGGTTCTTCGAAAATCATTTGATCAATATCATGAATATTTCTTTTTCTAGCTTCTATTTCTATTAATTTTTTCATGTTTTCTAAATATAATTTCTTTTCTGTATCTTCAATAAAATCAGATTCTAATAGTTCTTTATAATCTGATACCATATCTTTTAATGATAAAATTTGACCATATAGTACTTCATTTATATTGTGAATTAATATTTCTAGTTTTTCTTTTTCTTCTTCATCAACAATTTTTAATCTTTTTTGAAACTCATTTCTCATTTTAAAAAGTTTTGCTGTTGATCTTCTTTTTATTTCTGGTGTAAATAGTATTTTCAAAACAGGATATTTTTCAAATATATTAACATCTTCTTTAATAGCTGCTTCAAATATTCTTTCTATATTTTCATAAAATATTTCTTCTAGTAATAAATATTTATTATTCAGTTTTCTATATTTCGTTTTATTCTTTTTAACATCTTCTAGGTTATCAAATCTTGTTGTACCTATTTTTCCTAAAATTTCGAGATATCTGTCTGTGTCAATTCTTGATTTTACTCTTGCATCAAGTTCATATGATAAACAATCATAGTTTTGGTCATAATATTTCAAATCAAAAGTATGAGATAATAGTAAGTCCATTAAAATTTCAATGTCACTATAATCCAATCTTTTAAATCCCACTGTTTTGTTATCTTGATATAAATGTCTAAGTTCATGAAATACTGTTAATAAAATATCTTTATAATCTACTTTTCCATTTCTTAATATCTTTTTATAAGCTTCTGGAGATATATAAATCACTTTATCTTCATAACTTCCTCTGGTTCTACCTGACTCCTTTAACACTTTAAAGTAACAATGTGTGTCGTTAGTATGTGCAAAGTTTTTTATTATACTATTTATTACTGATTTTAATGTTTCGCCATCCATCAGTATATTTTTAGCAACAGTTTCTCTAAAATATAAATCTATGTATCTTTGAGGAATTGGATATACTGCATAATTAATTATTTCTGTTAATTTATCATACTCTTCCCCTGATAACTCATCTTTTTCTAAATACTTATCAAATGTTGCAAGTTGATCTAGCATCTTTTCTTTTAAATTAAGTTCGCTAAAGAAATCATTTATTTGTTTTACTTGATTTAATAATATTTCTTCTGCTGCTTTTTCTTCTATATCATTTTCATCAAAACCAACTTCAACCTTTAAGAGAATTATTGCTTCTTTATATTCATTTAATTCTTTAATTATTTCTTTTTCTTTATCTGTTCCTACTACATATTTTTTATATATTTTAATTATATTACTAATGAAATACTCTTCATTAATCATTTTATTTGATTTAACTGCTCTTTTTATCTCTTTAGATACAAATGAAAAAAGGTATGATAAAATTTCGCTAATTTTTGCACTTTTAAAATGACTTTTATTATTATCATAGTCTAATAATTTATTAGTCACATTTTCTTTTGTGCATATGTTATAAACATCTTTTTCACGAATTTTTATCATGCTTTCCCCCAAGTGCTACATATTATAACACTTATTTTGATCTTTTACTAATTTTTTTAATCTTTTTTAAATATTTCTTATAATTTTTAACATATTTTTTTAAGTCCATTGATGGTTTAATTGGAAAAATAAATGAATGTTTTTCCTTGATTGATTGTTGATGTTCTTTAACAGTTCTTTTAAATTCTTCGTATCTTAATATTGCTCCGCTTTCTTTAGCATATAATCTTATTTTAGATAATAATTTAGTTGAATAAGCATAATCAATTATAAATGTCGCAGTAAATGCACCAAGAATATATGAAAATATTAAATGATTATTAAACCACAATATTTTTTCTAATATAAATTCTGATAGAAAATAATAGTATGCTGCACTTATCATTGTCCATATAAATGAAAATAATGGGCATATTATTCCTTTGTAATTTCCCCAGTTGTCACTATAGTCCCATAACTTGACAGGTTTATTTACAAATGATAAACCTCCTATAAACTCGATTAAAGTCATTGCTGCTCCCATTAATAATATAACTAATATGCTAGGTAGATTCATCTCATAAAATGTTAAATATATTACCGTTAATGCACATAAGCCAAAACCATAAATTGGTAAATATGGTCCAACTAGAAATCCAGGATTTACCCAATAACCATGAGCTAATCTTCTATAAAATAATTCCAATATCCAACCAAATGTACATCCAATAAAAAATAGAAATACAATATCTAAAAATATTATCATGCACTCACCGCTTTCTAATACTTATTATATCATATTTCTATGTTTATCTATTAACAATTATTACATATGTATTTCAATCATTGTGTGTAATTATTTAGCTATTTTTGTTAAAACTTTAAAATCTATATCATGATAGGCTACTTTATAAAAATCATATGTTGTTTTATCTTTTGTAGTATTTTTTACAGTAACCTTATTATTTCCTTTGTAGTACCAGAATCCGCCAACATTATAAATTCTATTTTCATCCCATCCAAGTGCCACTAATAGGTTCTTAGTCATACCTGCATAACCTCCACCACCACACATTAAGAAAATATTTTTGTCTTTTGGAAATAAATATTCTAAAATTTCAATTGATTCTTCATAATTAGCAATATACTTTCCATCTTTTTCAGTAAAAAGTGTTTCTCCTTCATAAGTTTTTCCTACTTCTTCTGGAAGGCCAGTAACATTAACTAAATATGGATAAGGTACTACTTCAAAACCTTTTACAAATCCTGATAGATATGCATCGCCACCTATTGCTTCATAATTTCCTGGATCCTTAAGCATTCTCATATCTCTATATACTGAATCACTTCTATCCAAATAATTATCAATTGTATCCTCATATATATTTTTATCAATGCCAAATTGAGTTCCTCTTACTCCATCTGATAATTCCGGTTTTGGTAGATTATTGTTATCACATTTTGAATTAAATATAAAATAACTAATTAAACCTCCGACAAAAAAACATACTGCTAAAGATATTATTAATTTTGCATTCTTTTTCATTTCTACTCCTTTCATAATTCAATAATATTATATATTTATTTCATTGTGTATAATCTTTTGGTTGAATTACTAAAATAAGAGTTGAGTTATTTTAACTGTTTAAATACTTTTACTAAATCATCATTTATTACAAGAGTAGCTGAATTATCATATTGAGTTTTATCATTATTAATTATAACTAAATTTCTTCCTTTGAAATATGATACTAAACTAGCAGCTGGTTCTACGGTTAGTGATGTTCCTGCTACTATTAATAAATCACACTTTCTTATGTATTCTTCTGATTTAATAAAATCATCGGGTAACATTTCGCCATATAAAACAACAGCTGGTTTAATGATTCCATTGCATTCACATCTTGGTATATTTTCACTACTAAATACAAATTCTGCTGTATATTCTTTATGGCATTTTATACAAAAATTTCTATAAATTGTTCCGTGAAGTTCTAAAACATTTTTATTTCCTGCTTTTTGATGTAATCCATCTATATTTTGAGTAATTATTGCTTTTAATTTCCCACTTTTCTCTAATTTAGTTAAATATTTATGTATTACATTAGGCTTAGTATTTAAAGCATTCATATTTTCTTTATAATATTTATAGAATTCTTTTGTAAAGCTATAAAAGCATGAAGAACTTAGCATAAATTCTGGTGTAACATTTAATGTATTATATTTATTGCTATATAAACCATTTTTACTTCTAAAATCTTTTAATCCACTTGCAGTTGAAACACCTGCTCCTCCGAAGAACACAATATTATCTGATTCATAGATTAATTCTTGTAATTTTTTTATTTTATCATCCATTAATATTCACTTCCATTTATACTTATATGAATCTTTTTTATTATTATATAATCTTAATTAATTTTTTTCCATCAATACTAATAAAATTATTATTAACTGTCATTTGTATATATCCAATTAAATATAACTGTTTTTGATTAGTTTTAATTTTCACTAAGTGAATTTAATATATCATCCCATGACTTAAATTCAATATCTGGTGTTTTTTCAATTAAAGAATTAACTTTCTTTTTATATTCAGATTCTTGATAAATAAACCTCGAATTTAATTCATCTAATTTTATTTTATTATTAATTTCTTTTTTTAGTAATTTATTATTTGTTCTTTCAGCTAAATAAAGACATTTATATTTTTTTACATCCTCAGTAAGAAATATTTCTTCATTTATATATTTTGAAAAATCTTCTTTGGTAATCTCAGAGAATTTTTTGCTGGGTGCTGGAAAGTCATAACATAATTGTCCTTCCATTCTTTGATTAACAAATGGAAAGCTATTTATAAAAAATTGCATATCTTTTATTTCATATAATTCATTTACTAAGTCAATCATAATTATCATACTATAGATGTTTGTTATTCCCATAGTTTTTTGTAATTGATTAACATTTCCAATTTTAATTGAAAATACTTGTGCTGCGGCTGTTTTTAATTCTAGATAAACTTTTTTACCATTTTTCATTGTAATTAAATAATCAGGTATTGTTGTTTTTTCACCTGCAATACTAACTTTCTTTAGCTCGTGATTATATATAAATAAATGTTCAGAATCATTCCCAGTCATTTCTATTTTTTCTACTAATGGATTTTTCTTAATCAAAATATAAAATAAATCTTCTATATACCATCCATAAAGCATATTTTTTAAATAATTATATTTTCTACCCATTGCACTCGGAGCTGAATAATTATTTTGCTCTGCTGTTTTCATTTCGTTATATTTTATTTCATATTCTTTATATACTTTATCTAGGTCTGATTTTTCTATTAAACCATCAAACATTTTATTATACATTTTTTGAACATCTTGAATTGTCATATCATCTAATCTAATTTTTTCCATTATATTTCCTTCCTTGGCATGTTTTTAATAATAGCTTCTATTAATTTTGGTGGAACACCTTCGCCTATTACTTTTCTAATAAGACTTTCACTAGCCCAATCAGGAACTTCCCAATCATCTGGTAGCCCTGTTAAAATCATTAATTCTTTCAAAGATAGCACTCTCGCATCGCTATATGTGCCATCAGGTTTTAATCTTCCTGGGTGAACATTATTTTGAGAAGAAATTGCTCCATTACACATTGTTATTGTTGGGGCTGGTTTATTCCAAGATATTCTTTTATAAGTTGTTGAGAACCCTTTTATCCTAGTTCCGTCATCCTTTTGTGGAAAAAATATTTCATTCTCAAAAGCAGTTTTGCCTGTTGGTGTATGTTTCATCCATAATATATGTTTTTCATTATGTTTTGGAGCAAAATGATACTTTATGTTGCTTGTTTCTCCTGATTCTAAACTAGGTAAATTTCCAATAGCTTCCTCAACAGTTATTTGTTTTTGCTTTTTAGGTAATTTCCATTCTCCATATTGACTCATTAAAACAATAGTCCTATTTCTTGTTTGTGGAGTTCCATAATCAGCTGCATTTAATACATTAAAACTTATCTTGTAGTCATTTGACAATTCATTTTTTATATAATCAACTATCTTTATTTTTTCTCCATTAACAAAAATGCTTGTTTTTAACATAGTGGGCACATTTTCAATTATTACATTTTTAGGATTTACCTTTTTTATATATTCTACTGCCTTAATTATAAGAGAGTTTCTCGGATCCTGTTCATCCATTTTTCCAGCAACACTCATTCCTTGACATGGTGGAGTCGCCAATAAAAACTCCACATTATTTTTTATTGATTCCTCAACTATTTTATTAAATATTTTATTATCTGTTATATCTCCTGTGATAACATTGGTTTCAGGGTGACAAAATTTATAAAATTCAGATCTTTTTTCTAATAATTCGTTTGCTATTACTATATCTATTCCATATTTTTTTAAATATGTTTCCGCAATTCCTATATTGCTAAATAAAGATGCACCAGCAATTCTTCCACTCATATTTTTTCACCTCTGATAAAATTATAGCATAAAACATTTATTTTCAAATCAATATAATGTAAACTTACAGCTGTAATATTGTTAAATAATAATTAATTTTTGATTGTATTGTCTTGAAGAATTTATCTTATTAATAATATCAATGTCTCTATCTTTATTCAAAAATAATTCACATGGTTCAATTTCTAATGATTTTAAAATTGATTCTAATTTTGATATTTTTGGACAATGAATTCCCCTTCAACATAAGTAATATATCTGGGATTTAGTTTACTCAATTCAGCTAATTTTTTCTGAGACATATTTTTTATGTATCTATGATATTTTATATTAAATAGTAACAAGGCTCTTAATTATTTAAATTTTATATGCATATTTCATATCACTTCATATGAAATATGTTGTTATTAGCTGCAAAATATTACATAAACTATTTACTGAAAGATTATTTTAATGTAAATATTATCATAATAAATTAAAAACTTGTAAAGAATGTGCAGGAAATATCGAAATCAGCTAAATCATGCCAAAATTGTGGTAAAAAATATGGATTACCAGAGTGGGCTAAGTTCTTAATTATTATTGTTATTATTCTCATATGCATTATTGGATGTGTAAATAGTTGTTCAAATGCAGTAGATGTTGCGGTTGACAGTGCTTATCTAGGAAATAAAAAATATAATGATTTATCAGCCGCTGTTGGTAAAGGTTAAAAGGCTATTGGTCACATATTCCATGAGGTTCCAACTAATGCAAAAAGAATTACGGTTGATTACAACAATGCTGATTTTTTGTCAGATGGTATTGTTAATTGCTGAATAAAAGTTGAGTGCAAATCCACTTTTTATTGAACTTTTCTATTAAATATTATTATTTTTAAAACATAAAAAAGTTAAACAAATGTTTAACTTCATATATATAGTGTCGAAACATTCGACTATTCTATCTAATGGCAGGGGTAGAAGGACTCGAACCCTCCCCAACGGTTTTGGAGACCGGCATGCTACCACTGACACCATACCCCTAGATGCCTGCCTTAATCAAAGCAATTTAATTATACAATATCATAAATAATAAATCAACTTTTTTCTCGCTTAATTAAATAATTTTTTTCTCGTGTAAATGTCAACATTAAAACTTAAAAAAATGTCAAAGTTAAAACCTTATAATTT
>CAZYRI010000004.1:0-52641 GCA_964649575.1 uncultured Clostridium sp. | reverse complement strand
TGCAGGTATAGTTCAACGGTTAGAATGTGGCCTTGCCAAGGCTAAGATGTCGGTTCGATTCCGATTACTTGCTCCAGATTGATTTTATCCGAACTTTCTAGTTCGGTTTTTATTTATAATATTTTATATACTACTTCAATTTGAATGAAAAAGTGAACGAAACAATTGTTAAAATTTATGCAATTGTATATAAAAAAGAAATTTTTTGTTAGAAATTTGGTACAATTATATGGATAAAACATTGCAATTAAATTTTAAAATTATAAAGCAAATAATGGAGGTGCCTTTATGTCAAATAATTTAATCAAAAAAACACAAATAATCAGATATATTAATAATATTTCTGAGCAATTAAATATGCAATATAGTGGTATTATTGATGAAGAAAAAATAAAAAAGGTAACGAATATGTTCAAAGATTCACAAGAAAGTTATGATGATATTATATATAAAATTAATTTAATGGTAAAACAATTAGTAGAAAATTATTTGACTATGAAAGAAAAAAGATTTAATCCAGAACTTGTTAAAGTAAATCATGAAGAAATATATGATAAATTAGAAATATTAATAAAGAAGTTAAACGAAAGAGAAATAGATTATCAACTTGCAGGTGCTTTATGTGCTTATTTAAAATATGGTATAGAATCTGATAGAACCCATGATGATATTGATATTAACTTAAATGAAAAAGATATTGATAAATTTAAAGAAGTGTGCGAAGAAATGGGGTTGGTTTTCAATGATAATAGATTAACAACATCAAGGGTGTTAAAAAATGGAATACCAACTGGAGAACATGAAGTCATTGCTACTCTTAATAATTCAGGTTTTCATATTGGTGTATTTTGTTTTGAAAGAAAGCAAGATGGAACAATTACAAATAAAGGATATTATTGTGATGAAGAAGGTAATATTTTTAGTAGAAATACTACACTTAGTCCAGAATTATCAAGGGAATTGTTTGGTAGGGAACAAATAGATTTTAGAGGGCAAAAATTAGTAATAACTCCACCAGAGTATATTTATAAATTAAAAAGTTATACTCAAAGTGAAAAAGATAAAGTTGATTTAATATTTATGGAAAATAGAATAGATAGAAGTAAACTTGCTAGAATTAATGACTTATCAAGAGATTGCCAAATAACTTATGGACAACTTAGTAAGAAAAAAGATAATATAGAAAATAAAAAAATAGAAGAAGAAAAAAGTGTATTATTAGGAAAACAATTTGGACAAAAGGTGCAACAAATAGAAATTGATAAAGACCAAGTGTTGGATATAGAAAAATTATTTAGAGAACAGCAAATAATGGCAGGGATGAATAAAGAACAAGAGGAAATAGAACAAACAGGGAACCACGGAATGCATATGTAAAAATAACTCAGTATATATAGCAAAATAGAAAAAGGCATTTACCAATGATAAATATTAATGTTTTATTGTTGATGCAGACTGATGTTTTGGCAAAAAAATACTCAAAATTGTTAGGAAGAAACAATATAAAATAGTTTTAACTTTTTATTTGTTTAAAAATATATGTACATGATATAATAGTGTAGGTGATAGAATGTCAAATGAAAATAAAAAAGATTTTAATGGAATGATAAATAATAAAAAGGATATGCCTAAGATAGTTGAATTAGATGAAAAAGCAAGTAAAAGATGGGGTGGAAAAACTATGGTGATCGCTCCACCATCAGATTATGATGGATTAATGAAGAAAGTTCCAAAAGGAAAATTAATAACAACAGATATACTTAGAAAAGCAATGGCAAAAAAATATAATACAGATATTACTTGTCCACTAACCTGTGGAATATTTGTTAATATATGTGCTTGGGCTAGTTATCAAAGAGAAAAAGACAAAACACCATTCCATAGAACACTTAAATCAGATGGAGAATTAAACATAAAATATCCAGAAGCAATAGAATTACAAAAAAGATTACTTGAAGAAGAAGGTCATACAATAGTGACAAAAGGAACTAGTAAAATAAGATATTATGTGAAAGATTTTGAAAAAAGTTTAATTGAATTATAGTATATATGAAAGATTAGCAATAGTGAATAAATATTTTTTATAAGAATTTTGTTAAAAAAAATATTGTTATTTTCATTTATAGAAACAAAAAGGAGAGGTATGGAAGTTAAAACTAAAGCAATTTACAAACATTTTAAAGGAAATTTATATTTTGTAGAGGATATTGCAATTCATAGTGAAACTGGAGAAAAATATGTTGTATACAGAGCACTATATGAAGAAACTAAACTATATATTAGACCATATGATATGTTTGTTTCTGAGGTTGATCATGATAAATATCCAGAAACCAAACAAAAATACAGATTTGAATTACAAAATATAAAGTCAGTAAAAGAAAAGTAACTATGGCAATTGTCATAGTTTTTTATATGAAAGTTTAAAAAGCATTAAGTAACATATTTGTAATATCATTTTTTGTATTAAATTTTACTCTAAAATTTTACATATTATAACTATTAACATAAATCAAAACTAGATAAATCGTGTTATACTATAAGTGGAGAGTGATAGTATGACTGAAGAGAAAAAATCACAAATAATTGAGATTGCGGTAATTATAATTATCATTTTTGGAATAGGCGTAATGCTTATTTATTCTAAAAATATGGAAAAGAAAACTGATGATAATAAAACGACAACTACAACAACAACTGAAAAAGTCACAAAAGTAACAACAACAACAACTAAAAAAGCTGAAGATACAAATGCATTTCGCATGGTAATAGAAGACATTTTTACTACTTCTACGGGAATAGCAGTAACTGGTACAATATCACAAGGAACTATTCATGAAGGCGATAAAGTTGAGATTCTTGGAGACAATAAAATAATATCAACCAATATTTATAAAATTGAAAATCAAGAAAAAGAAACTTCATCATCAACAAAAGGTGAATATATAACAATAATTTTAAAAGATGTTAATAAGAGTCAAATTTCAAGAGGACAAACAATTGCAAGCCCGGGTTCTATAACAGCAACGAATAAATTTAAAGCCAATATTTATATAAATGTATTAAAAGAAGGTGGAAATGGCATGCCAATATATAATAATTATTCATCATCATTTGTGTTTAAAATAGAATCCTATAAAGGAACAATAGTATTAGATAATGATGAGGAAATGATAAGCCCTGGAGAAACAAAACTGGTAACCATTGAACTTGATACAACAGTTGCTATGGAAAAAGATTCAACATTTAGTATAAGAGAAAATGGAAGAGAAATAGGAAGAGGAATCGTAACCGAATTAATTAAATAGGAAGTTTATGAAAATATTATTATTATCTTGTAGTACAGGTGGTGGACATAATTCTTGTGCTAGATATATAGAAGAAGAATTAAAACTAAATAATATAGATTGTGTATTTAAAGATTTTTATGATATTGTTAACGAGAAAGCAAAAAATTTATCAGAAAAAATATATTTAAAATCACTTGGTAATGAAGGAAAAATATTTAAAAGAATTTACAAAATGGGTGAATTATATAGTAGAACAGGTATTAAAAGCCCAGTATATTTAGTTAATAAGCTACATAAGAAAAAACTATATAATTATATAAGAACTAATAATATAGATTTAGTTATAACAACTCATTTATTTCCAGCCTTAACATTAACATCAATAAACAAAGATGAAGATTATAGTAATATTCGTTTTCTATTTGTGGCTACTGATTATGAACCGTGTCCATTTATGGAAGAGGTCAAACCAGATTACTTTATTACGAATAAAGGCTTAGAAAAAAAGTTTAATAAAAAGAAAATACCAACTGACAAGTTATTAACAACTGGAATTCCGATATCAACAAGATTTGTTAAACAAGCTAAAAATATAAGAAAAGATTTAAATATTAATAATAAAAATTTAATTCTTATTATGCTTGGAAGTATGGGGTTTGGTAATATTGATACTGTTATAACAGAATTATTAAAACAAGAAAATACAAAAATTATTATAGTGTGTGGAACAAATAAGAAACTATATGATAGATTAAATAGTATCAAAGACGAAAATTTAATAGTCCTAGGATTTGTTTCTAATATTAATGATTTAATTTATTCAAGTGATATAGTTTTATCAAAACCAGGTGGATTATCATCAACTGAAATTGCTAGTATAAGAAAACCAATGCTTCACATATTTCCAATTCCAGGTATAGAAACTTATAATGCTCAATTTTTTAGGAAAAAAAATATGTGTATAGTATGTAATAATAAAGAAAAAATAATAAATAACTGTAAATATTTGCTTGAAAATAAAGAGAAACAAAAAGAAATAATGTTAAATCAAGCAAAGTATATAAATAATAATTCAGCAAAAGATTTAGTTGATTTTATTAAAAATAATTATTTAAAATAGAAATAAAAAAATAACAAAGTGAATTCATCAAGGTATCTGATTTAATTGATTTGTTATAATCAACAGTTTATATATATTAATTATTTAATAATCATAAAAAGTTTATTATCATAAAAAAAATAAAGTGCTCTACTTTATTTCTTTATTATTTATAAATAATTTATGCCCATTAAAGTCTATATTACTATTAGTTTCATCTTCGTTATTTAATTTACTTATATATATATCAGATGTTAATTTTAATTTTGAGGATTTATCAATAGTTAAAACTATATTTTTGGCTGAATTGTCTTTATTAATATTACCTTCAATATATGAATTATTCTTAAGAGTTAGATTAAGAGTTGATAAGGAATCAACGGTTATATTTCCTGTAACTTTTTGTTTGTCTAAAATAAGTGTTACTGCTCCGCCATTTGAACCACCGTCTCCCCAGGAATCTTTTTGTATTCTAAGAAAGTTACCAGTCTTATCATTATTAATTATTTTATTATTTGAAAGATTTATAGTCGCTGTTGTATTAGTGACATATAATGTGTCTCCTTTATTAGTTGTTATTGTACTATTTTTAGCAGAGAAAGTTGCATTACCAACAGCTGCATCACCACTCATTGATTGGTATATAAATATATTTTTATATGTAGTTGATTGTCCATTTAATTGAGTATTATTATCATAAAGAGTTGTATTTTCAATTAAAACTGAATTTTTTCCTTCAATAATGATACCTTCTGATACATTAGAAATAAGATTAGCATTTTTAACAGTTATATTTGCAGTAGAATAAATGCTTGGCGAACCTTTTCCATTTGTTGTATATGTACCAGAATCGACATTAACAGTTCCGCCACCTCTATCACTTCTTATAGCAGCACTTGAGGTACCATATGTTACTATTTCAAGGTTTGTAGCATTCATAATGCCACCACCAGTTGTCATAATACCGCCTGAATTGTCTTTATTAGTTGTTATTTTGGAATCGCTAATATTTACAGTTGTATTATCACTATTACTATTATTAGTTGTGGCACTGCCACCATAACTAAACACTCCATTAGCACCGTTAGCATCAGTATTTATTGTAGAATTCTTAATAGTTAGAATTGCTTTTCCTTTTGCAATGATTGCAGAATTTATACCATAAAAGCTAGTATTATCACCCTGCTTAGAATCACCAGTTTTATTGACAGTAATATTATTAAAAGAAGAATTACTACCACTTACCATAATTGAATTTTCATCTTTATTAAGAGAATTATATTCACCACCTGAAATATTTTCATCACTCGTTATCTCTTTTACAGCCGTATAACTTACATTAGTATTATAATTAGGTATATTCATATTACTATCATTATTTAAAAATAATTTATTTGTTGTTAAAACAAAAGAGTAAGTAAGAATGATTGCTAATATGATACTTGATAAAGAAAATATTATGATTTTATCTTTATTTATAAATAATTCTTTTATAGATATACTGTTGAATTTAGTAAGTATTAAATATATTATTATTAAACTTATAATAAGTCCTTCAATAGCAAAAGTTATGTAATATTTAGTATCAATTTTTTTATTAGAATTATGAATCATATTCATTTCACCATAAGGCTTTTCTGGGTACCCATTCATATTGTTTTCATTATCATTTGGTGGGTCAGATGGTTTATTATTTTTATCATCGCCACTTGGCTTTTCTGGTGGTTCTTGTAAATTGTCACCATTAATATTAGGCATTTCTTTCTTATCACTTATTGAAGGAGTAGGAGACTTACCAAAATTTTCTGAAACATTATCTTTAATATAAGTCATTGTAAGATAAACAAATACACAAGTTATTAACAATATAACTATACATAAAATATTTTTAACATTCTTTGTCATATCAAATCCTTTCAATCTAATTATAGTATAAAAATAATTAAAATAATGACGAAATATGTCATACAAAAAAATAATAAATAAATGATTTGTATAGTTTTTTAAAAAATAGTGAAAATGATGTGAAAATATAAACAATAAATGTTATAATCAAAACAGGAGGATATATGAAAAAAATATTTAAAATCTTAGTTATATTATCATTACTTATTTTTACAACAGCTTGCAATTTATCAACAGAAGAAACTTTTATAGAGGATAACTTCAAAATAACATTAACGGATAATTTTTATAAGAAAGATAATTTAAATTCAACTTATTATTATGAATCAACAGATGTAGGTGTTTTAGCAACATTTGAAGATTTTGAAAGTTTAGAAATAGTGAATATTAATTCAAACTCATCATTAGAGGAATATCTAAAAGTAGTAGAATATGCTAATGGTGGAAATTATGATAGTAAAAAAAGCAAAAATGGGAAATACTATTATTTTGATTATACAGCGGCTGTAAGTGGTAAAGAATTCTATTATATAAGTGCAGTGTATAAATGCAAAACTGGTTTTTGGTTAGTGACATCATTTTGTGAAAATAAAAATAAAGATGAATTAAAACCAGTATTACTAAAATATTTGAATACTGTTGAAGTTTAAGTGTATACTAGTACACTTTTTTAAATAAATTATGAATATAAATGATATAATTAAAGTAGGTGAATAAATATGGCAAATAGAGCAATAGATAATAAATGTCCTGCATGTGGAGCTCCCATTTTATATAAACCAAATTTAAAAAAATGGAAGTGTGACTATTGTAAGAGCGAATTTACTCTTGAAGAAATGAAAAAATACAATAATGCAAGCAATGAAAAAAATAATTTAAAAGAAGATTTAAAAGAAAAGAATCTATCACAAGAAAAACTAAAGGAAGAAAATGAAAAAGCAAAGTATGTAGAATATAATTGTAAAGATTGTGGAGCTAAAATTATAGCAGATGAACAAACAGCAGCAACATTCTGTATTTATTGTGGAAACACAGCAATATTAAAAGAAAGACTATCTGGTAAATTTGCTCCTGATATGATAATTCCATTTAAAAATGAAAAAGAACTTGCCATTGAATCGTTTAAAAGTTTAAATAAAGGAAGACCTCTTATGCCAAACTTTTTCAATGATACAAAAAATATAGAAAAAATAAGGGGAGTATATATTCCGTTTTGGTTGTTTGATGTTAAGGTAGCTGGAGAATTAGTTGCTACAAGTACAACAAGTAATTCGTGGACAGTAGGTGACACAGTTTATACTAAAGTAGATACATATAAATTTGAAAGAGAAGGAACAATGGAATTTAATAAAATTCCAGTAGATGGTTCGACAAGATTTGATGATGACATTATGAATACAATTGAACCATTTAATTATGAGGAACTTGAGGATTATAACCATGCATATCTTTCTGGATTTCTTGCTGAAAAATATGATGTTGAAGAAGTTGAAAGTTTTAAAATTGCAAGTAACAGGAGTATAAATTCAGCAAAAGACGAAATGAAAAATGATATTGAGATGGGAATTAAATCTATAATTAAGGATAAATTTTCCACTAATAAGTTATTAACAAAATATGTTTTATTACCTGTATGGATGATAAATGTAAAATATAATGATAAATTTTACACATTTGCAATGAATGGTCAAACAGGAGAATTTGTAGGAAATATCCCAGTGGATAAAAAGAAAGCATTCAAATTTGCAATTATAACATTCTTAATTACATTTGTAATAGTTATAATTATAAGTTATTTAATGTTTTTAGGAGGTAATAAATGAAAAAACTAGTCAAAATAATTGTTTTAACAATATTATTAATATTACCTTTTAGTTTAAAAGCAGAAGTAACCTTAAAGGAAAGAACTGAAGCAAATAACTATGGTGTTAATAAGAAGTGGAATATAACTGATAGTAATATAAATAATGTAAAAAATACAAAGTATGTTGATGCTGGTGAAAAAATATATGACTTTTCTAATGTGTTAACAGAAGAAGAAAAAATAGAACTTAAAAATCTAATAGAAAATTATATTAGTAAAACCAAAATGGATATGGTTATTCTCATAGATTCACTTCCATATGTACTTGACAGTGAAAATGAAGAGTATGCAGTTGATTTTTATGACTATAATGATTTTGGTATAGATTTTGAAAATTATAGTGGAGTTATTCTATTTAGAAACACATATGAAGCTGATCCTTATTTTAATGTATATATGTTTGGTAATGCACAACTATATTATTCATATGAAAGAAGTGAAAATATGTTAGATGCAATATATCCAGATTTAAAAAACAAAAGATATTTAGATGGTTTCTCAAGCTTTGTTGATATTTATAAAAGTTATTATGAAGAAGGAATAGCAAGTGAATATAAGGATTATTATGTAGATGATATGGGTTATTTAAAAAAACAATATAGTGTTCCATGGCTAGCAGCATTCATCATTTCAACACTTGTAACTATTATAATTTTAGTTGTTATGGTTAAAAAAAATAAAATGGTGAAGAAAGATACAAGGGCGAAAGAATATTTAAATAAAGCCAGTATAAATTATACAAAGAGAACTAAAGATTTGATTTCATCACACACTACACATTATAGAAGAACAGAGTCATCTTCAAGTGGTGGTGGAGGTTTTTCATCAAGTAGTGGTTCATCTGGTGGTGGACATAGCAGTGGTGGTGGAAGACACGGATAATAAAATGCAGGTATTTTAATAATACTTGCATTTTAATTTTTAACAATAATACCTAAGTACCTAGATAACATAGCAGCACCAAACATGTCTACTTCAATATTTTTAATAGAAGTTAAATCAAAGTTAATATCTTCAATATTAGAATTACATAAATCAATAATATCATGTTTAGTATTTAAAAAAGAAAATTTTCTTAAACTACATTTGTCAAAAGAGATATTCTTCAATAATAAATCTTGAAAATAACCATCATCTAAAACAGAATTACTAAATAAAATATTTTCAAGTTTAGTTTCATAAAAATTACAATATCTTAAATTACAGTCAGCAAAACTAATGTTTTTAATAGAAGAATTACCAAAAGAAATACCAAGTAATTTACAATTATTAAACTCGCATCTGCTTAATCCATTCTTATCAAAAGATTTATTTGATAAATCACAATTATTAAATACACAATCAAGTAACTCTATATTATTAAACTTAATATTAGTAAAATCAATATTATTAAAGACACAACTATTTACTCTAATTGAATCAAATTCGCATAGTTTTATATTATCATGATTAAATTCCTTATTATCAATTGAATAATCAATCTCTTGTATAATAAAATATTCTGTGTGATCAATTTTTGGTTTTATAATTTTATTTTTCATAATTATATTATATAATAATCCTATAGAGATATTAATATATTTTATAATAATATTTTAAAAGAACTATGATATAATAGATATGAATTGGAGGATTGTATGCTTGTTAGTAATGAATGGAAAGATTATGAGTGTATTGATGCTGGTAATGGTGAAAAATTAGAAAGATGGGGTTCTGTAATACTTAGAAGGCCTGATCCATGGGCACTGTGGACTCATAAAGATTCTGATATATGGGAAAATTATCATGCTGTATATCATAGGAGTGACAAAGGTGGAGGATACTGGGAAAATATAAAAAAATTTCCAGAATTTTGGACCATTAATTATAAAAAATTAAAATTTAAAGTAAGTCCGACTGGTTTTAAACATACAGGACTTTTTCCAGAACAAGCAGCTAATTGGGATTTTATAATAGACAAAATTAAAAATTCTAATAGAAAGATTAAAGTATTAAACTTATTTGCATATACAGGAGGGTCAACACTCGCAGCGGCAAGTGCTGGAGCAATAGAAGTGGTACATGTAGATGCTTCTCTTGGAATGAATGAATGGGCAAAAGAAAATGCAAAACTTTCTGGACTTGAAAATAACAAAATTAGATACATTTGTGATGATTGCTTAAAATTTGTTGAAAGAGAAAAAAGAAGAGGAAATAAGTATGATGTGATTATAATGGATCCACCAACATATGGAAGAGGTCCTTCAAAAGAGTTATGGAAATTTGAAGATAGTTTAAATAAACTGTTAGAAACTTGTATTGACATATTAAGTGATGAACCATTATTTCTGCTTATAAGTTCATACACAAAAGGTATAACACCAGAAATTTTAAAAAACATTTTAGAGACAAGCACAAAAGATAAGTTAGTTGGCGGAAAAATTAGTACAGACGAAATAGGCCTTAAAATAACGGAATCTAGCATGGTGTTGCCATGTGGAATATATGGAAGGTGGGAAAAAATATGAAATTAAAAACAATTCTAAAAAGTATTTTATTTACTACTATAGGATTATTATTAGTAGCCTTATCAATAATTGCATTTTCGAGTTTAAATGACAAAGAGACAATAAAACCTGAAGATATAGTTAAAGACTATCAAATAATAGATTATGAAGGTGTATGTTCTGAAGAGGTTGAATGTTTTTATAAAAATGATTCAAAAGAGTTTTGCTTTAATTGTACTAAGAGTGACAAGATAATATTAAGTTGGTCAGACGGTTCACAAACTAAAATGATAGATGACTTGAAGAATGGAAAAGTCACAATTGAATCTTTAATAAATCATGGACTTAAAGTAATTGAAATGGAAGAAACACTAGATAATGATTAATATTATTTATGAAGATAATCATCTTTTGGTAGTTGAAAAACCAATAAATATAATAGTTCAAGAAGATAACACAAAAGATAAGGATTTATTAACTATATTAAAGGAATATATAAAAGAAAAATATAATAAACCAGGAAATGTTTATTTAGGACTTGTTCATAGACTTGATAGACCGGTAGGTGGATTAATGGTGTTTGCTAAAACCTCAAAAGCAGCCGGTAGATTATCTGAACAAATAAGAAACAAAACATTTATTAAGATCTATAATGCAGTAGTAATGGGTAACATAAATCAGAGTGGAAAATTAGAGAACTATTTACTTAAAGATGAAAAAAAGAATATTGTTAAAGTAGATAAAAATGGAAAATTAGCAATACTTAATTATAAAAAATTAAAATATAAAGATAATATGTCGCTTGTTGAAATACATTTAGAAACAGGAAGAAGTCATCAAATAAGAGTGCAAATGTCTAATTACGGATATCCTCTTTTTGGTGACCAAAAATATAATAAAAAGGCTTCTGTTGGTGAACAAATAGCATTATTTGCTAAGAAAATAGAATTTATACATCCCGTGACAAAAGAAAATTTGATTTTCGAAATAGATTTACCAAATAGATATCCATTTAATATATTTAGATAGGAGAATATGAAAAAAGAATTAAATATTGAGGTAGATATAAGAAATAAAAATGATTTTGTAAGTGAATACAATGATAAAACATTATCACCAGATTTAAAAAAATATTTATTAAATGAAATAGCTGGATATGATATTAATTCTAAAATAAATATAGATATATATTGTAAATTTCAGATTACAAAAGATGAAGAAGAAAAATATAAGAAAATAATTATAAAAGATTTTAAAGAAAGTAAAGATGAGTTACTTTTAGAAATAGCTGGTAGTAATGTTAAAAAAGTAATACTTTTTACAATAGGTATGTTATTTATAGTAGCAGCATACTTTCTAAATCATATATTTGGAGAAATATTAGTAGAAGTATTTACAGTATTTGGATGGGTTGCTTTATGGGAAGTAGCCTATGCAATATTTTTTACAGATGCCAATAGAAGAAGAAATATAAAAAAATATAATCAAATAATAAAATCTAAAATTAAGTTTAAGTAATTTTAAAGTTCACTGTAAAGTATAAAAAATAAATTAAAAAACAATTAAATAACTGATATAATAAAATAGGTGAATAATATGGAATTTAACAATGATACAAATTATTTAGATCAACATTTCTTAATTGATAGAAG
The DNA here is from genome assembly GCA_964649575.1 of uncultured Clostridium sp. Lineage (GTDB taxonomy): Bacteria > Bacillota_I > Bacilli_A > RF39 > UBA660 > CAG-1000. Next base: position 40,345 of record CAZYRI010000004.1, on the reverse strand, counting down.
CATCATAAATGCTTTTGTTGATGCGGCGGATTTGAAAATAACAGAAGATGTTATAGAAATTGGCCCTGGAAAATGTGAAATAAGTGATACAATTGCAAGAAGAGTAAATCATTTAACATGCATTGAAATAGATAGAAATCTAGAACATTTCATAACCGTATTAAAAGATAAGTATAATAATGTGGATGTTATATATGGAAATGCTTTAACAGTTTACATTCCACCTTGTGATAAGATTATATCAGCATTACCATATTCAATTACTGAACCATTTATAGAAAAATTATTAAGGTGTGAATTTAAAGAATGTACTTTAATTGTAGGAAAAAAATATGCTGATGCAGTTATAAATAAATCATTAACAAAATTGGCATTACTTACAAATTCATTCTTTAATGTGACTAAAATCATGGATATAGAACCAGAAGCATTTGATCCAGCACCAAGAGTGATGTCATCAATGATTAAATTAATTCCAATTAAAAAAGAAGACTTAAAATATAGTTTTAAAAGATTTATATTTAGAGAAATGTTCTTTCATAGAGAAAAAAAACTAAAAAATAATTTGATGGAATCGTTAATAGAGTTTTCTAAAATGCATGAACAAAAGTTAACTAAAAAAGAAAGCAAACAAATAATAGAAGAATATGATATTCCAAAAGAAACATTAAATAAATTAATGGAAAACTTATCTAATGAGGAATATGAATTAATATATAATAAATTAAAATAATAAAAAACTACATCGAGATATATTTGATGTAGTTTTAATTTATCATTTTTCTAACCTCTTCATATAAATATGGTTTAAATTCATTAATAGGTAAGGGTTCATTATTTAAAATTGAATTATAACATGTACTGCCTACTAATTCTATAATCATAAATAAAGAAACATTAGGATTCTTTATATTCTTAGAATATTTAGTTATTTCATCAATAAACTTATCTTTTAAATCTTTATATTCTTCATCAATAATTTTAATTATATTTTTATTATAAAGGCCAAGAGATAAATTTTTATTAATAAGTTTTATTAAATCTTTATTATTACTAAGAACATCAATAATATAATCAATAATACTTATAATTTTATCTGGAAAATTTAATAAATTCTTTTTATCTGTATATATAATAGCATCATTAAATAATTTTTTTGATTTTTCAATAATGACAGCTTCATGTATTTCACATTTATCTTTAAAATATAAATAAAATGTTCCTTTTGCAACACCAGCATCATTTACAATATCACTAATAGAAGTATCATTAATACCTTTTTTTATAAAAAGTTTATAAGCTGAAGAGAGCAAATTCTCTTTTTTTAGTTGTTTCTTTTCTTCAATTTTAGAAAGAGTATTTTCAATATTGATCATATTATCACCTTCTTTAACATAAATATTAATATAAAAATGACTAAAAGTCAATAAATTCAATAAAAAATATTGACTAACGGTCAATTTTGATGTATATTGTTAACTGACCGTTGGTCATAATGGAGGTTATATGAAGAAGTTTGGAGATTTTATTTGTAAAAACAAAATAGCAATATTAATAATATCATTTTTACTTTTAATACCGGCATTTATAGGTTATATAAATACTAAAATTAATTATGATATATTAGTATATTTACCAGAAAATATTGAAACAATGAAAGGTCAAAATATATTAAAAGATGAATTTAATATGGGAGCTTTCACAATAATATCAGTTGATAATAGTAGTGAAAAAGAGATTCTAGATTGTGAAAAAGAAATAAGAGAAATAGAGTCAGTAAATAAAGTAATATCAATAAATGATATTACTGGTACAGTTATACCACTTGAAATATTACCAGATGATTTACTTAAAAAAGTAAAAAACGGTGATAAAACACTTATGATGGTTACATTTGAAGAAACAACATCAAATGAAAAAACTTTAAATGCTATAACTGAAATAAGAAAAATATTGAATGATAAAGCAAAAGTAGGTGGAATGAGTGCTATTGTAAAAGATACAATGGACTTATCTAATAAAGAAGTAGCTATATATGTAGTAATTGCAGTTATACTTTGCTTATTAGTATTAACAGTTTCATTAGATTCATATATAGTGCCATATATATTACTTGGAAATATAGGTATGGCAATTATATATAATATGGGAACAAATATAATGTTTGGAGAAATATCATATATTACAAAAGCAATAAGTGCTGTACTTCAACTTGGAGTTACAACAGATTTTTCAATATTCTTATATCATAAATATCAAAATAATTTAGAGAAAACAAGTGATAGAAATGAAGCTATGTCTACATCAATAGAAGAAACATTAGTATCTGTTTTAGGTAGTGCATTTACAACAGTAGCAGGCTTTTTAGCACTTTGTAGTATGAACTTAACACTTGGAAAAGATATTGGTCTTGTAATGGCAAAAGGTGTTATATTTGGACTTATTTGTGTAGTAACAATATTCCCAGCAATGTTACTTGTATTTGATAAATACATATCAAAAACAAAGCATAAATCACTATTACCTAAATTCAAACATATAAAGAAATTTAGTTTAAATTATTATAAACCAATATTTATTGCATTCTTAATATTACTTATTCCAGCATATATTGGAAATCATAATGTAAATGTATATTATAATTTGGATAAATCACTTCCTAAAACTTTAGAAAGTGTTATAGCTAATGAAGAACTAAAAAAAGAATTTAATATAGTTTCACCAGAAATAGTATTATTAGATAAAGATTTAAGAATAAGTGAAGTATCATCATTAGTAGAAGAATTAAGAAATGTAAAAGGCATAGACTTAGTATTAAGCCCAAGTGAATTAACTAAATATGGATTTCCACTTGATGTATTGGATGATGAAATAACAAGTATATTTGAAGATGATAATTATCAAATGTTATTTATAAATTCAAGTTATGAAGTAGCATCTCCTGAATTAACTAGTCAATTAGAAGTAGTAAATAACTTAGTACATAAATATGATAAAAAAGCAATTATAGCAGGTGAAGGACCTCTTACTAATGATTTAATTAAGATAAGTGATGAAGATTTTAAAAATGTTAATTATGTTTCAATAGGTATTATATTCATAATAATGTTTATTGTTTTAAAATCATTATCATTACCAGTATTATTAATATTAGCAATAGAATTTGCAATATTTGTAAATGTAGCTATTTCTTATTATATAGGTTCAACACTTCCATTTATTGCATCAATAGTAATTGGAACAATTCAATTAGGAGCAACAATAGATTATGCAATACTTATGACAACTAAATATTTAGAACTTAGAAATAAAGGAAAAGATTCAAAAGAATCTATGAAAGAAACACTTGATTCTTGTGTAAGTTCAGTATTTGTAAGTGGTATGTGCTTCTTTGCTGCTACATTTGGAGTAGGAGTTTATACAGATATAGATTTAATTGGATCAATATGTACATTAATTTCAAGAGGAGCAATTATTAGTATGTTAGTTGTTATATTAATATTGCCATCATTACTTATAATATTTGATAAATTTATTATGAAAACTACATATAAAGGAAAGAAGGAAAATAAAATGAAAAAGAAAGTATTAGCTGGAATATTACTTGGGGCACTGTTACCATTAACGGTATTTGGCACAACAAAAGAAGAAACAGTATATTCCAAACTAAATAGTGAAGGCACTGTTACTAAAACAATAGTAAGTAATCACTTATCAGATTTAAATAAAGGAACTTATAATGATAAAACAAATCTTACAAATATTATTAATGTAAATGGAGATGAAAAATATAATCTTACAAATAACAAATTAGTATGGGATACAGATGGAAAAGATATATTCTATAAAGGAACAAGTAATCAAAATTTACCAATAGAAACAACAATAAAATATTATTTAAATGGTAAAGAAATGTCTAATAAAGAATTAAATGGTAAAAGCGGCAATATTAAAATAGTTATCAAATATAAAAATAATTCAAGCAGTAAACAATATATAAATGGTAAAAAAGAAACATTGTATACACCTTTCTTAGTAACATCATTAATGACACTTGATAAAGAAAATATAAGTGACTTAAAGGTTAATAATGGTAAAATAATAGATAATGGAATCAATTATATGATATTAGGTTATAGTACACCAGGACTTTATGAAAGTTTAAAAATAGATGAATTGAAAGACATGGATACAATAACAATAGAATATAAAACCAATTCATATAAGTTTAATAATGTTTATATGATTGCTACATCTAATTTATTTAATGATATTGATAATTCATCATTTAATGATTTAAACAAAATATATAGTAGTGTTAATAAGTTAAGTAATAGTACAAAAGATTTAATAAATGGAAGCAAAAAATTAAAAAATGGTATACAAGAATATAGTGTAGTATTTTCAAAATATAATGATGGTATGGAAGCATTAGATAATAAGGTAGAAGAATTATATACTAAATATACAGTATTAAATAATGGTATACAAAATTTAAATGAGCAAGTTAAAGGACTTAGTACATATACAAATAGTATAGTAAGTTTAGCAAATGGTATTAACACTTTATCAACAAGTACAACCGAACTAGTTAAACAATCAGAATCACTAAACACTATAATAAATAATACATTAAATATAATGACTGAACATATTGAAACATTAACATATATTAAAGAAACAACAAAAGATGAAAATACAAAAGAATTATTAACAAAAGAAATAGACAATCTACAAAAAAATATAGATTTTAAAACATTATCAAATATGAAATCTAATATAGAAAATTTAAATAATAATATTTCAAATTTAAATAAAGAAGTTAATTATTTAGCAAGTAGTTCTAAAGATTTAATTAATAATGTTAATAAATTAGCTCCATCTGTTGATTACTTAGCAAAAAACAGTGATAAAGTTGCAGAAGGAATTAAAGAATTAAGTTCAAGTGTTGATTATTTAGCAAAACTTTCAAATACATTTAATAGTAAGAATTCGGATATATTAAAAGGGGCAAATGATTTATATAATGGACTTAATAAATTTAATAAAGAAGGTATTTCTAAAATAACAAATGTATTAAATGGAAAAGTAAAAACTTATAGTAAAAAGATAGAAAAATTAATAGATTTAGGTAATTCATATAACTCATTTAGTAATAAAGATAAGAATACTAAGGGTAATACTAAATTTGTAATGATAGTATCAGAGTAGAATAAAGCACAGAAAAAGTGCTTTTATTTTGTAAATATGTATCATTTATAGCACATTTAATTAAGCAAAATAATAAAAAAATGATATAATCTACCTAAAAAAGGGGAATATTTAGTTAATATGACAAATTATGATTATTTAAATAAAAATGAAAAAAGAAGTGGGTATCCAACAATTGATAAACCTTGGTATGTAAATTATAATAAAAATGAATTAGAGAAAGAAATTCAAAAAAAGACTGTATTTCAAGAAGTATATGATAATAATATAAGATTTCAAAATGATTTAGCATTAGAGTATTTTGGAAGAAAAATAAATTATTCAACTTTTTTAAAAATATTGAGATGACTGCTAAAGCATTTAAAGAATATGGTATAAAAAAGGGAGATTTTGTAACAATATGTGCAGCAGGAATACCTGAAACTGTATATTCGTTTTATGCATTATCAAAGATAGGTGCCGTAGCCAATATGATAGCACCACACTTTGAAAAGAAAGATTTAATTGCAAGAATAAGTGATTGTGAAAGTGATACATTAATAATAATGGATGAGTTTTACCCTGAATTAAAGGAAGCAATAAAGGGCTCAAGAATAAAAAATATAATTGTTTTACCAACATTAAATTCATCAATGTTAAGATTTATTACTAAAACCTATAAAATAGATAGTTTCAGTAATGAGTTATATTGGAATCAATTTATTAAAGATGGAAGAAAGCAAAAAGAAACTGAAACAATTTCATATGAAAAAGATTTACCCCTTACTATGGTATATTCTAGTGGAACAACTGGTGCATCAAAAGGAATTTTGCTATCAAATGATAGTTTTCAAAATTCAATTCAATCATATCCGGCATCAGGAGTTGACATTTCAAGAGGCCAAAAATTTTATCAAATAATACCACCTTGGTATTCAACAGGTTTAAGTACATCTATACATTTACCTTTATCTTATGGTACAACTGTATTTATGGATCCAAGATTTGAAAGGGATGTTTTTGTAAAAAATATTATTAAAGCAAAACCAAATTACTGTGTTGCACCTACCAGTATGTATGAAGGCTTTTTAGATGAAAAACTAGTAGGAAAGAAAAACTTATCATTTTTTAATTATCCGTTTGAAGGTGGGGAACCATTAAGCGATGAAGTAGCAAGCAAAATAGAAAAAGTATTTAAAGAACACGGAAGTAATGCTCAGTTAAGAGTTGCATATGGTCAATGTGAGTGTGGAGCAGCAATAACTACACAAACTCAAAAAGCCGAAAATACAAGAGGTTCAGTAGGAATTACATTACCTGGAGTTACAATTGGAATTTTTGATGAACAATTTAACGAATTAAAATATTATGAAAGAGGACAAATTTTAGCAAATACACCTTGTAGTATGATAGGTTATTATAAGAATGAGGAAGCAACAAAAGAATATTTCTATATAGATAAAAATGGCATAAAATGGAATTGTACAGGAGATATTGGGTATATAGATGAAAAAGGAAATTTATTTGTTCAAGGAAGAGCAACTGATTATTCAATAATAGATAATGAGAAAATATATAATTTTGATATAGAAAATATTTTAATGGAATTAGATGAAATAAAAATGTGCGATGTACTAGAATTTGACAATAATGGAACTAAAGAATTAGCAGCACATATAATTTTTACTGATAAAGTACAAAAAGAGGTAGAAGAAAATCCAGAATATTTAGAAGAAAAATTATTTGAAATCAAACAATATATTTATGAAAGAACAAATAATGAAAAAATGGTTCCTTACAGATTTAAAATTAGAAGTTCATTTCCATATGCTAAATCAGGTAAAAGAGATGTTTCAAAAATAAAAGAAGAAAAAGATGGGTTTATACTAATAGAAAAAGAAATAGATAAAAATATGCAATTAAAGTTATTCTAAATATTTTGGATTTACTGAACTAGCAAGATTATCATATGAACATGAACTTAAGAGTAAAGAAAAAGATAAAAAAGTTTGTAAAAGATAATTTTAATGAACTTGAAAAAGAATATAATAGAATTATTGAAGTTGTTAGTAATTATATAAATATTAATGTGTTTTAAATGAATAAATTCTTAAATAAAATAGTTTTTGCATTTAGTATCATAAATGCTACATTTTATTTGGACTATAATATAAGTTATGTTATAATCTTGCCTAACAGAAGAGGTTATATTATGTCAAAAGAAGTTAGAATACCTACATACAGGGTAGAAAAAGAAATTTCATTGATGGAAAGTTTACCAGATAGTAAGCCATCAAAAAGAATTATTAAAACTAAGAAAGGGTTAAAAGCAATAAAAGCATTAATAGATATTCAAGAAAATCATAATACATCTTGGTATAATTATCTAAAAGAAAAGAATATAAATAACTTTGATAAAATGGCTTTATTCTATAGAGGTAATAAAATTACATTTAGAGATATGTATAAGAAAGCTGATGAGATAGCAGTTGCTATGTATGAAAAAGGGCTAGAACCAGGAGAGGAAATAGGGGTATGTGTTTCAAATACTCCAGAACTTGTTTATATACTTTTAGCAGCAAATAAACTAGGATTAAGAGTAAACCTATTTGGTACATCATTTGATAAAGAAAATTTATCAAATATTTTAGATAATGTAAGTAAAAAAGTAATGTTTATATCTGATGATAATTATGATGAAATAAAAGAAATAGTAAAAAGTAAAGATATAGATAATATTGTCGTATCATCACTTTCAACTTCATTGCCAGCTGAACCAGAAAAGTGTGATGAATATGAAGAAGAATTGGATGAATACTATCATTATGAAGATAAGACAGATAGAATAATTAGCGAAGGAAACAATATTATTTCTTTTAAAGATTTTGCTTTAAATGTTAATAGTAATACAGTGGTTCCAAATGACATAGGTGATTTAGAAACAGACTTTCTAGTTACCTATACAAGTGGTTCAACTAAAAATGGATTTCCAAAAGAAATAATACATAAAAACAGAAGTCTAATTACAATGGGAAGATTTCATGACTCTGAATTAAGTGGTAATCCTAAACTAGAAAATATGAGAGGTCTTGCTCATATACATCCAGAGTCAAATACTGATATAATAACATGTATATCAGATAATTTAATGCAAGGTTGGGCAGTTGCTTTAGAACCAGAATACTCAAAGGAAAAAGTTTTAGATTATATTATTCTTAATAAACCAAATTATTTAAATATTACAACTAGTTTTCTACTTGAAGCAGCTAAACAATATTTAATAGATAAAAAATATAATAAAGATGGCAAGTCAAGAAAATTACCATTCTTATTAGCCACTTTTGCAGTAGGTGAGAAAACATCTAAAGGTGAAGAAAAATATATAAATAAGTTTTTAAGAAAGGCAGCAGCCGGAAGCGGTGTTTCAATAAAAGGATTTAAAATGCCATACACAACTCTATCAATAGGTGGTGGCGATTGTGAACATGGTGGAATATATTATACTTTATGGAAATCACTACAGGAAAAATTACACTCTCCAATATTAGGTAAAAAAGAATTAGGAATGATGCCAGTTCCATATGTGGTAGTAACTGCATTAAGACAAGATTCTGTAGGAAGATATGTAGAATGTGATTATGATGAACCTGGGATAGTAGTAGCAAATTCATATTCGAATTTATCATGCTATAAAGGAAATCCTGAAGCTACTAAAAAATTAATTATCACAGATAAGTTAGGAAGAAGTTGGGTTACAACTAATACATATGGTTATATTGATAAATTGGGTAGTGTGCATATAAATGGAAGAATACCAGAAAAGAAAAATACATGTGCAACATATGTTATAGATGATATTGTGTTAGAAGATACTAAAAATATTCTTTCATCTACAACAGTAGAAAATGAAGATGGATTATTAATAACAATTCAAAAGCAACCAACATCAAGAATGAATGATGAAAAACTATGTGAATCAATTTATAATAGATTATTAAATAGTATTCCATATGAATCATTAGAATATATAAATATCAGAATAATTCCTGTAAGAGAATCAATGCCATTAACTCCATCTGGAAAAAGAAACTCAAGAGTTTTAGAGGATAAGAATTTTGGAACAATTGAAAAATTAGAAAATTATATAAAAAAAGAAAAACAAAAAAAATTAATATTATAGTTTTAAAGCTATCACAAAAAATGTGATGGCTTTTAAAGTATTACTTTTTAACATGTGACAATTATGATATACTATAATTGGTGATAATATGAATAATATATTCTTTACAAGTTTATTTTATCTAATAGTAATAGCGACTATATATTTTACTAAAGAAAGAGTAAAAAACTATGATAATAAATTATATTCAATAATAATAGTAGTAAATATAGTCGGTGTTGTTATTGATATATTGCAATATTATTCAATTAAAGCTAATATAGATAGCATATATATCTTAAGTTTAGGAAAAATATTTCTGATTTATATATTAGTATGGACATTTTTATTTAGCAGTTATATTTTAAATATATCTGATAAGACAAAGATTAACAATCATTTAAAAAGAATAAAATATATTCTGTTATTTTTGGGTATTATGTTCATAATACTTTTACCAATTCACTACTATCATAATGATAATCAAATGTACACATATGGCCTAGCAATAAATGCTGTATATTTCATGGTATATTCATTTATTATTCTAATGCTAATAAGTTGTTTAGAAAATTTAAAATATGAGAAAGCAAATTATAAGAAATATATACCACTACTATTATTTTTACTTTGCGGATGTATTGTTTCGGTCATACAATACACAAACCCATCAGTATTACTAACATCTCCATGTCAAACATTCATAACGATTTTAGCATACTTTTTTATAGAAAACCCAGATTTAAAAACAATAGAGGAATTAAATAGGGCAAAAGAACAAGCAGAGAAAGCAAATAGAGCAAAGAGTGATTTTTTAAGTAGTATGAGTCATGAAATAAGAACACCACTTAATGCAATAGTGGGTCTTTCAGAAGATATGCAAAGCAGAAATAATTGTCCAGAAGATATGAAACAAGATTTAGATGATGTAGTCTTGGCATCAAAAACATTACTTGAAATAGTTGGTAATATAATAGATATAAATAAAATAGAAAGTGAAAAGATGGAAATAGTAGAAGTACCATATAACTTTAAAGAAGAGATAGAATCACTATCTAGAATATGTTGTACAAGAATAGGAGAAAAGCCAATTAAATTTCATCTTAATATAGCAGAGGATATACCATATGAATTATATGGAGATAAGGCACATATAAAACAAATAATAAATAATTTACTTACAAATGCAATAAAATATACAGAAAAAGGAAACATAAATTTAAATATAAGATGTATTAACAAGGAAGATAATTGTACATTGTTTATAACAGTACAAGATACAGGAAGAGGTATTAAAAAAGAAGATGTTGACAAGTTATTCACAAAGTTTGAAAGATTAGATATAGAAAAGAATACAACAACAGAAGGAACAGGATTAGGACTTGCGATAACTAAACATCTTGTTAATGCAATGGGTGGAAAAATAAATGTACAAAGTATTTATAAAAGTGGATCCATATTTATGGTAACCATACCGCAAAGAATTAGTAAGATGTCAAAACCATTAAGTGAAAATAATCAAAATGAAAAGAATAAAGTAAAAGTAAACTATAATAATAAAACAATATTAGTAGTAGACGATAATAAATTAAATATAAAAGTAGCTCTTCGTAATTTAGAACCATTACATTTTAAAGAAATAGATACATGTTATAACGGAAAAGAATGTTTAGAAAAAGTAAAGAGTGGAAAAAGGTATGATTGTATTTTAATGGATATAATGATGCCTGTTATGAATGGAGAAGAAGCATTAAAAGAATTAAAAAAAATAGAAGGATTTAATATACCAGTAATAGCTTTAACCGCAGATGCGATAAGTGGAAGTGAAGATAAATATAAGTCATTAGGTTTTGTAGCATATTTATCAAAACCATTTAGTAAAGAAATTATCAAATCAAAATTAGATAATATATTAAAAAGTAAATCAGAGAAAAAGATAGATAGTAAATATGATAGTTTAGATGAAGAATTAAGAAATGCACCTAAACATGAATTTGGAACTATGAAGCCACTAGAAGAAGAAATAATAATAAAAAATAATGAAGAAAAAGAAGAAATAAACAATAATTATAATGAAGAATATTTAAAAAACAATGGTATAGATTATAATATTGGTTTAGAAAATTTTGGTGATATTGATACTTATAAAGAAATGATGAAAGATTGGTTAGAAGAAGTAACTGATAAATGGAATAGGATTGTTTCTAATAAAAATAAAGAAGATATGAAAGACTATAGTATAGATGTTCATTCATTAAAAAGTGATTCTAAATATTTTGGATTTACTGAATTAGCAAGATTATCATATGAACATGAACTTAAGAGTAAAGAAGATGATATTAATTTTATAAAAGAACATTTTAGTGAATTAGAAAGTGAATATAATAGAATTATTGAAGTTGTTAGTAATTATTTAAAAGAAGACAAGTAGTATTTACTTGTTTTTTAATTTAAAAAAGTATTGTAGATTTATTATTAGATAAGAATTCGTAGTCAGTAAATGGAAATTTCATATTTGAATATTCTAGATTATATCTATTGATTTTTTTAAAAATAATTTTTCTGTCTTTATTGTTACAAGACAAATCACCTTCTAAAAAGAAATAACCAATATTATAAATATGTGTTGGTTCGCCCTCATCATACATGATATTATCAAAATAGTTATAATAATGCATTCTTTTTATATAGTATTTATATATTATATCAAGATTATCTAATTTATATAAATCTTTTATTTGGTCTATTTTAATACTTTTTATAATATTATTAGTTTTATATACTACAATAATGTAATGATATAGGTAATAATCATTTTTGTCTGTATCATTAATCATATGATTAAACATTTTTTCATTTGTAATAGAAAAGTTTTTATTTTCTAATATCATAAACACCCCTTATATATATTTATATCTATTATAACATTTTATTTTGAATAATTGAGTAAATATGCTATAATAACCACTGAAAGGTGATATTATGAAATACATTGGTACTAAAATTATGTATAGTAGTGATATCACACTTCAATTATTCCTTGCAGAGTAGTTAAGTGTGATTTTTTTAGCATGCAATAAAATAAGGAGTAATAAATAGAAATGATAGAAATAAGTTTAAATAAAATAAATAAAAGTTATGGATTCAATCCAGTATTAAAGGATTTTTCGTTTGAAATTAAAAGTAGTGAGAGAATAGCTTTAATCGGACCTAATGGGAGTGGTAAAACAACTACACTTAGGATTATTATGGGTGAAGATATTGATAATGGAACTATAAATATAAGAAAAGGTTCAAAAATAGGATATCTATCACAAATTCCTAATAAAGAAAATGACACAGTTAAAGCAAAAGAAGTATATCTAAGAGGAGTAGAAGAATTATTAAAACTTGAAAATGATATAAATGAGTTTGTTAAAAATATGGATTCAAGTGAAAAGTCTATTAAAATATTAGATAAATTGCAAGAAGAATTCAGAATAAAAGGTGGATATCAATTAAATGAAAGAATAAATAAGATTAAGAATGGTTTTAAACTTAGCGATGAGTTACTAAATACAGAATATAATAATTTATCAGGTGGAGAAAAAACTATTATTAATCTAGCTTCTCTTGTACTTAGTGAAGTTGATGTGCTTTTACTTGATGAACCTACTAATCATTTAGATATAGAAACATTAGAGTGGTTTGAAGAGTATTTAAATAATTATAAAGGGGCTTGTTTAATAGTAAGTCATGATAGATACTTTTTAGATAGAGTTATTAATAAAATAGTTGAGATAAAAAACTGTAAAGAAGAAATATATTATGGAAATTATAGTTATTATTTAAAAGAAAGTGAAAAAAGGTTTTTGTTACAATTTCAAAGTTATAAAAATCAACAAAAAGAGATAGCAGCTATAAAAGAAGCAATAGTTCGATTAAAAGAATGGGGAAGTAAAAGCGATAATCCAATGTTTTTTAGAAGAGCAGCAGCTATGCAAAAAAGATTAGATAGAATGGAAATAATAGATAAACCATTAGAAAAAAGTGAACTTAAAGTTAGTTTTACAACTGATAGTAGAAGCGGCAATAATGTTCTTACAATAAAGAATTTAAATTTAAATATTGGTTCAAGAGAATTATTAATATCCTCAAATATGGAAATATATTATCAAGATAGAGTTTGTCTTATGGGTAAAAATGGTACTGGTAAAACAACACTTATTAAAAATATTATAAATAATACACATAGTAGTATTATATTAGGTACAAATATTAAAGTAGGATATATTCCGCAAGAAATAAGATTTGACAATGAAGATTTGACAATCTATGAACATATGAGAAAAATCTTTGTAGGAAGTGAGAGTGAACTTAGAAGTAAGTTAAGTAGATTCTATTTTGGAACTGAAGAAATAGATAAGAAACTTAAAAATATAAGTGGTGGAGAAAAAGTGAGAATTAAATTATTAGAATTAATATTACTTAAATCAAATTTCTTAATTCTTGATGAACCAACTAACCATATAGATATTGATACAAGAGAAATATTAGAAGAATCATTGTTAGACTTTGATGGTACGATATTATTTATATCACATGATAGATATTTTATTAATAAAATAGCCACTAGAATAATTAGAATAGAAAATAAGAGATTGATAAGTTATAATGGAAATTATGATAGTATCAAGGATAAGGAAATACCAAAATTAGAAATAAATAATAAATCTATTAACCAAGTTATTAATATTAAAGGAAGTAATAGGTTAAATGAATTTTTAAAGGATTCGAAGATGGAAGAAATAACTATTGGATGTAGTAAGACAAAAGTATATAAAATAAGAAAGAAAAGTAAAATATTTTTTCTTAAGATAGCTGATCATTTATCACAAGAATCAATAAGATTAGATTATTTACAAGATAAATTATTAATCCCAGAAAAAGTATTTTATGAGAAATATAATGGTAAATCATATATATTAACAAAATCATTAAAAGGAGAAATGTTATGTAGTGATTATTATTGTGATCACCCGATAGAAGGAATAAATATAATAGTTGAAGCATTTAATAATTTATATAACATTGATTATAGTGATTGTGTAATAGATGAAACAATTGATACTAAAATAAAAAGAATTGAAGAAAGATTTAGTAAGATTAAAAATGATGATATAAAAGAAGATATATTAAAAAGATTTATTACTAAAGAAAATATATTGAAGTATTTAAAAGGTAATAAACCTAAGCAGATAATAGGATTTACACATGGAGATATGTCATTGCCTAATATATTTGCATATAATAATCATTTTAGTGGTTTGTTGGATGTTAGTGAATGTGGCCTTGGCGATGTTTATTTTGATCTTGTTATATGTGAAATATCAATTGAAAAAAATTATGGAAAAGAATATATTGATAAATTCTATGACTCATTAGGAATTGAGAAAGATGAATTTAAGAGTGATTACTATAGAATTCTTATGAGTTTATAGTACAAAAAAAGAGGTTACATCATAATCTCTTTTTAATTGGTCTATTTTATTTCTTCTAAATATTCTTCTTTGCTAATTCCATATTCTTTCATATCTTGAATACCACCATAGTAATAGAAATATGATTTTGGTCTTGTACCTTCGTATTTAAGCCCTATATTTTCCATTACTTTCCATGTACTTATATTATCCTTAGCACCACAAGATTCAATTCTATTAAGTTCTAATGTTTCAAAAGCAAATTTCATTATTCTTCTAGATACTTCTGTTGTATATCCATTTCCCCATTCATCTTCTCTTATCCAATAATCTATGCCAGCAGTTTTAGCTTTCTTATCATGTATATTTAAATAAATTGTTCCAAGTAATTTATTATCCTCTTTTTTAACAATGCTCCATCTATAATAATCTTTATTTTCATAACATGATTCATCAAAATACTTAATACTTTTATCTGGATTGTTACCTAGCTTTGTAGGGCCTAAATATTTTCTTAATTTTGGATTTAACTGTATAAAGAAGAATTCTTCAAAATCTAGTTTTGTAGTTCTTCTTAACAAAAGTCTGTTTGTTTCAAGTTCAATAGTTCCAGTATGATTTATTTCTTCATATGGATGACCTTTTATATCCATGGTATTATCATCTACATCATAATGTTCATTAATATAATTAACTTCACCATCTTCAATGATAATAAATGATTCATCAGGAAGTGCTGTTACTTTTTGTAATTTACTTATTTCAAATATTTCTTTTAAAAAATCTATATTTTTAAAATCAAGATGAGGATAAATAGATATGTCAGTAAGTCCAATCCCTTTGTATTTAATTATTGTTTTATTTTCATCTTCATCTCTATATATAACATTTTTAGCTAAGTTTATACTACCAGCTGAGACACCAATTGTTATGCCTTCTCTTTCCAATAAAATACTAGAAAGACCATATTCATTTATAGAATCCATTTCCTTTTTAGGATCACCACCCATTAAAAAAACAATATCACTATTTTTAACTATTTCTTTACTTACTTCTTTATCAGTTCTACAGTCAATGATATTTATTTTATTAAATCTAATACTAATATCTCTAAAAAAACCAATAATCTTTTCTACCATTAAATCATTATTCTCATTATCAAAAAAATCAGATGTAATAAATGATATTGATAGACCTGTTTTAATTAATCTAGATAGTTCTTTTGTTTGACTTAATGTAAATCCTTCATCTTTATTGATTCCACTTAATAATATAATTTTATTCATATAAATTTTCACCACTTTTATTATATCAAATTATGTTAAGATTTAACATTTTAGTTTTTATATGTTACAATTAATATACAACTTATACTATGAAAGGAAAATAAGATGGGAAAAGTTAATGAATATATTAATAGATTAATTAAGTTTATAAAAAATGAAAAAACTGAAAACAAGGAAAAGCCTTGGCTTAAATATTATGGAGATGTTCCAGAAAGTTTAAATTATTTTAATGGTAGTATGTATGATTATTTAAAAGATACTGCTACTAAAAATGAAAAAAGGCCTGCTTATTCATACTATGGAAATGAGGTTTCATTTAAATCTTTTATGAAAAAGATTGATAAAGTTGCTTCTGCATTAAAAGAATTTAATATTGTAGAAAATGAGTGTGTTACTATATGTATGCCTAATACACCAGAAAGTTTTGCTTTGATTTATGCGATTAACAAGATTGGTGCTATTGCTAATATAATACATCCATTGTCTTCATCTAAAGATATTGAAAGAGCTTTAACAGAAACTAATAGTTCAATTATATTTTGTTCTGATGTTGCTATGCCAAAAGCAAGGCATATAAAGGTTAAACATTTTATTATGGTGCCAACTAGTGAGAGTTTAGGTGCTATACTTAAAACTTTATATAATTTAAAATCATCTTTAAATATGCAACTTGAAGAGGGAATGCTTACTTGGAAAGAGTTTTTAAATTATGCTACAAGCGATGATAATTATGTTAAAAGGGAACCTAATAGTCCAGCTGCAATAATATACAGTGGTGGTACTACTGGAAAGCCAAAAGGAATAATAATTTCCAATGCTAATTTTAATGCTATGGCACTTCAAACAGCATCAGTTTGTGAATATATTAGGCCAGGGTATTCTGTATTATCTGCATTACCAATATTTCATGTATTTGGTCTTGCATTATGTGCTCATACTTGTTTAGTAGCTGGAATGAAATGTATTATTGTTCCACAACTTAATACTAAAAAAATAAATAAAGAATTAAAAAAATATAAACCAAGTGTTTATCCAGCTGTTCCATCACTTCTTAAAATGTCAGTTAATGGAAGTGATCCTGGAACTAGTGCTTTTAAAGATATTAAAGTTGTAGTTGTTGGTGGTGATTATCTATCTCCTACCTTAAAAAATGAATTTGAAGAGTATTTAAAAAATCATGGAAGTTCTGCGGTTGTTAAAGTTGGCTATGGACTTTCTGAAGCTTGTGGATTTTGTTGCTGCACATCAGAAATTGATGAAAAGTATGTAAAAAATGGTACCCTTGGAATACCAAATCCTGATATGATTGTTAAAATATTTGAACCAAATAGTGATATTGAAAAATCATATGGTGATGTTGGTGAAATATGTATTGCTGGCCCTACAATTATGATGGGATATATTAATGAAGATGAAGAAACTAAAAATACACTTGTTGAACATACAGATGGAAAAATATGGCTTCATACAGGTGATCTTGGATATATGACCAAGGAAGGTTTTATTTATTATACATCGAGAATGAAAAGAATGATTATTTCAAATGGATATAATATTTATCCTATTGAACTTGAAGAAATTATCACAAAATGTGAACTTGTTGATGCTTGTACTGTTGTTGGAATCCCTCATAAAATTAAATCGCAAACACCAAAAGCAGTTATCGTTTTAAAAGATGGAGTGCCTGATAATATGCAAACAAGAGAAGAAATAAGAAAATATTGTTATAAAAACATTGCTAAATATGCAGTGCCATCTGAATATGAGTTTAGAACTTCTCTTCCGAAAACAGCGGTTGGTAAAGTAGCTTATAAAGATTTAGAAAAAGAAAACTAAATCTTTTTTTGTGGAATGATGTGGAATTAAAAAGTATACTTTCTCATTAAATTTATTTATACTTAAATAGGAGGAAAAATTATGAAGAAATTTTTAAAAAATTACAAATCTACTTTAATACTTTTAGGTTCAATAATAATTGGTACAATTGTTGGACTTGTATTTAAAGAAAAAGCTAATGTACTAGCACCCCTTGGTGATTTATTTTTAAATTTATTATTGGTAATCATAGTACCATTAATATTTTTAACTATTACTACTTCAATTGGTAAAATGAAACAACCAAAGAGAATTGGCAAAATATTAATTACAATACTTTTAGTGTTTATTTTCACATCACTTGTTAGTGTAGCTGTTGGAATTGTATCAACTAAGGCATTTAAACTTGTAGATGTAAAAGATACAGAAGCAATAAAAGAAGTATTAAAAGACACAACTGAAGTAACAGATGAAAAAGTAAACTTCTTAGAAAGAACTGTTGAAACTATTACAGTTAGTGATTTTAGTAAATTACTTACTAGAGATAATATGATAGCTTTAATTATATTCTCAATTCTATTTGGTATTAGTATTAATATTTCAAAAGGAAAAGGTGATAAATTATTAGCCGTACTTGAAAGTGCTAATGAAGTAGTACAATCATTTATAAAAGTAATTATGTACTATGCTCCGATAGGACTTGGATGTTATTTTGCTGCACTTGTTGGTACATTTGGTGGTGAAATTGCCGTTGGTTATGGTAAAACATTTATAATTTATACTTTAGTAGCTGTACTTTATTACTTTACTGCTTATTCATTATATGCATTTATAGCTGGTGGTAAAAAAGGTTTTGTTAGTTATTGGAAAAATGTACTACCTGTAACTCTTACTAGTCTTGCTACTTGTAGTAGTGCTGCATCAATTCCAGTAAATACTGCATGTGCTAAAAATATAGGAGTACCAGAAGATGTAGCAGATACAACTATTCCACTAGGAACAAGTTTTCATAAAGATGGTTCAATTATTGGAAGTGTATTTAAAATAATGTTTTTAGTATACTTATTTAATGCAGATGTAAGTACAATTAAAGTGCTTGGAGTTGCTCTTTTAGCGACATTACTTGTTACTGCTGTACCAATTGGTGGAGGAACTATTTCTGAAATGCTAATTATAACAATGCTTGGTTTCCCAGTAGCGGCTTTACCAATATTAACAATTATAGCCACTATTATTGACCCACCTGCTACTATGTTAAATGTAGTTGGTGATACTGCTTCAAGTATGATAGTTGCTAGAATTACGGATGGTAAAAAATGGTTAAAAGAAAAGAAGTTATAATCAAATTAACTTCTTTTTTGTTATAATGCAGTAACTTTTTTAGCTTCTTTTTTAGCTTTAATAGTTTCTACTAAATTTGAAATTTTAGCTTCATCTTCTTTAGTAATAACTTCCTTTACTTCTTCAACTTTGTCATTACCATTTGTTAAAATTTTGTCTGAAATTCTAGAACCAGTTTTACCAACAAGCTTAGACAACAAACCAATACCAGTAGCAACAGCACATATAATCTCAATAACTGGCCCCTCAAAATCAAATGGTGAAAGTAAAGAAATAATTAGTGCCTTACTACCAAACTTAGTGATACCATCGCCAGCTTCATATATACACTCAAATACAGTCTTGCTTGTTTGAGCTTTTTCTTTCATGGTTTTAACAGTTTCTTTCTTTTCAGTGACTACAAGTGTATCTGGAAATTCATTCATTATTATCACCCCTTAATAAAGTTTGTTTGTAAGAATTATAGAATTTTAAAACAAGTTCTTTTTCTTCAGAATTAATTGAAATAAGATTTTGGGTACCATCTATATTTTCAATTTCAAAAATCATTACTAATTGTTCATCGCTAGTTTGGTCATCATCGTAAGAACAAACTGCATATTTTTTTCCAAGTTCTTCAACTTCAAATCCACCAATAATATCTACATTGATTTCTTTTCCGTTAACATTTTTTTTCATATGTCCTCCTATTTTTATAATAGCATATCAATTATTAATTACAAATAAAAAGTGTAAATCTTTACATAATATGTTATAATTTAAGCATGAAAAAAAGTTATATCAAAATGAATGATAATAATAATTATTTATCACTTGGAAATATTATTAATATAATAAAAAAAGTTTCAAGTAATAAAACAGCTATGCAAGTTGAAGTTTTTTCAGCTCTTTTTGGCATCAATTCTGTTACTGTAACTACTGTTAATAATTATTGCATAGGTTATAGACCAATTGGTATAGAGTATAAAAAGATATATAAAGATTTAAAAGAGGGAAATAAAGAATTATACTTACCAATAATATTACAGTTAATAAGTATATTAGATGATAAAGTATATGTACTAACAGATGAATCAATAAATATTATAAATAATAATAATAAATTAAGAGAAGTAATAAATGAGTTACTATTAATAGCTGAAAATGATGAACATATAAATGAAGAAAGAATTAAAAAGATTAAAAACATGGATTTATTTAATTCAATTATTGAGTTATTAAATTATGCTGTTCTTGAAAATACTCAACCTGTTTATACACAAGATATTAACATTAAGATAAATAAAGAAGAATTAAATGATTATTTGAAAGTAAAATTGTATTTTGGAGAAAGTTATATTAATTCACTATTGGAACTTTCTAGGAAAGATAATATGTATGCTAATGCTGAACTCGGAGCATTAGAGTTTGATGGCAGTGTAAGTGGCACAAGAGATTATGAAAAATCTTATAATTATTATTTAAGAGCTGCAAATAAGAATCATCCTAAAGGCTGTTGGATGGTAGCAAACTTAATGTTAACAGGAAGAGTAAAATTTAATTTTGATATAATGTGGAAATATTTAAATAAGTCAATAGAACTTGGTAGTGTTGCTGGATATAATACTCTTGGTATATGTTATTTAAAAGGTATAAATAAAGATAATAAAAAAGACATAGAACTTTCAAAAAAATATTTTTTAATAGCAAGTGAACATGGATATGCATATGCATTTAATAACTTAGGTAAAATATATGAAGATGAAGGTAAAATAGAAACTGCATTAAAATATTACCTTGTAAGTGCAGATTTAAATGAAAGTTGGGCACTTAATAAAGTAGGAGAGTATTATAGAAAAAAAGGCGATTTAAAAAGAGCATTCATTTATTATAGCAAGTCAATAGAATGTCCGCTTAATGAAAGATATAAATATGCTTATTATAATTTAGCTAAATATTATTATGAAAATGGATGTAGGTCGTTAAATATTGAAAAAAACATAGAAAAAGCAAAAGAATATTATAAAATTTTTGAATCAAAAGAATAAAATATACTACTCTTTTTTTATTTTTTTGTTATACTTATAATAGTGAGGTAAAAATAAATGAAAGAAGGATTTGATAACAAAAAATATGTAAAAATTCAAAGTGCTAAAATTAGAGAAAGATTCAAATTATTTGACAAATTATATTTAGAAATAGGTGGTAAACTATTTGATGATAGTCATGCAGCAAGAGTATTGCCAGGGTTTAAAAATGATGCAAAAATAAGTATGTTCAAAGAATTGAAAAATGATTTGGAAATTATTTTTTGTATTAATGCTGGTGATATTGAAAAAAATAAAACTAGGGGAGAATATGGAATTACTTATGATACGGAATTATTGAAATTAATTAATAATTCTAAGAAGATGGGTTTTTCAGTAAATTCAGTAGTTATAACTCTTTATAAGAATCAAATTAGTGTTGATAAGTTTATTAAAAAACTAAATAGAATGGGTATTAAAACATATATTCATACATTTACAAAAGGCTATCCAACGGATGTAGATACAATTGTAAGCGATGAAGGCTATGGGGTAAATCCATATATTGAAACAACTAAGCCTTTAATACTTGTGAATGCTCCAGGACCTGGAAGTGGCAAATTGGCAACATGTTTATCACAAATATATCATGAACATAAAAGAGGTAAAAATGCAGGATATGCTAAATTCGAAACATTTCCTGTATGGAATTTATCATTAAAGCATCCAGTAAACTTAGCATATGAAGCAGCAACAGCAGATCTTAAAGATGTTAATATGATAGATCCATTTCATTTAGAAGCATATGGCGAAACAGCTGTAAACTACAATAGAGATATTGAAATGTTTCCAGTATTAAAAAGTATATTAAATAAAGTATCAAATACAGATATATATAAATCACCAACTGATATGGGTGTTAATATGATTGGATTTTGTATTAAAGATAATAATATTGTAGAAGAAGCAGCTAAAAAAGAAATAGTAAGAAGATATTATAATGAAATAAATAATTATAAACTAGGTCTTACAGATGAAGATTCTTATATGAAAGTAAAACTTCTTATGAATGAACTTAATATTGATGAAAATTATTTAGATGTAATAGCACCTGCTTTAAAGAAAAGTGAACTTGAAAATAAACCAGTTATATCATTAAAAATAAATAAGAAAAAAATAATTACTGGAAAACAAACTGATATATTAAGTCCAGCAAGTAGTTTAATATTAAATGCTATAAAAGAATTAAGTAAAATACCTGATGATATGTTATTATTATCACCTAAAGTTTTAGAACCGATGCTTAAAATGAAGAAAGAACTTAATAATAATGAAATAAGACTTCAATTACCAGAAGTTTTAACAGCACTTAGCATTTGTTCAGCAACAAACCCAATTCTTGAAAAAGCTTTAAATAGTTTAAAAAAATTAAAATATTGTGAAGCACATGCAACATATATTGTAACTAATGGTGATAAAAAAACACTTAAAAGTTTACAAATAAATTTAACTTGTGAACCAAAATATATAGATGAGATATAGGAGAAAACATGAAAAAAGAAACTAAGATATTAATAGTAAGCATAGTAGTGGTATTATTGATTGTTATATTTGCATTCATATTATTAAATAATAAGAATAGTAAAAGTACAATAAAGACTGTTAATGATGCCATGGCTATGTTAAAGAAAATAACAAATAGTAATGATTTACCAAGCACTGAAACATTTGAAGTAGATGTAACAGATATAAATAAAGTAACTTCATTTACTGGATTAAAATCAAATGAAAATATTGAATGGATTGTAGCAACTGAACCAATGATGTCATCACAAGCATTCTCAGCTGTAACCTTAAAAGTAAAAGATGGTGTTTCTATTGATACAATCAAGCAAGAAATATTAGATAATGTTAACACTCGAAAATGGATATGTGTAACAGCAGAAAAATTGTATATAACTAATAATGGAGATGTAATATTCTTTATAATGGCGGATGGTGATTGGGCTAAAATTGTATATGAAAATTATAAAGAATATGTGAATAATGATATTGGTAAAGAACTTGAAAAGACAGATGAAGAATTCTTACCAGAATAAAATGAAGCATAACATAAGCACCTTTAAGGTGCTTTAATTTTAAGGAGATAATATGGTATTTACAAGTATAAGTTTTTTATATTATTTTTTACCGACAGTTTTAATTTTATATTTTATAACACCTAAAAAGTATAAAAATATACTATTGCTAATATCATCACTATTATTCTATTTATATGGTGAACCAAAATACATAATATTAATGATAATAGAAATAGTTCTTGCATATTTTGAAGCTAAATTAATAGAAAAGTATAGAAACAAAGAAATATTTATATTTAGTATATTTATTCATGTTTTATTATTATGTATATTTAAATATACTAACTTTATAATAATAAATATTAATAGTATTTTTAAAACAAGTATAACTTTATTAAATATAGTTTTACCAATAGGTATATCATTTTATACATTTCAAATCATTAGTTATTTAATAGATGTATATAGAGAAAAAGTTAAAGCTCAAAAGAATTTTATTTCATTAGCAACTTATATATCTTTGTTTCCTCAGTTAATCGCAGGCCCAATAGTTAGATATGAAACTATAAATAAAGAACTTGAAAATAGAAAGCAAACTTTTGATGATTTTTCTTCTGGAATAACTAGATTCGTGATAGGACTTTCTAAGAAAGTATTAATTGCAAATCTTTTAGGAGAACTTTGTAATATATTTATTTTAAGCAATGAAATGACTGTATTAGCTTATTGGATCTATGGTATAAGTTATTCTTTACAAATATATTTTGATTTCTCTGCTTATTCAGATATGGCAATCGGACTTGGTAGAATGTTTGGATTTCACTTTATGGAAAACTTTAACTATCCATATATATCAAAAAGTATAACTGAGTTTTGGAGAAGATGGCATATATCATTAAGTTCATGGTTTAAAGATTATGTTTATATTCCATTAGGTGGAAGTAGAAAAGGAAAATTAAAATTAATAAGAAATATTTTAATAGTATGGCTACTTACTGGTTTGTGGCATGGATCAGAATGGACTTTTGTAGT
The DNA here is from genome assembly GCA_964649575.1 of uncultured Clostridium sp. GTDB lineage: Bacteria > Bacillota_I > Bacilli_A > RF39 > UBA660 > CAG-1000. The sequence continues at coordinate 15,976 of CAZYRI010000004.1, read as the reverse complement.
ATGGGGCTTATTTATTGGAATAATACTAGTAATAGAAAAGTTATTAAATAATTATATAGAAAAATTACCAAATATATTAAAAAGACTTTATACATTATTCATTATAATGATAAGTTTTATAATATTTAGTTCAGAAAATATAAATATAGCTCTTTCTAATATAATAGGGTTGTTCAATTTTAATAATCCATTTATTAATAATTTTACAATACATTATCTTAAAGATTATGGATTATTATTAATAATCTCAATGTTTTTATCAACACCAATACTAAAAAATATAATTAATAAATTAAAAGAAAATAAAACTTATAATAAAATATTAAATATATTAGAAATAATAATGGTATTAATATTATTAATGATAGTAACTTCATATTTAATAGATAGTTCATATAATCCATTTTTATATTTTAGATTTTAAGGAGGTAGAATGAATAATAAAGTTAAAGATATTATTTTATCATTAGTATTTATTACACTTTTATTTACTTTTATGATTGTAAACATTCTGAAAAAAGATAATGATATATCTTATAGTGAAAGAAGAAAATTAGAAAAATTACCAAAAATTACATATAATTCTTTTATAGATGGTACATATTTTGATAAATTAGATAAATATACAACAGATCAATTTGTATTTAGAGATAGTTTTCGTAAGATAAAAATAAATATAGACTTATATACCAAGAATAATTATAACAATTTATATTTGTATAATAATTATATAATAGAAGAATTATATCCATTAAATAAAGAATCTGTATTAAATATCACTAATAAAATAAATGATATAAAAAATAGATATTTAAATGAAACAAATAAGATATTTTATAGTATTGTTCCAGATAAAAATTATTTTGTAAATAATGATAATTTAAAATTAGACTATAATGAACTTAAAAATATTATGAATTCAAATCTTGATATAGAATACATTGATATTTTTAATGAATTGAGTTTAGAAGATTATTATAAAACAGATACTCATTGGAAAGAAGAAAGACTAGAAAATGTAGTAAGTAAATTATCTTCAAAAATGAATTTTAAAATTAATATTAATTATAGTTTTAAAGAAATAAGTGATTTTAATGGAACTTATTCCAGTAGAATAATTAAGGAAGACATAAAAGATAAAATATATATATTAAATAATAACATAAATGCATCAGTATATAATTATGAAGATGATAAATATGAATATATATATGATTTAAATAAATTAAATTCATTAGATAAGTATAATATTTATTTAAATGGATCAGTATCATTATTAAAAATATTAAATAATGAATATGAAGAGTCAAAGAAAGATTTAATAGTTTTTAGAGATTCATATGGAAGCAGTTTAATACCACTTTTAATAGATGGCTACAATAGTATAACTGTTGTTGATATAAGATATATAAAAAGTAGTATGTTAAAAAACTATATAGATTTCAATAATAAAGATATATTGTTTCTATATAGTACATTACTTATAAATGATAGTTTTACTTTAAAATAAATAGAACTATCATTTTTTATTTATGAAAAAAGAGGCTATTCTAAACCTCTTACTATTTCTTTAAATTCGTCTCCTCTGTCTTCAAATTTAGCATATTGATCCCAAGAAGCAGCAGCTGGACTTAATAATATTACATCTCCTGAACTACTATTTTCATTTGCTAATAAAACAGCTTCTTTTAAAGTATTGACAATGAAACATTTAATATTCATTTGATCCATTTCTTCTTTAATTCTGTTTTTGCATTCTCCATAGCAAATAACTAATTTAGTATGTTCTAAGTAATCCCTTAACTCAAAGAAACTCTGTCTTCTTTCTAAACCACCTAATAATAAAACAGTAGGCTTTTTAAATGCTGATAATGCTATTTGAGTAGATGTTATATTAGTTGCCTTAGAATCATTATAGAAATCTTTACCATTGAATGTTCTAACATATTCTATTCTATGAGCAACACCACTGAAATCCTTAATAACACGAACCATCACTTCATTAGAAATTCCAAGTTCTTTTGCAACCATTATTGCACACATAATATTTTCATAATTATGATTTCCTTGTAATTTAATAGTTCTTGTATCAATTATTTCTTCTCCATAATAATATATTTTATTATCTTCTAAATAACATCCATCAATTTTTTCTTTACTAGTAAAATATTTTTTGTTACTTTTAATATCCTTAGTGATTCTAACTGCATCATCATTTCCTTTATTAATGATGGCTATATTTTTACTAGTATGATTTTGGAATAACCTTAGTTTATTTTCATTATAATACTCTCTTGTACCAAACATATCTAAATGTGCCTCGTAAATATTAGTAAGCACAGCTATATCTGGATTAAAGTCGTAAAAATCATGTAGTTGAGGTACTCCGATTTCCATAACTAAATAATCATTTTCTTTAATATTTGGAAGTACTTCACAAAGAGGAAAACCAATATTACCAGCTAAATGAGTTCTGCCTGGGAAAGCATTACTAATAATTTCATAGGTAACTGAAGTTGTAGTAGTTTTACCATTAGTACCTGTTATAGCAATTAATTTTACACCTTTTGGTAATAAATGATAAGCCATTTCTATTTCATTAATCACTTTAATGTTATGTTCATTTGCATATTTTAAGTATTTATGATCAAATTTAACACCTGGATTCTTAATTAAATAATCAAATGATTCATCAAGTATATCATCAGGATGACTTCCAAGAACTACTTTAACACCTAAGTCTTCAAGTTCTTTAATATGATCCTTATCCTGATTTGCATTCATATCATTAAGTATGATAGTATTATTTCTTTTAGCTAATATTCTAGCGGCATGATATCCACTTCTAGCCATACCTAATATAAATATTTTTTTATTTTCAAACATATTACTTGCCTCCATATTAATTATACTACTTATACTAATAAAATTATTAGATTTAACAAATACTTTACAATAAAAAACTAATTATTTCTTTCTAATAATTAGTTTCTTAGTAGTATTTTTAATTGTAAGAGCTCCTTTTTTAATAATAGGTTTTACGGTTGGAAATGCCATGAATAATCTTTGGACTAACCAATTATTTTTAATAAGTTCTCTTGCTTTTTTAGTTATTTCATTAGTATTATCAGGATTAACAAATTTAAGTGACATATTTTTAATTTTAAATATAACATTAAATGATATTATTGAATCTATAATAAATATAGTTATTAGCATATAAAATAATATATTAATAGTAATAATACTAAAATTAGAATAAATATCATATAAAAAATTATTTAAATATTTAATTAATATAAAACCAAGTATTCCAAAACCTAAACAGTTTATTAAGCATATTCTTCCATTTAAATTAAATTTGTAATCTGAATAATCCCACCATCTAGCATTAAATACTTTTTCCATTATATAGCTTGTTAAATATTCACCAACACTAGCAATTAAAATACATGATAAAAACAATAAAAAAGGGTTTTTAACAGAATGTAATAAAAGTACCATCACAATTGCACAACTACCATATATTGGAATATAAGGTCCAATTAAAAAACCTCTATTGACAATTTTTTTATTCACTTTAAATCTATCTATTATTTCAATAATCCATCCAAAAAATGAATAAGTTATAAATAATAAAAAGTATATTTTAAATTTAGTCATTATTTTACCTTTCTTTTAATACCTATATATTTAGGCCATTCTTTTGGATGTTTAAAAACATTTAAAGAACATTTTTTGTCCATCATTGTTACTACCCAAGCTTCTCTATATTTAGGCGGTGTAATATTAAGAGGAAACATATGCCTTAATATAATGTTTTCAACTCTATCATTCATAAGATGAGGAAAATATTTTTTAGAATTTTCTAAAGCTTCTTTTGCATGAACAAATCCATGTTGTTTAAAAAAACTCCTTTTTTCTTTTAAATCTTGCCATGGTTTATAATAAAAATCATGAAGAATTGCTCCGATAGAAATATCCCTCTTATTAAGATTATGTTTTTTAGCATACAAATAAGAACAATAAGCAACCTTTAAAGAGTGATCATAAACAGACTCATTAACATGATGATTATATTTTTTTCTCTTTAAAAATTCTTTATTATTTAGTATTTCATCTATATAACTTAAAAATTCTTTATCATATTTCATAAACATTTCACAAAACAATTATAACAAACATTATATAAAAATAATAATTAAATTTAAAATAAATGTAAACTTTATATAAAAATAATAATAAAGCTGTAGAAATTGTTATAATAATATAAGAATAATTAATTAGGAGAAATAAGATTATGAAAGTATATTTTACAGAAAAGATTACAAGTGAAGGCTTATTAAATATTTATAAAAAATTAAATGTTGATTTGAAAGGTAAAGTAGCTGTTAAGGTTCATAGTGGAGAAAAAGGAAATCAAAATTATTTAAAACCATTATTCTATAAGGAATTAATTGATTATGTAAATGGAACTGTTGTAGAATGCAATACAGCTTATGATGGAGAAAGAAACACAACTGAAAAACATTTAAAATTATTAGAAAATCATGAATGGACCAAATATTTTGATGTTGACTTATTAGATGAAAAGGAAGAAATAGCATTACCTGTTAATAATCCAAAACATATAAAATATAATTATGTAGGTAAGAATATAGAAAATTATGATTCTATGTTGGTTTTATCACATTTTAAAGGTCATCCAATGGGAGGATATGGAGGAGCTCTTAAAAATATATCAATAGGACTTGCATCATCTCATGGAAAAGCAAATATTCATGGTGCTGGTGAACCAGATAAAATGTGGACAGCAGATCATGATTCATTCTTAGAATCAATGGCAGAAGCAGCAAAAACAGTTGTAGACTATGAAAAAGGTAATATGGTATTTATAAATGTTATGGCAAATATGTCAGTTGATTGTGATTGCTGTGCAGTTGCGGAAGACCCTTGTATGGAAAATATTGGTATTCTTGCTTCAACTGATCCAGTAGCACTTGATCAAGCATGTATTGATTTAATTTATAATAGTAAAGATCCAGGAAAAGAACATTTAATTGAAAGAATTGAGTCAAAAAATGGCTTGTTAACAATAAAAACTGCTGAAGAAATAGGAGTTGGAACAAGAAAATATAAACTTATAAAAATAGATTAGGAGAATTAATATGAATGGAAAACTAACTTATGTATTTGGACATAAGATCCCAGACACAGATTCAATATGTGGAGCAATAGCATTATCATACTTAAAAAATAAATTAGGCATGAACACAGTTCCATCAACACTTGGAAACTTAAATAGTGAGACAAAATATGCTTTAGAATATTTTAAAGTTAAAGAACCATATCATCTTAATGATGTTAAACTTCAAATAAAAGATGTAGCATATCATAAAAACTGTTTTATAGATAAAAATGTACCAATTAAAGATGCTTTTGACTATATGAATAAATATTCACTTACAGGTATTCCTGTTGTAGAAAGTAAAAATAAATATTATGGATATGTTTCATTAAAAGAAGTAGCAAGGGAAATTATTTCAGGAGATTTTCATAAAATAAATACATCGTATGGAAACTTAATAAATACATTATCAGGTGAAAAAATATTAAAGTTTGATAAAGAAATAACTGGAACCGTTTTAGTAGCAACATATGCTAAAGAAACATTCTTAGATAAAGTAGACCTTGATAATACATACATAATAGTAGTAGGAGATAGAAAAACTATATTAGAGTATGCTATTAGAAGTAAAGTAAAATTAATAATATTAATACAATCAGTAGATATTAGTCCAGATTTACTAAAAGCTGCTAGAAAAAATAAAGTTAATATTATCAGAACATCATTATCTTCTTATGAAGTTGGAAAAACAATATCATTTTCAAATTATATAAAAGATATTTTAAGAAAAGAAGAATCAGTTACATTTAATGAACTTGATTATTTAAGTGATTTTATGGAAGCTACTAAGAAACTTAAACATACAAATTATCCAATATTAAATAATAAAAATGAATGTAAAGGACTTCTTACATTAACAGATACTAATGATGTAGATAAAAAACAAGTAATATTGGTTGACCATAATAACTCATCTCAAAGTGTAGATGGATTAGAAGAAGCTGAAATATTAGAAGTAATAGATCATCATAATATTGGAGATATTAATACTAAAAGACCAATTAATTTTAGAAATGCTGGAGTAGGTAGTGTAAATACTATTATTTATGATTTATATAAAGAAAATAATGTAAAAGTACCAAGAGATATAGCTGGACTTATGGCTTCAGCAATAATATCAGATACATTATTACTTACTTCTCCAACAACAACCATAAGAGATATTGATGCATTAACAGAATTATCTAAAATAGCTAAAATAAAGTATAAAAAATATGGTACAGAATTATTAAAGCAAGGTATGAGTATAAAAGGTTTAACTAATTATGCAATGCTTCATAAGGATTTTAAAACATATAAAGTAAAAGATTCCGTGATAGGAATAGGACAATTATTAACTTCTGATTTAGATATAATAGAAAAGAAAATGAATAGTATTGTTAAATATTTAGATGAGGTTGCAACAACTGAAAATATGAGAGTTGTTACACTGTTTATAACAGATATATTTGAAAATCAATCTTATTGTATTTATAATACAAATGCAAAAGAAATAATAAAAAATAGTTTTGATTTAAAAGAAGTATATGAGGGAGTAGCATTAAAAGATATTTTATCAAGAAAAATGCAAATAGCCCCATACTTAATGGATACAATAGAAAAAGAGTAACAATATTAATGTTTATTAACCTAAGAGATAGAAAATTAAAATTCTATCTTTTTTTGATACAATAAGATGAAGAATATAAGAGGTAAAAATGAGATATTTATACAAGAAAATAAATGTTGTAAAAGAAAAACGATACTAATAAAATTACATATAAATATATAATACATTTATAGAGTAATTATAATCACTTAAAATATACAAAAAATGGTATAAATTAAAACACATTCATTTTTTTGAATGTATTTTATTTATATAATATATCTAAATCAACATTACCTTTAATACCATTAACTTTACCAGTATTAGATAGTTGCCATATATAATACTCACCTTTATAATTAGTTTTATTAGTGTAATGAGCTAACCAAGTTTTATATTCATTTAAGTTCCACATATTTTCTAAATAATATTTACTACTATAAAGCATACCTTCATATCCTGCTGAATTTATTTCTTTTATAAATGTTTCACCTATTAAATTTAAATCAGTTAAACTTAAATTATATTTGTTAAAACCACTAAATATTTCCCAATCAAATGCAATAGGTAAATCTAAACTTTCTCCATTAAGAACTTCTATAATCCATTTAGCTTGTTCACTAGATTCTTTAACATTTTTAGCATAAGAATAAAAATACAATCCAACTTTTAAACCGTTTTCTTTAGCTGATTTTAAATATTCAGAAAATCTACTATCATAAATAATTTCATCATTTTTATGACCAAATCCAATTCTTATAATTACAAATTCCACACCAGAATCCTTTACTTTTTTAAAATCAATATCACCCTGCCAAGAGGAAACATCTATTCCAATCATAGTATTATCATTTTTATGTTCTTTTATTAAATCTTCAATTAAATATTTTTTCTTAGAAGATGAATTACTATTTGTAGTTGCATTCTTCTTTTCTTTTACATTTAAAGTAAAACTCTTTTCATTTTTATTATTATTAGAATCAACTGCAATATATTTTAAATTATATTTACCAACTTTATTAATATTATATTCACCTTCAATATAGCAATTAGGTTTCTTATCATAATTATCAGCACATATACCACTATTTACAAGATTAATATTATTTCCCTTGTAAATAGTTATTGAAGAAGATAATAATATAATTGGTTTAGTAGAATCCACTATATTATAAGTAACACTGACTTTATCTTTTTCATTCTTTGAATTAGTATAATTAATAATTATTTCATTATTACCAAGTTTATAAGTATCAATATAATCATTATTATCTATAATACCTTTATTACTATTAACTAAGTCATACAGTTTAACTTTTTCAGCATATTCAAAAGTAAGATCTTTTTTTGCAGTAATTTCATTACTTTGAGTAATCTCTTTTTTATTACATCCACACACTAAAAACAATAAACAAATTATTAACAATCTTTTTTTCATAATATAAATTATATCATAATTGAAAAAATATATTTAGTATTGTAAAATAATATTATGGAAAAAGTAAATATAAAAGATATTAATGATAGTAATGTAGTATCAGATATTAATTTGATATTATTTAATATTCCTGAAAATGTTACATCTCTTGAGAAAGCTAGGTGGCTTTATATTAAACTAGGCGAACTTTTTAGTTATGATTATAGAGTAGCATCATTTCCAAATGAAGTAGCTAAAGAGTTATCATTTGAGGATAATTATATTGGTTCATTTCAAACTTGTGTTCAAATATCACAAATAATGGATATTGTATTAAATAATTTAGGAAGTGATTGTAAGTCTAGAACTATTGAATGTCCTGGGGATTTTAGAGGTGTTTATGGAGCGGCACATAAAGCTAATGAAGTAGAATTTAGTAATGGTGAAAAGTATATTTTAGATCTAACATTAGATTTATATTTAATACAAAGTGGATGCCAAACTAAACATTTTGGATATACTTCTCCTAATGGAGATTATGATATTATGCCACTTGTAGAATGTGAATCCATTGACAAAAAACTTGGACTTATAAAAAATGGAGAATATACTGACAAAAAAATAAATGATTTCAAAAGTAGATTAAATAATATAGATTATACTAATATGACAGAAGAAGAAAAATTAGAATATAAAATAAGAGAATTAAATTCATTAATACCCAAATTTAGAGGTTCACACGAAGGTAAAATGTATTTAGAGAAACTCTTTATTGAAGTATTAAAATCAAGATTTAAAGAATATAATTTAACTCAACAAAGAGAAGACAGAATACAATTAGCAACAATATTTAAATTTATAGATAATGGATTATGGTATATTTATTCTCCTAATTTAGGATTAATGAAAACATCTAAAGAAAACATTAAAACTTTATTAAATAGCGGTTGGCAAACAAGAAGTAATTCAATATATGATGAGTTAGAAGAAAGTAAAACATTATAAAACTAGTTACTTAAAATAACTAGTTTTTATTATCAAAATCAACTAATAATTCGTGAATCATTTCTTCTTGATTACCTAAATATACATCTTCAATTCTATCAACTCTACATCTTTCACATTCAAGAATACTATTCATTTTTAATAATGATTCATTTAAGTCATCATTAACAATAACATAATTATATTTAGTTACTTCATTGATTTCTTTATAAGCATTTTTAAATCTTTCAACAAGTTGCTCTTTTGATTCAGTCTTTCTATTAACAAGTCTTTCTTTTAATACTTCCATTGATGGAGGCATAATAAATATAAATACAGCATTAGGACACTTTTCTTTAACTTTTTTAGCACCTTCAATATCAATTTCTAATATAACATCAATACCATTTTTAAGAAGTTTATCAATATTTTTCTTAGGTGTTCCATAATAATGAGAGTGAACAGTAGCATATTCTAAATATTTATCTTTTTCTATATTATCTAAGAATTCTTCTTTTGATATAAAATTATAGTCAACACCATCTTTTTCTTCGCCTCTGATTTTTCTAGTAGTATCAGAAATTGACATAGTTATATTTTTTCTTATTTTAATAAGTAGTTGATTAACTGTACTTTTACCACATCCGGAAGGACCAGAAACAACAACTAAAATACCTTGATTATTTTCTTTTATCATAAATTACCTCTTAAAAATATTTTATCAAATAAATTGAATAAAATAAATAATATAGTAAATAATATTAATGGTGAATAAAATGAGAGAGAAAAATGAATTATTAATGCATATTTATAATACTGCATATATGGGTGAATATAGTACTAACAAGTTATTAACAAATTTAAAAAATAAGGACAACAAAATTAAAAAAATACTAGAAGATGAATTAAAAGAATATGAATCTTATAAAAAGAAAAGTGAAAAACTAATATTAAAAGCAAAATTAGAATTACCAACTACTAGTATAATGACAAAAATGAGTAGTAGTATGGGAATAATGATGGAAACAATGAAAGATAATAGTGATGCTGCAATTGCTAGTATGCTAGCAGAAGGATTTACTATGGGAATAGTAGAAATGGAAACTAAAATAAAAAGTTATAAAGATATTGTGCCAAGTAATACAATTAAATTAGCAAAAAATTTATTAAAATTTCAACAAAAAGAAATAGAGATATTAAAAACATTTATGTAGTTTAGTAAATGTTTTTTAAGTTTTAAATATATTTTACTGTTATTGTGATGAAAGAAAATGTATAACATTGATGATAATTATAAAAAATAATTTACATTTAATAATAATTGATATAAAATAATTGTATTATTTTGTGAGGTATAATTAAATGAAATGGATTGATAAAACAAATACATTTGTAGAAAGAAAGTGGAAAGATAAATATTTAGAAATATGTGAAGTTCTTGCTGATAAAATAGAGGTTAATTTGTATTCGTGTAAAGACATAAATAATTATGAGATATATGTAAATTATGGAGTTATGTATGGCATAGTTTATGTGCATAGAGACAAAGCTATAAAATTAAGAAATGAAATAAAAGATGTAATATATAATGATTATATTACTAATGGATATAGTAAAGATATGCCAACTGATGAATTTATTCAAGAATTTTACAAAAAATATAATATACAAATTCCAAGTGATATTTTTTTTTGATGAAGAAGAATTTATGAATAAAATGATAGACTTGTTTGATAGTTTTAAATAATGCTAAATATAATCAATCATAGTAGATAAAACATATTCTAAAATAGATGTTGAAATTAGTAATACTGTACAATTTATGGCTAAACATTTATGTAATTTTACACATAAATGTTTATTTTTATATATCAAAAATAATTAATTGTGTTATACTTTAAGTATATAAGTATAAAAAGGAAGATGTAAATGAAGAAAGTATTAAGTATATGTGTATCATTAACAATTTTTATATTTTCTTGTGGCTTTGTTAAAACAGATACAATATTAAATATAGATAAAAATGATAAAGTTAGTATAGAAATGACTAATCTAATGAGTGATGAATTTGGAGAAGAGGTGTTAAATTCATTTACTTCATCTGATAATTATGGTAGAGATGGCTTAAAGGTTGATATTAAAAAGGAAAATGAATATACAGGCGTTTATGGCAAAAAAGAATATGATCTTAAAAATATTTCAACTGATAAATTAGATAAAATTGAAATGAGTAGTTATTTAACAAAAGATTTTAATGATAAAAGTCTTATTCAAGTTGAAAAAGGTTTTTTTAAGAATAAATATAAAATAGAGTTTACTTTTGAAAGAATTAAAAGTGAAGATTTATTAGAAGAATATAAAAAAGCAAATCCTATTGAAATTACAAATTGTGAAGGTGAAGTTTTAACTAATTGTATCCAGTTAGATGTAGATTATGAAGAAATATATAAAGAATATGAAGAAAACATTAAAAAATTAGAAAATGAAATGGAATATAATTTTACTATAACACTTCCAGTATCAGCAACTCTATCTAATGAAACACTTAAAAGTAATGATGGTAAAAAATTAACCTGGAAACTAACTAATGAAGGTGTTAATGATATTAATTGTAGTTTTGAAATATTAAATATGACTAATATATATTTAGTAGGTGGTGGATCTTTATTACTAGCAATTATCATAATTATATTATTAATAGTGATTAATAAAAAGAAAAAGAAGAAGCTTGAAGCAATAATTGAAGAAAAACCAATACATAAAGATTATGATCCAAGTATTGAATCTGAGATAGATGCGATGGGTGGTTTTATTGATAGAGGAAATGGCACTGAAATACCTGAAGTAGAAATGGTAGAGTCAAAGGAAAAAATAAAAACACCAACTTCATATGAATATACTCTTCCACATGAAGTACCAAATGTTATAGAAGAAAAAGACATGCCAAAAGACCCATTATTTATAACATCACAAAATACTAAGGAAGATGAAATTATAATTAAAGAAGAACCAAAAAAGATAGAAGTGTTAAAACCAGAAACAACTGAAATGAATGAATAGTATGACATATGTTATACTTTTTTTCATGTGTATAAATAATAATAAATATGATAAAATATATACAATTGAGGTGAAATTATGGCATACATAGAATTTAAAAATGTTAGTAAGATATATAGTTCTGGTGAAATAGAAGTTAAAGCACTTGATAATGTGAATTTTGAAATAGAACAAGGGGAATTAGTATGTATTTTAGGGCATAGTGGAGCCGGTAAAACAACTGCTTTAAATATTCTAGGCGGTATGGATAAAGCAACTAGTGGTCAAATAATTGTTGCTAAAAAAGATATTACAAAGTATGGTAAAAAAGAATTAATAAAATATAGAAGAACTAATATAGGATTTGTATTTCAGTTTTATAATTTAATTCAGAATCTTACTGCTCTTGAAAATGTGGAACTTGCTACTGAAATATGTAAAAATTCTTTATCACCAAAAGAAACATTAATTAATGTAGGACTTAAAGATAGAATAAATAATTTTCCAGCTCAATTATCTGGTGGAGAACAACAAAGAGTATCTATAGCAAGAGCTCTTGCTAAGAATCCAAATGTATTATTATGTGATGAACCAACGGGAGCCCTTGATTATGTAACTGGAAAGCAAATATTAAAATTATTACAAGATACTTGTAGAAAAAAGAAAATGACAGTTATTATAATAACTCACAATACAGCAATAGCTCCAATGGCAGATAAAGTTATTAAATTTAAAAGTGGTGGTGTTGAAGAAATTATAATAAATAAAAAACCAATTGATATAGAGAGGATTGAATGGTAGTGAAAACACTTATTAAACAAAGTCTTATAAGCATTAAAAAAACATTCAATAGATTTATATCTATCTTAGTAATTGTACTTCTAGGAGTAGGCTTTTTCACTGGCATAAGAGAGACATCTCCAAATATGAAAGATAGTTTAGATACATATTTTAAAAAAGAAAATGTTTATGATATATCTCTTATGAGTACTTGGGGTATAACAAATGATGAAATAGAAAAGTTAATAAGTCTTGGATATACTGTTGAAGGTTCATATAGTTTTGATGCAATAATTCATATTGATGATGATTATGTAGCAAAAGTACATTCTTATAATCCATCTTCTAAAATGAATAATATAATTGTTACAGAAGGAAGACTTCCAAAAAATAATAATGAATGTGTAATTGAAAAAAGTAAAGATGTAGATGATTATAAACTTGGTGATAAAATAATTATTAATGATGATATTCTTAAAGAAAAAGAATTAACAATAGTTGGATTTATTAAGAGTCCATTATATGTATCACTTGAGAGAGGAAGCACTAAATTACTAAATGGTAAAGTTAATTTTTATATGTATTCACTAATAACTAATTTTGATAGTGATGTATATACAGAAGCATATATAGATTTAAATACAGATAAAAGTACATTCAGTGATGAATATTTAAAATTAAGAGATAATACTGTAAAAAAATTAGAAGAAATATCAGATGAATTTAAAATTGATAGATTCAATAAAGAAAAAAATAATGCTTTAAAAGAATTAAATGAAAATATAGAAAAATATAATAAAGAGAAAAAAGATACATATGAGAAATTAGATTCCGCTGAAAGTAAAATTAATAAAGCTTTAAAAGATATAAAAAATAATTTAACTAAATTAAATAATAATGAAAAGAAAGCTAAAACAGAATTTGCTAATAAAAAGAAGGAATTAAACAATAATAAAAAACAAGTTGAAAGTAGTATTACAGAGTTAAAAAATAATATTGCATATATGGAAAGTATTAATATGGATACTACTGAGTTAAAAACTAAATTGAGTAGTTTAGAATCAACATTAAAAACAATTAATAATGGATATAACGCTTTATTAAAACAAGAAACTAAAACTTATAGTGAAATTAAGTCTGGTAGAAATAAAATAGAAACAGCCAAAAAGAAATTGGAAAATTCTAAAAAGGAACTAGAAGAAAATAGAAAAAAAGCAGATGAAGAATTTGAAGAAGCATATGAAAAAATAGAAAATTTTAGAAAAGATATAGATTCACTTGAAAAACCAGAATGGTATGTTCTTGATTTAGATTCTAATTTAGGATACTATCAATTTTCACAAGATTCAGAAAGAATTTCAAAAATAGCAAAAGTATTTCCAGTGTTATTTTACATAGTTGCAATATTAGTGAGTCTTACAACTATGACAAGAATGGTTGAAGAAGAAAGAAGTGAACTTGGAACATTAAAATCACTAGGATATGAGGATTCTCAAATATTATTTAAATATATGTTATATGCATTACTTGCTAGTGTAATTGGTTCTGTAATTGGAGTAATAGTAGGTACCAAAACAATACCAAAAATTATATATGGAATGTATAGTTTAATGTATACTCTTGGGGACTTTGTTAGCAAGGTAGACTTGATTAGTTATCTTATTGGAACATTAATAGCCATAGGATGTATAATGTTATCAACATATTTAGCTGTTAAAAAGTCATTAAAAGAAGTACCAGCAGAACTATTAAGACCAAAAAGTCCAAAAGCAGGCAAAAGAGTATTATTAGAAAAAATAAACTTTATATGGAAAAGACTTAGTTTTTCAAGAAAAGTAACAGTTAGAAATGTGTTTAGATATAAAAAAAGATTTTTAATGACAATACTTGGAATAGGAGGATGTACAGGATTAATAATCGCAGGTTTTGGATTACAAGATTGTATTACTAATATGGTACCAAATCAGTATGAAAATATATTTAGTTATGATTTAGAAATAACATTTGATAAAGATAATAAAAATATAGATAAAGATTATGAAGAAATATCAAAATTTAAAGAATTTAGTAAAACATTAAAAGTAAATAAAGAATCAATAGAACTAACAAATATTGATACAAATCAAACTATTCAAATAATAATACCTTTTGATAATTATGATGATTTTATAAAAATAAGAAATAGAAAAACTATGGAAAAATATAATCTTAATGACAAAGTAATTGTATCAGAAAAATTATATAAATTATTAAATCTTAAAGATAATGATGAACTTGATATAAAATTAAATGATAATATTTATAAAACTACTGTTGGAGGTAATACTGAAAATTATATTATGCATTATATTTATATGAGTAAAAAAGAATATAATGATGATTCATTTAATACAATGTTTGTTAAGATAAATAATTTAACTGAAAAGAGTAGAAAAGAATTATCAAAGAAGTTAAAAGAATATGATTCGGTTTCTATGTTAACTTATAATTCTCTTAGTAGAAGTATATTTGATGATGCGATGGATAATTTTGGAAGTGTAACAATTGTTTTAATAGTATCAGCAGGTCTTTTAGCATTCGTAGTATTATATAATTTATCAAATATTAATATTAGTGAAAGAAAAAGAGAACTTGCTTCAATAAAAGTTTTAGGTTTTTATGATACTGAGGTGTATAAATATGTATCAAGAGAAAATACTATTTTAACTGTAATTGGTATGCTTCTTGGATGTGTAATTGGTTATGTACTTACAATGTACTTAATTAAAACTTGTGAACTTGATATAACAATGTTTAGCCCTAAAATATCTATTTATAGTTATTTATATTCTCTATTATTAACACTTATATTTACTATATTAGTTAACATTGCAACATATTTTTCATTAAAGAAGATTAAAATGGTTGAATCATTAAAATCAGTTGAATAAAAAAGGGGCTGTCGAGAAATTGAATAATTAATTTTCTCGATAGTCTCTTT
>CAZYRI010000003.1:0-56383 GCA_964649575.1 uncultured Clostridium sp. | reverse complement strand
AATCCTATATTATCAGTACTACATTCAAATAATTCTGACATACTCTTTTGAGTTAACCATATTGTTTCATCTTTTAATATTACATCTACATTTATTTTTCCTTCATCAGTTTCATATAATAATATATTACTTTCGTTCATATTTTTTCACCTCCTCTTCATTTTTTATCAAAAATATGCTTTATCTATTTTTCAAAGTTATTTCGATGTAATAATGAAACACATTCAACATGTTTAGTCCTATTAAACATATTAATGCACTCTAATTTTTCTAAATTATAATTATCAAGTAATTCAATATCTCTTTTTAATGTTTTTGGATTACAAGAAATATAAATTATTTTATTTGCATTAGAATTATTTAAAAAATTATTAACTTTTAGTGATAAACCACCTCTTGGAGGATCAACTATAATAACATCATAATTATTATTTTTAGCTATACTAGCATCACCACATAAAAAGTCTATATTGCCAATATTATTTAATTTTTTGTTAATATTCGCATTTTTAATAGAATATTCATTTAATTCAATACCATCTATATGTTTAAAATTATCTTTTAAATATATCCCTATTGTACCGGTCCCACAATATAAATCAAGTAAATTATTACCATATCCAGCATACTCTTTAGCTTTATCATACATAATTTTCATATTTAAAGTATTTACCTGAAAAAAAGATTCAGGATATATACTATATTTAATTCCATTAACTTCTTCAATAATATACTCTTTACCATATACAAGTTTATCATTAAAATATATAGATGTAATATTAAAATTATTTATAATAGGATTTATATCATAATCATCACCTATAAATGTAATCATAATGTCTTTACTGGTAACTCTAATAATAACTTCTAAAAGACCATCTAAATTACTATCTTTTAAATAATTATATATATCATTAATTCTACTATCTAGAAGCAAACAATTATCAAATTCAACTATATTATTACTTTTTTCACTATAATAACCAATTTTGTTATTTTTAATATGAAATGTAGCTTTATTTCTATAATAATATTCATTATTAGTAAGAATATTATCAATATTTAAATTAAATAATTTATTGATATAATCAATCTTTTTAAATTTTTCATTATCAAAATCAATATGTAAAAAATTACAACCACCGCATTCATTATAAGAAGAACATTTAACTTCACATCTGTTCTTACTTTTGCTTATAAATTCTATTACACTACCAACAGCATACTTTTTATTAATGCTAGTTATTTTAATTTTAACTACTTCGCCACTCAAAGTATAGGGAACAAATGTAACAAAATTATTAATTCTTGTAACACCATTTCCAATATTATCTTCACTATCAATAGTAACATCATATATATCATTTAATTTCATTCTTCACCTCAAAAAAGATAACTATATTTTATCATACAGTTATCTTCTTTTCTACTCTTTATCTTTTCTAAGTTCATCAAATATTGATGTACCAATTCCAAGTTCATTTTTAATTTTAAAATTATCAAGTATGGTAGCACCAATATCAGCAAAAGTCTGTCTGTCAGGAAGTCTCTTACCTGTTTTAAAAATAGGACTATAAATAAGGACTGGAACATTCTCTCTTGTATGATCTGTACCTCTAAATGTAGGATCATTACCATGATCAGCTGTAATAATAAGCAAATCATCTTTTTTAAGATTCTTAAGCATAATAGGTAAATAATAATTAAAATCTTCAAGAGCTTTTAAATAACCTTCTCTATCTCTTCTATGACCATATAACATATCAAAATCATTTAAATTAGCAAATAATAATCCATTAAACTCACCCTTAGCAAAATCAATTAACTTCATCATACCATCCATATTATCTTTAGTTCTTACTTTTAAAGCAATACTTTTACCATTAAATATATCTGATATTTTACCAATAGCAATAGTTTGTATCCCATTTCTATCTAATAAATCAAGTACATTTATTGGTGGATCTAAAGCATAATCATGTCTCTTAGGAGTTCTTGTAAAATTACCTGGTTTTCCAACAAAGGGTCTAGCAATAATTCTTGCAATTTTATATTCATCGCCTTTTGTAAGTTCTCTCACTTTCTCACATATATTATATAATTCTTCAACAGGAACAATGTCTTCATGAGCAGCTATTTGTAAAACAGAATCAGCAGAAGTATATATTATTAATGCTCCAGTTTTCATATGCATTTCACCTAAATCTTGAATAATTTGAGTACCTGAAGCAACAATATTACCAATTACATCTCTACCTGTTACTTGTTGAATTTTACTAATAAGTTCTAGTGGAAAACCTTCTGGATATGTTTTATAAGGAGTTTTAGCAACAGCACCCATAATTTCATAATGCCCATTCAAAGTATCTTTCGCAAGATTAATAGGACAAGCCTTCATATAAAGGCCTCTAGTATTTTCTACTTCTTTGCCCACTAAAGTAGTAAGACCAAGTCTTTCTAAAGTATCTAAATTGTAAGATTCCCCGATAGTATGAAGTAATGTATTAGATCCAACATCACCATATTTATCCGCATCACTTGCTTCACCAACTCCAACACTATCCATAACTACTAAAAAAACTCTTTTAAACATACTAATCACTTTCCTTCTTACTTCTATTAAAATATTCATTATAATTATCTTTTATAAAATTGTTAGCGAGATGAGTATAAATTTCAGTCGTAACAACATTCTCATGTCCAAGTAACTCTTGTACACTTCTAATATCAGCTCCGCACTCAATTAAATGAGTAGCAAAACTATGTCTTAAAACATGAGGCGTTATTTCTTTATCAATTTTATTTTGTTTAGCTATTTCGCCAATTATTTTATATAAACCTTGCCTAGTCATCCTGTTACCATGATTATTCAAAAATAATGAATCAGTAGGCCTCTGTTTTTTAACAAATAATTTACTTCTATATTTATTAACATACAAATCCAAATAATTTACCGCAACATGAGATAATGGAACAATTCTTTCTTTGCTTCCTTTACCATACACATTAACAACCATATTGCTTAAATCTATATTATTTAAATCTAAATTAACAAGTTCAGTTGCTCTAAGTCCTGTTGCATATAATAATTCAAGAATAGCTTTATTTCTATAATCAAATGCAGTTTCAAGTTTAATATCAAGTAAATTATCTACTTCTTCAATACTCAAATATTTAGGAAGAGTTTTCTTTCTTTTTAAACTTTCTACATCTTCAGATATATTAATATAACCTTTATATATAGATAAATATTTATAAAAACTTTTAATACTAGCTATTATTCTATTAATAGAACTTTCATTATACTTTGGTAATACATGTAAAACATAATTATCAATATCCCTCTTAGAAATATCTAAAACTTCTTTATTAGTGTATTCTAAAAAAGAACTAATATCTCTTATATATGATTCAATAGTATTCTCAGAATAATTCTTATCTATTCTTAAATAATCTTTAAAATCATCAACTAATTCCTTATTATCAATCTCTATCATATTTTTTACCCTGGTAACATTATACAATAAAAAAAGCTATTTAAGATAGCCTTTTTACTTATTTTTTACACTTTTTGAATCAATTATATTAAACATAATACCTCCAATTAACATAGGTATATAATAAGTTATAAATCTCCATAATAATAATCCTGGTATAATAAAAGCTTCTTTTACAATAACTTCAAAATAATGAATAAAAGAATATTCAGCACCAACACTTCCCCCAGGAATTGGTATAAAACAAGAAGCAGTATATATAAAACAACCAAAAATCATAGAAAAAATAAAGTTAATATTTATATCAGTATTTAATGCTTTAAATGTAAAAAATGGAACCATAAAGTATATAGACATATATATAAAATTAATAATAATGCATTTTATAATAAATTTCTTATCTTTAATTAAATCTTTATATCCAAGAGAATATTCACTACATTTAGATGACCATTTTTCTTTTTTACCCTCTTTATCTTTAATAAACTTAAATTTATCAATAAAGAAATATCCTATCTTTTTAGCAACACTAGTTTTTAAGCAAGAAAATATTGCTATTAAAAGTGAAATAATAGTAATAATAATACCAAGTATAGTACAATATAAAACAAAACCACTAGGCATGACATCAAATATATAACCAATCACTAAATATAAAACACACATTATACTCATTGTAATTTGTAATATTATAAAATTTTCAACTAGAATCAATATACCTTTAGTAACACTAACTCCTTCTCTATTTAATCTATATATTTGAAGAGGTTGCCCTCCAAGTGAAAAAGGAGTTATTCCATTAAAAAATTTAGTCATAATATCTAAATTAATCGCATCTTTAAATTTATAATTTTTCTTTTGCTTTTTAATTAGTATATATAACAAATAAGATTCAATTATAATATATATAATAAATACTAAAACAGCTAAAAATATATATAAATAATTAACAGTTTTTAATAATTGCATTGACTCTTCAAAATTATCCTTTAAAAGATAATAAAATAAAAATATAGTAATCAAAAATATCACAATTGTTTTTAAGCCTAGTTTTTTCATCCTTGTCACCTTAGGTAATTATATCATAATACTATATAAAATAGTTAATTTATGTTAAAATATTTCTGAGGTGAATTATGGAACTATTGCAAAATAAATTAAGGCCAAAATTATTAAAAGATGTTCTTGGGCAAACACACATAATTGGAAAAGGTAAAGTACTTAGTAACCTAGTAAAAGAGAAAAAACTATTTAATATAATATTTTATGGTTCAAGCGGATGTGGTAAAACTACAATTGCATTAGCATTAATGAATGAATTTAATATGAGATATAGAATGCTTAATGCAACTGTTAACTCAAAAAAAGACTTTGAAATTGTTATAGAAGAAGCAAAAATGTATAATGGACTTATCTTAATAGTAGATGAAATACATAGAATGAATAAAGATAAACAAGATATATTATTATCCTATCTAGAAAGTGGTCTTATCACACTAATAGGTCTTACAAATTCAAATCCATATCATTCACTAAATCAAGCTATAAGAAGTAGATGTAGCCTAATAGAGCTTAAACCGCTAGATGATAATGAAATTGAAAAAGGAATTAAAAAGGTAAAAGAAGTACTCCCTGATATTAAAATGGATAATAAAACAATTAAGTATATATCAAGTATTTCAAATGGAGATATAAGATTTGCATATAATTTAATTGAATTTTGTTACTATGGATATAATAAAGAAATAACAATAGATAATATAAAGTTAACACATAATACTCCAGCATTTTTTGCTGATAAAAATGAAGATGGATATTATGATATGCTTTCAGCATTTCAGAAAAGTATTAGAGGTAGTGATGTTGATGCTGCCCTACACTACTTAGCGAGATTAATTGAATGTGGAGACTATGATATTATTTATAGAAGAATGCTTGTAATAGCATACGAAGATATTGGCCTTGCAAATCCAACTATGGGAATGAAAGTATTATCGGCAATTGAAGCAAGTGAAAGAATTGGATTCCCTGAACTATATAAACCACTTAGCTGTGCAGTAATAGATATGGCTTTAAGTCCTAAAAGTAATTCAGTAGAAACAGCAATAAATGCAGCTATTAATGATATAAATACAATATCAGTTGGAAGAATACCAGAACATATAAGAACATCAAGTCCAAACTATAAATACCCACACAATTATCCAAATTATTGGGTAGATCAAGAATATATGCCAAAAGAATTAAAAGGTAGAAAATATTATATTCCAAGAAAAAACAAATATGAAACAGAAATGTATAAATTTAATAACAGTATAAAGGTGAAACAATGAAATATATAATAGAATCAACACCAAAAACAGTAAATACAGATCCACAAGTAATAGAAATGCTAGAACAAAAAATATTATCAAAAGAACCATTAACAGAAGAAGAAATCAATATATTTTTAGACTATATATGCTATCAAACAAGATGTAAATTCACAGATGATGTAAGTAATTTCAGTTTTCAATTCAAATGTGATAAAGCTCAAGCAATAATAACACATTATCTAAATAGTTTAGAAGTTGAAACTCATCCATGTATGACACAAAATGTAATAACGAAAGATATAGAAGGACATTCATTTCTTATTGCAATTTTTAATGTAAATGGCACAACTGTACCATATTTAATAGATCCAACATATAGACAATTCTTCATAGATGATAAAAAAGAATACATCATATACAACAATCAAATATTAAGAACACCTTCTCCAGGATACTTCATAAAAAAAGAAGATAAAAAAGAAATACAAAAATTATTAATCAATGGATACCATATACTAGATGAAAAAATAGCTAGAATATACGGAGACTCTTTCTATAATACAAAAACAGGATATAAAAGTAGAGATTTTCAATCAATAAGTGGAAGTATATATATAAATTCATTTTTAAAAGGTAATGAACCACTTTCAAAAACAGAAAATGAACTTGATGATGAAGGATTAAGTTTAAAACAATGTACTAAAAAGATGTAACTACATACCAGTTACATCTTTTATTATATAATTTGTTATAAAAAGTCCAGCTGTTCCAGGAACAAATGCTGTTGAACCAAGCATAGTATTATTAATAGCCTTTTCACTTGAAGTAACAACAATAACATCACTCATATATTCCTTATATTTTCCAAGTTCATGTCTAATTTTTTTAGCAAGAGGGTCACTATGAGTTTTATCAAGAGTAGTAATATATACTTTAGTAGCATCAAGTTTATTAGCTGTTCCCATAGAAGAAACAAGTTTAATGTTTCTATTATGACATTCAATAATTAATTTCACTTTTACTTTAGTAGTATCACAAGCATCAATAATATAATCATAATCACTACCAAATAAACATTCTATATTATCTTCAGTTATATGAACATTAATAATATTAACAACAGCATTTTTATTTATAAGTTTTATTCTCTTTTTCCATTCTCGTGTTTTATATTTATTTATATTTTTATTTGTAGTAATAATTTGTCTATTGATATTACTTGGTTTAATAGTATCACTATCTACAAGTGTTATATTTTCAACACCACATCTAACAAGTGATTCTACCGTATATCCGCCAACTCCTCCAAGTCCTAAAACAAGAACTTTAAGTTTTTTAATCTTTTCTATATTCTCTTTCCCTACTAAACTTTCTAGTCTAACAAGATTCATAAATTGCCTCCCATAAGCAAGTAGTATTATATCAAAGAATAGAAAATAAAGCAAAATAAAACCCAGTGAAAATATAGTGTAATAAAACTCGCGATTCGCACGAGGTGGTAGGATACATAATATACTCGGGATCTTGCATTAAAATGCAATATTCAACACCATATACTAATTAATCCCCCTATAGTATTACATAGCCGGTTTATGAAGCTATATCTATCATCTAGGTTATTTATAATATAACATATATACTTTAATATATCAATATATGTTACAAAACTTTACATTTTACAAATAGAAATCTTATAAATTTAATAATAATAATTTTATAAATTATTAAAAGATATTTTCATATACTTTATTATGTTAAACAAAATTAAAAATAATATATTTTTAAAATCAACGGTAGTACTTTTAATCGGAGGAACTATTGGAAAAGCAGTAGGATTCATACTTAAAATATTAATTACTAGAACATTAGGTAGTGAAGGAATGGGCCTTTATAGTATGCTTTCCCCTACTATATCCCTAATAACTGTAATATCCACTTTAAGCTATCCAACCAGTATTTCAAAAGTAATATCAGAAAGAAGTGAAAGATCAAAAACAATAATATTATCACTACTTCCATTATCAATAATAATGAATGCAATATTAATATTAATAACAATTTTATTTGCTAAAACATTATCAACAAATCTTCTTCATAATAGTAGTCTTTATTACCCAATAATATGTATATCAATATTAGCACCCTTTATATCAGTTTCATCAATTATAAAAGGATATTTTTGGGGAAAACAAAATATGTTTCCATATATGCTTTCAAACTTTCTAGAACAAGTTACAAGATTAATATTAATAGGAATATTTATACCTAAAATAATAAAAATAAGCTTAATACACACAATAAGCTTCATTATTTTAGTTAATGCAATTGGAGAAGTAATATCACAAATAGTTATGATATATTATTTTCCTAAAAAAAGCATAGAATTTAATAAAAAATATATAAGTAAAGCAGCAATTAAAAAAGTAATGGAAATAAGTATACCATCAACATCAAGTAAAATAGTCGGTTCCTTTTCATATTTTTTAGAACCAATAATACTTACAAATGTACTTCTTTTTGTAGGATACCCAAATGACTTTATAGTAAATGAGTATGGAATTATTAATGCTTATGCTATGTCATTATTACTCCTACCAGCATTTTTCACTCAAAATATGTCAACATCACTAATACCAGAGTTATCAAAATATTATAGTATAAAAGATTATAAAATGTGTATCAAAAGAATAAAACAAATAGTACTAATTTCCTGTACAATCGGAACATTAGCAACTTTTATAATAGTACTCTTTCCAAAGTTCTTTTTAAATCTTTTATATAAAACTACATATGGAATAGATTATATAAGAATACTTAGTCCATTTACAATACTATTCTATATTGAATATCCACTTTCAAATGCACTTCAAGCACTTGGAAAAAGTAAAGCCGCTATGAGAATAAGTATAACTTCATCAATAATAAGATTAATACTAATCGCAGCATTGTCACTTATGAGAATTGGTTTGTATAGTTTGATATTATCAATAATAGCTAACCTAATATATACAACATATTCATATTATAAGGTACTTAAAAAGACATTAACTTCTTAATTCATTTCTCTTAATTATATAAATTTGTTTATTTTTATAAAAAGCATAAAATATATCTTCTTTTTTTAAATTATTAGTTATTAAATAATCATTAATCCAATTTTCATCTTTTTCAATATAATCAAGTGTATCTTTTTGAATAACACCATCTAATATTAATGGAAAAGGGTTAGCACTATCTATGCCTAAAAAACTATATCTAAATATATTTAATTTACCACTATTTTCAAGAACAGCATATTCTACATCTTTAAGATTCTTAATATTATTATTTCTAAGTTCAAGTAATAAATCATCGAGGGAATATCTTTGTTTAATCATTTCCTTATAGTTAATTATTCCCCTATTTATTATTAAAGCAGGTTTGCCATCAACTATATTTCTAAACTTATTAAATCTTAAAGATAAATATCCAGAAGCAATTTCAAAAAACAATAATATTATTATAGGTACAACAGTAAGTAAAATAGAATCCTTATAATTTTCAATACTAATCGCAACAAGTTCTGCTATTAAAATACTAACAACTAAATCTTGAACAGATAACTCACCTATTTCTCTTTTTCCCATAAGTCTAAAAACAATAAGTACAATAAAATAAAATAATACAGTTCTTATAATAACCATAACTAAATCCATAATTTCACCCATTATTATTATGTTTAATCATAATATTTTTAAACATAAATATAATTAACTAGGTGAACAAAATGAATATAATTTTAACATATTTAAAAAGCATATATAAATTTATAATATTATTTATAATATTATTACTTATATCATCATTATTTTATTATTTAGAAATATTAGATCTTAATGTAATAAATATTATTAATTATGTATTAACACTTTTATTATTTTATATACTTGGATTAAAAATATCAAAAATAAGAAAATCAAAAGGATATTTAAATGGTTTTATAATTGGATTAATAATAACATTAATATTTTCTTTAATAACAATAATCATATCAAAATATAGTTTAAATACACTTATATATTATTTAACATTAATATTATCATCAATAACAGGTGGTATAATTGGAGTTTCACAAAAATAAAAAAGAAACAATTATTTCTTTTTATTATATCTTTCTACAAATTCTTCTCTAAATTCCAATAAATCATCATTTTCAATATGAATTCTTATTTCTTCCATTAAATGAGTTAAAAATCTTATATTATGAATAGATATTAATCTTTGACCAAATGATTCATCAGCAACCAATAAATGTCTTATATATGATTTAGTAAAATTTTTACAAGTATAACAATCACAATCATTTTCAATAGGATCAAGACACTTAATAAATCCAGCATTGCGAAGATTAACTCTTCCATCTTTTGTAAGGGCATTTCCGTGTCTTGCAAATCTAGTTGGGAGTACACAGTCAAATATATCTATACCTCTTATAACACCATCAATTAAATCTATTGGTTCTCCAACTCCCATTAAGTATCTAATTTTATCTTTTGGTAAATAAGGTGTTGTATATTCTATCATTTTTAATTTAGTTACTGGATCTTCACCAACTGAAACACCACCAACACTATATCCATCAAAACCAATTTTAGCAGTTTCAATCGCGGAAAATTTTCTTAAATCTTCAAACTCTCCTCCTTGAACAATACCAAACAAAGCTTGATTCTCAGGATCTTTATGAGCAGTTTTACTTCTTTTCATCCACCTAAGAGTTCTTTCAACACTATTCTTCATATATTCATGAGTTACTGGATAAGGTGGACATTCATCAAAACTCATCATAATATCAGAATGAAGTTTATTTTGTATTTCAATGCTTTTTTCAGGGGTTAAAAATAAATTTCTACCATCAATATGGCTCTTAAACTTAACACCATGTTCACTTATATCTTTTGGTTTAGCTAAACTAAAAACTTGAAAGCCACCACAATCAGTTAAAATAGGTCCCGTTTTATAATTCATAAAATTATGAAGACCACCTGCATTATCAATAACATCTTCACCAGGTCTTAACCACAAATGATATGTATTAGATAAAATAATATCAGCACCAGCTTCCTTCAATTCTTCAGGACTTAAAGTCTTAACAGTAGCTTGTGTCCCAACAGGCATAAACATAGGTGTCTTATGATGTCCCCATTTTGTTTCAAATTCACCAAGTCTAGCACCATAAGATGTTTCTTTTATTAGTTTAAATTTCAAATCCATTATTTAACCTCCTCATTTGTTAAAAACATTGCATCTCCAAAACTAAAAAATTTATATTTTTCATTCATTGCATGCATATAAGCATTCATTATAATATCAACATTACTAAAAGCAGAAACTAGCATAACAAGTGTACTTTTAGGTAAATGAAAATTAGTAATTAAACCATCACATGACTTAAAATTATATGGAGGATATATAAATATATTAGTTGGTTCCTTTACTGCTTTAAAACTTCCATATTTTGATATATTTGCTTCAAGAGTTCTCAAAGAAGTAGTACCAACACAGATTATTCTTCTATTTTCTTTTTTAGCAAGATTTAATCTTTCACATACTTCATCACTAATCTCATATGTTTCACTATGCATATCATGATGTGTAATATCTTCTTCATTAACTGGTCTAAAAGTTCCAAGTCCCACATTAAGAGTGACATATAATATCTCAATACCTTTTTCTTTAATATTATTAAGCAATTCATTAGTAAAATGAAGACCAGCAGTAGGAGCAGCAGCACTACCCTCTCTTTTTGCATAAACAGTATTATATCGCCTATTATCTTTTAATTTTTCATGTATATAAGGAGGAAGAGGCATCGCACCAACTTTATCTAACTTTTCAACTAAAATACCACTAAACATTAATCTAACATAAGTGATACCATTATCTTTAACATCAACAACTTCACATGTAAAATCATCATCAAATTTAATAATAGTATTAATATGAACTCTTTTTTGTGGCCTTACAAGACATTCCCATATATTATTGCCCAAATCAGTAAGTAATAATACTTCAATTTTAGCATTAGTATCAACCTTATAACCAATTATTCTACTAGGTAAAACTTTAGTATTATTAAGTACTAAAACATCACCTTTATGAAGATAATTTATAATATTATAAAATACTTCATCTTTATAATTTCCATCTTTTCTATTTACAACTAATAATTTAGAATGATCTCTTTCTTTAATAGGAGTTTGTGCTATTAAAGATTCATCTAAATCATAATCATAAGTTTCTATATTCTTATAATTCATATCAACCTAGGAAAACAGCCTAGTGATTCACCTCTTCTTTCCTCAAGATTATATCATAATAAAAACACTATTTCTAGTGTTTATAATTCAAGTGTATAAGGGTTAGAACTTGTACCTTGTCCTGCAACTATTTTAACAGTTGATTTTAAATATACAGTCGGATAAATAGACATAGGAGTATATGCTGCGTCTTCACCAATACCACCATCATCATAAATAGCAATAGCAGTATAATTTCCATAAGAAATTGCTGGAGATATAGTCCATATAGAATCCTTATTTTCTCCACTAAAATGCATCCAATTATTCTTTTTACAAGTCATATCATCAAAAGAATCATTTATAACATCATAACCATCATCTAAATTAGTTTCACATACTTTTTCACTACTAGCATAAGCCCAATCAGTTACATATGGTAAACCCACATAGCCATTCCAAGTAGTTGTTCTTTCTACTGTATCATTACAATAATTACCATTATAACATTTGTCACTTTTACCAGATTTATTACCTCTTTCAGCTTCATAAACCTTAACTGTATATATGGATGAAGTTTCTTCATCTTCTAAACTGTCTATATCAATTCCACCAGTATTCCAAAGTTGATCATTAATCATATTTTTAGCAGTATCATTTAAATTTCCACTTGGACAAGTAGTAGTATTAGTTTTATTATAACAATTAATATTATTACCACTAAAATATTTATCATTTAAATAATTCTTAATATCAGCTTGACTCCATTCATTTATACCAAGACTGTTATTCTTCTTAGAATCAGCAGAATAATCCCAAGCCAAATTACCAAGCATTTTACTTCTTACTAATTTAACATTATCACCAAAAACACCAATTATTCTCCACAATTCACCATTAAAAGATACATAATTATTAGGATTATTTCCTGCATATCTAATATTTTTATCTTTAGTATTATCTTTCTTTAAACCATTTGCATTTCTTTTAGTTTCATCATTATATAATTTTCTAATATAAGTTGTAGCAACACCATAACGAACAACACCACAACCAAGCTCATCTAAAGCTCCTTCACTTACTTTATCAGAAGTAATCATATTAACATTACTAACATTATCAAGTTGAATATAATATGTACCATTTGCTACAACAAACTCTAAAACATTGCCACTTTTATCAAGAGTAGCACAATAATCAATTCCACTAGTAGACATATCTAACTTACTATCATCATTAGAATTAATTTCAGTAATTTTATTGCCTTTCATAGATTCGCTAATATATTTTTTAGCAATTTCTTTATAAATATTTTTTGTTTCAGTTAAAAAAGTATCTTTTTTAGCTTGATTAAACATACTAAGTACATTAGGAAGAGCAATAATAACTAAAATTGCCAAAATAGCTATTACTGCAAGTAATTCAACTAATGTAAAACCCTTTTTATTCATAACACACTCTCCATATCATAATTATACAATAATTATATAATAATTTAAACATTTTTTAATTTCAGTTTTACACAAAATTTTTATATACAAAAAATCTGTCAAAATAAAATGACAGATTATATACAATCAGAAATATAATAAAGTACTTATAACTCATTTATTATTTCAATTAATTCTTCTTCAGTTTGAAATCCAACAACTTCTTTAGCCTTTTTACCATCTTTAAAAAACATTAAAGTGGGAACAGACATAATTCTATAGTTTTCTGTTAACTTTGGAAATTTATCAATATCAACTTTAACTATATTTATTTTATCACTAATATCTTCAAGTACAGGAGTAAGCATCTTACATGGTCCACACCATTCAGCATAAAAATCTACTAAATAATTGCCACTACTTATAATACTTTCCAAATCATTATTCTCTAAATATATCATTTTAGTTTTCCTTTCTCCTTTAATAATTCAACATTTT
The DNA here is from genome assembly GCA_964649575.1 of uncultured Clostridium sp. Taxonomy (GTDB): domain Bacteria; phylum Bacillota_I; class Bacilli_A; order RF39; family UBA660; genus CAG-1000. Next base: position 42,368 of record CAZYRI010000003.1, on the reverse strand, counting down.
CCTTAGTTATTATATCATACTTAATAAATAAGTCTATTGCTTCATCATTAAATTTTTCACCTTTATATTTAGTAGCTAAATTATATACTTTTTTACTAACTTCTCTTATATCACTTACAGCAGGACTCATTATTGGAGTATTATTTAGAATGTAATTTCCAACTTTAGATTCATCTAAACCTGTTATTTTTAAAAATGGTTGACTTGCTATGACTAAAACAATAAATATAATAACATAACTTTCAATAAATCCAACTATTGCTCCACCTATTCTAGAAAATATACCAAGAATAATTGTTGCAGACAATATTTTTTCTATAATTCCAGTTATCTTTAATAATATTCTAAGTATTAAATATAAAACAGAAAATATAATTAAAAATGCAATTATTTCATATAATAAAATATTTAATATTGCAACACCTTTAAATTTACCACTAAATTCAAAAAAAGGTAGAGTTTTATACATTAGAGTTGCAATAGGTGTTCTAAGATAAAAAGCAACTATTATTATAAATATTAAACCAACTAGCAAAACAGTTTCTTTTATAAGTCCTCTTCTCATGCCACCCATGATACCAAGTATAAATAAAACTATTATTAAAGCATCTAATATATTCATATTTCACCTACTCTGTTATTTTATATGGACTAGTTAAACTTCCATCTCCACTTAATACTTTCACATCATTCTTAAGTGTTATTACAGGCCTTACACCAACACTACTACTAGTAATAACAGTATTAAGTTTACCATTTTGTACTACATAATTATATGCATTAGTACCATTATAATATGCAGGACTCATTGTCCAATAAGTATTAGCAGAATATAAATAATTATTAGTCAAACTAGAATTTTCATTTAAACCAGCAAACATAGCCTCTTCAGCAGTTAATAGCCCTATTGGATAAATATTAGTAGACTTTTTAACAGTGAATTTATCTTTTTCATTATAACATTCATAAGATGGAATAGAATTTATATTAATATTCATCTTAGATTGATAACCAGTATTTAAATTACCATAACCAGATTTAGAATATGTAACACCACTTATTGTAAAAGCTACTGCTTTTCTATTATTACAATATACTGAATCTTCTATATAACTTCCATAATTAGTTAAATTACTAGCATACCAACTTTCAAGTAAATTCTTAATCTTACTATTATTATCATTCTTATGCTCATCAACATAATTAGTACTATTAGGACTACCATACATATAACCAACATAAGCATTATAATTAGAATTATCATTAAAAGCCGTAGAATCTATTATAGAATCACTACCAGTAGTATTACTACACTCTCCATTATTTAAAACTCCATTGTATATTAATCTTACACCAATTTCTTCAGTAGTTCTAACTATCTTCCAACAAAAGCCTCCGAAAGATACATTATTATTTAAAGTATTACTTCCTCTATAAAAATATGTTTTACTTCCATTAATAGCATTATTAGTAAAGTATAAGCCTTCATCATCAGTGGTATTATATTTTAAATTACTAGAACTTAAAACACTAGAATTAATTATTTTATAAGATAATGTATTATTACTAAGATTAGTAAACACATTATATTTTTCACTAGGTATTATATTTATTTTAGAAGAAAAAGTTTTATTCATATTGTAAGATTGGTCATATGTTTTTTCTAAAAAAGTTATTTTCATAACATAATAATGTGTTTCACCTTTAGCTATTTTAATATTAGATATTATTGTTTCATTACTAGTAGGAACAACAGTATCATTTTTAAAAACAGAACCACCAGTTTCAACAATATTATAAATAAGTTCTTCAGGTACTTCAAAATTATTAACAACATCTTCAAGTGTTATATTATAATATACATCAGTCTCACCAGTATTTTCTACTGTAAAAGTTTTGCTTATAGAACTTCCTGTGTATGCATTAACCAATGTTACATTACTTGTATCAGTATATGTTATCTGCATATTTTTATTAAATGTTGTTAGAGAAATATCATTACCACTTCCCTCAATTTCTAAAGTAAAGTATGCATAAGTAGCAGTACACATAAGAGCTAAAATAATAATAATACCAATACTAGATAATAAAACTTTTAAACTTATTTTATTCATATAAATTCAATCCTACTTTCTTAATCTATAACAATTATATAATTATTAATTAATTTTTTCAATAAAATTTGAAATTATTAACCAATTTTGATAAAATATGTTCGGAGGAAAGAAGTATGTTCAAACAAAATGATATATTAGATGAAAAAAAATCTAAAATACTAAGACAAAAAAGTAAAAAAGTAACTTTTCCGTTAAGTGAAGAAGATAAATTTTTAATAAATGATATGATTATGTATTTAAGATTAAGTCAAGATGAAGAATATGCTAGTAAAAATGATATTAGAGCTGGTATGGGGCTTGCAGCAGTACAACTTGGAGTACTTAAAAGATACTTTGTTATTTCATATAAAAATGATGATGGTACTTTTGAAGAATATAGAGTTATTAATCCAGAAATAATATCTAATTCAGAAGAACTTATTTATGTTGAAGAAGGAGAAGGATGCCTAAGTGTAAATAGATATGTTGAAGGTATAGTACCAAGATTTGCAAGAATAACTGTTAAATTCTATGATGAAGAAGGAAATGAAGTGATTAAAAGAGTCAGAGAAGAAATATCAGTTGCATTTCAACATGAAATAGATCATTTAAATGGAATAATGTTTGTAGATAAAATAGATCCAAAAAACCCATTTAAAAATCAAGATAATATGAGAGCTATATAATGGCTTTTTTATTTTTTTAATATTTACTTTTTTAACTTAATATTTTATAATTATCATAGGAGAAAAATAAGTATGAAAAAAGAGAATAAAATAAGGTTAATATTTTGGGGTATTATATGGATAATTGCTTTAGCACTAGCAATTACAGGAGTTACACTTTATATGAATGGTGTTGGTACATATGGTAAAATAAGAAAACAATTAAAACCAGCTAATGATGCTTTCAACGAATTAAGTACTATTCAAAGATATAGAGAATCAGGAATAGATATCAGTTCAAAAATTAAAGAAGATAGAATTACAGTAAGATACAAAACAGATACAATAGATGCTTCTTATGACTTTATATATGAAGATTATCTTGGCGAAGATACAATTATTATGGAATATGGAAATACTTCAGCAGATAAAGATATTAGTATAAGTGTAGCAAGATTCATGATAGATGCTCTTGCTGTTAAGAATGGCCATCAAGAAGGAGAAATATTTAAAAATTACCAATTTGATTATTTCTATAATACAAATGTATTACAAGGATTAGGAATTAATGATGAAGGAACAATTACTAAAGTAAGAATTAATTTAAATAAAGTAGTTATTGATAATTTAGATAACACACCTTCACCAGGAGAAACAGAACTATCAGATACAATAAAAGAATTAAATAATAAAATAGAAGAAAATAATAAATTAATACTAGTTATAGCTAAAAAAGAAACAAATAATTATTCAGAATATAAAACAGATATTTCATCAATAACAGAAAAAAATAAAATTGAACTTGTTTGGTTAGATTATGAAAACTTAACTGAAATTGATATTAATTATTTAGAAAACACATATCAAATGAATAGTATTAATGATATTTCTACATTTATTATCATTGATAAAATTAAAGATGATGAGATACTTGGTTATAAAGAATATAATGAATTAGAAAGTATTTTAAAAGATAAAGGTATTACTGAATAATATCTTTTTTATTGCACCAAAAAAGAGGACTTAATCCTCTAATTTAACACTAACTATTTTACTTACACCACTCTCTTGCATTGTTATACCATATAATTTATCTAAAAATTCCATTGTTTTCTTTTTATGTGTTATAACAAGTAATTGTGTTTTATTTTTATAGTTATCTAAATATTCTCCAAATATAGTAGCATTATTCTCATCAAGAGCAGATTCAACCTCATCAAGAATCACAAATGGAACCTTTTCTAGATTCATTATTGAAAATAATAAACTAATCGCAGTCATTGTTCTTTCACCACCAGAAAGTAAACTAAGTGGTTTCTTATTCTTTCCAGGAGGAACAGCAACAATATCAATACCAGTTTCAAGTATATTATCTGGATCAGTAAGTTCTAAATGAGCACTACCACCTTTAAATAAAGTTTTAAACACTTTACCAAATTCAATATTAATATTATTAAATGATGTAACAAATTTTTCTTTCATAACATTGTCCATATCATCAATAATATTAAGTAAATCACTTTGACTCTTTTCTAAATCATCCTTTTGTTTAGTTAAGAAAGTAACTCTTTTATATATCCTATCGTACTCATCAATACTACCTAAATTAACATCTCCAAGAGACTTAATCTTTCTTCTTAAATTACTAACCTTTTCCCTAGCAACATTCTCTTCTATTTCAAGAGTATATTCACTTCTAGCTCTTTCATAACCCAAATTATAATCCTCATTTAATCTATTTAATAAACTATCTAAATTCATATTTAATTTAGTAATATCAATCTCTAAATTACTTATTTCATTCTTTAAAGATATATATTCTTGATTAGATTTCTTAATTGCATTTTCTAAATCATTTAAACTTACATTTAATTCATTCTTATCATTATTATATTTATCTAATAATTTTTCTTGTTCATTCTTTAACTTTTCATTTTCATAATACTCATTAATAATATTATTAAGTTCATTATCTAAACTATCATCAGTTAAATTCTTTATTTCATTATTAATACTTTCAAGTTCACTTACTTTTTCTCTTAATAAATTAACTTTATTATTAATTTCTTCATTTACTTTAATAATCTCAACATTAATACCATAATTCTTATTTTTAATTATATCTAATTCTTTATCTTTATTATCTAGTTTAATATCTAATTCTTTAATATTATTATTTATATTATCAATACTTATTTTTAATCTCTCAAGTTCATATTTATCAATAATATATGAATTATTACTTTTAATACTACCACCACTCATAATACCACCAACATGAATTATTTCTCCATCTAATGATATTACTCTATACCTATGATTTATTTTTTTAGATATTTGTATAGCAGTAGCTATATCCTTAGCAACAATAATATTACCAAGTTGATTCATAACAATATTATAATATTTAGTATCATAAGTAACCAAATCACTAGCAATACCAACAAAACCAATTACATTAGCTGCTGATTTTAATGTTTCAGGATCAACACTCTTAGGTTTTATAACATTAAGTGGAAAGAAAGTAGCTCTTCCTTTATTATGACTTTTTAAATATTCAATAGCTTCACGAGCACAAACTTCATCATTAGTAATAATATTATTAGCACTAGCACCAAGTGCTATATCAAGCATAACTGAATATTCTCTTTTAGTACTTATAACATTAGCAATAATATCATGAATACCTCTTAAAATAGGATTACCTACAATAGCTTTAACAGCATAAGGTATCTTACTCATATTAGAAATATTACTTTCAAGTATATCAATCTTATTTTTAGTTTCAATTAATTTTTTTCTTTCATTATTAAGTTCAAAATTAATTTTTTCTCTTTCATTTAAAACTTCTTTATAAACAAAATTATTATCATTAACTTTATCATCTAAATCATTCTTATTATTTTTAAGATTACCAATATCAAATTTCAAAGATGATATTAAATTATTAATAGAACCCTCTCTATCTTTAAGTACAATTAAATTATTTTGAACTTCATTAGATTCCTTATCATATTTAATTCTTTCCATTAATAATGTTTTCTTATTACTAAGTTCAATTAAATTTTCATTTATTTTAAATATATTAGTACTAGTTTCTTTAATTTTATTATCTAAATCAAGAATATTTAATTTTATCTTTTCTACTTCAGTACTATCCTTTGTATTATCAGTATCTATTAATGAAAGTTCTTCTTCTCTTTTTAATTTAATATCTTTTTTTATTTGAGCTTCTTCGCTATAAGTGTTTATATCTTTAGCGATTAATGCAATCTCAACACTTTCAAGTTCACCTAAAGCATCTTTATATTCTCTTGCTTTTTTAGCTGCGATACCTAATGGTTCCAAATTCTCGCTATTCTCTCTAATAATTAAATTAATTCTTTCAATATTATCATGAGTTTTAGATAATTTAGATAAACTTTCTTCTTTTCTCTTTTTGTATTTAAGTACACCAGCTGCATCTTCAAAAATAACTCTTCTTTCTTCTGGTTTTTCACTTAATATCTGATCTATTTTATTTTGAGGAACAATATTAAATGATTCTTTACTGCTTCTTGAATCAACAAATAAATCAGTTATATCTTTAAGTCTACACCTTTCTTGATTTAAATAATATTCATTTTCACCAGATTTATATACAATTCTTTTTACAGAAACTTCATTAAAATCAATATTAAGAGTCCTATCACTATTATCAAAAACAAGAGTAACAGCCGCATAATTAGCTGCTGGTCTTGAAGAAGAACCACTAAATATAACATCCGTCATATTATTAGAACCTCTAAGAGTTTTTACACTTTGTTCTCCAAGAACCCATTTAATTGCATCTACAATATTACTTTTACCCGAACCATTAGGCCCAACAATACCAGTAAAAAATTGATCAAGTTCAATATCTATTTTATCAGCAAAACTCTTAAATCCATGTAGTTTAATATTTTTTATATACATATTTATTCACCACTTCTATTTTAATTACTAATTAATTATAACATAAAAAAACTGAATAAAAAAGAAATTGTTCAGTTATTTAGCCCTTTTTTGATATGCTTCTTTCGCAGCATTTTGTTCAGCTTCCTTTTTAGAATTACCAACACCTACTCCATAAACTAAATTATCAATAATAACTTCAACTTTAAATTCCTTATGATGAGCAGGTCCACTTTCATCTACTAATCTATATGTAACACTTTTTTTAACAGTTTGAACACTTTCTTGAAGTAAACTTTTATAATCCTTTAAAAAATCATCATGATGTTTAATATATGGAACAATTAACTCATTAAATAATTTTTTAACAGTATCAAGACCTTGTTCTAAATATATAACAGCAATAACAGCCTCAAATACATCAGCAATTATTGTTTTATTTGCTTCATTAATTCCATTACCAAGTAAAATATAATCTTTTAAATTAATTTCTTTTGAATACTCAAATAAAGCATTTTCACAAACATAAAGACTTCTAAGTCTACTCATTTCACCTTCAGGATAATCAGTATTATTATATAAATAATCACTACATACAATTTCAAGAACAGCATCACCCAAATATTCTAATCTTTCATAACATTCAGTATTATGCTCATTAGAATAACTAGAATGAGTAAGAGCAACTTTTAAAAGAGCAGTATTCTTAATTACAATATTAAATTTTTTAAATATATTTTCCATAACAATCACAATAAAATTATAACACAATTAATCATAAATTACATTATTATTTTTTCTTATCATAATAATACTAATTATAATAAATATTATACATACAATTTGATTTACACTAATAAAGGTACTTTCATGACCATTTCTTAAAAAATCAAGCATAAATTTAGAAAAAGAAGAAATCAATATAATAAAATTTGTATTATATTTTCTAATAATAGATAAAATAAATATTAATAAAAACACTATACTTTCAACTAATTGTATAGGGAATAAATGAATTCCATTAATGCTTTCACTAGCATACTTATAAACAATATTTCCAAAACCGTTATATTCTATACCATAACAACAACCAACTAGAAAACACCCAATTTTACCAATTGAATACATAAGAGGAATCGTTATTATAAACATCTTCATAGTCTTTTTAATATCTTTCTTAAATTGAACACAAAATAACAATAAAAATAATAAACCTCCGATTAAACTTCCTAATGAAGAAAAGCCAATATTAAGAAAATCAAAACTATCATATTTATCTGAATTAGTAAGATAAGTAAATAATTTTCCACCATATACAAATCCAATATTTTCATATATAAGCATATAACCAATATATTTTTCTTTTTTATTGTTTGATAAAAATACAATTAAAGCATTCACTACAAAAGATAAAATTATACATATAGAATATAACTGTATATCAGTATTTACCATCCTCTATTACCTACTTCCATCATAAATTCTTCATAAGTAATATTACTAATTTCAATAGTATCTCCACTAAATATAAAACGATTATCAACTCTATTATATATATTTATATTATTATTATGATACCCAAATTCAATCTTTTTATCATCTCCAAATTGTATATCAAAACTACATTCACCAATCCTATCTTTTGAAAAACTAATTAATTTATTATATAATTCTTCATTAAAAACATTATTAAATGATTTAGAAGTATATAAATTAATACTACACTCACTATTAATAGTTTCATTTACACTTAAAATAGAGTAATCAAATTTAGATTTTATCTCAAACTCACTAAAATCTTTTTTAGTTCTCGCTAATATATCATTATAAAAATTTGTTTTTTCACGACTACTAAAAAATGTATAACTCTTACCAGATTCAATGTTTTTTTCTACTAAGTAAACTTTATATTCTAAATCACTATCTTTAACTGTATATTCAAATACTGTACAATCTTTATCATTTTTATAACCAAAACAAGAACCATCACAATCAGCAACACATTTAATGCAATTTTTTGTTGAATCAAGATTCAAATTATAATCATCACTAGCAATCTCAGAATATAAATTATTTTTTACAATATTATTAATATTTTTATAATAATTATTTTGTTCAATTTTATAATTTATATATTTAATGACAAGATAAATTGAAATTAGAAGAAGCAAAATACCTATAATATTTAAAACAATAATTATTATCTTTTTATGAACTTTTTTAAATTTCTTACCACAATTATCACAATATTTATTTTCACCATTTAATTTCTTTCCACAATATATGCAACACTTCATCATACTCACCTAATCTAGTTTACTACATTGATTTAAACAAGTTACTAGTAAAAATATAAATAAAATTAGAAGAAATATAGAACATAATATTTCAAGCCAAAAAACAACAGAAACTATTTTATTCTTGGGATATTTTATTTTAGCAGTCACTAAAACAATTAAAGCAGCAGTAAACAGATAATTATTACCAGATGGTAATAAAAAAGATAAAAAGATTAAACATCCATTAACTAATAAATAGTACTTCCAATTACCATCTTCCACATTTGAAATATTATTAGAGTTTATATGCAAATTATCCACAATTTTATTACCACATTCACCACAATAATTAGCATTTTCAACTAATTTCTTACCACAATTATTACAATATTTCATAACTCCTCCACATACTATTTACCGCTTCTATCAAAAAATACTTATAATATCTATATTCATAGTAGAATCTATCCTATATGTATAGTATAGCATATAATTAATGAGAATTATATTTATTTTTAAAACAATTTATTATATAATTAATATATGAAAAAAATATTAATTAAATTAATTGATATATATCAAATAACACCACTTCATTGTCACTCTGCATGTAGATTTACTCCTACATGTAGTGAATATATGAAAGAGTGTATAAATATATATGGAATTAAAGGAATATTAAAAGGAATAAAAAGAATACTCAGGTGTCGTCCATTTGGAGAAATTGGATATGACCCTGTAATTACAAAGGGAGAAAATTATGAAAAAAATATTTAGTGGTTTATTAGTTTGTTTTTTATTTTTAACAGGTTGTAACATAAATGATGACTTTAGTGATAGTTATATATATGTAACAACTTATCCAATAGAATATGCCACAACAGCACTCTATAGTGATTATGCAAAAATAAATAGTGTTTACCCAAATGGTTCTAAAAACGACTATAAAGTTACAGAGAAAAAGAAAGATAAATATTCTGCTGGAGAAATGTTTATATATAGTGGTGTTTCAGGAGAAGCTTATTTAGCAAAAGATTTATATAATAGAAATGATAATATACAACTTGTAGATGCCACAAAAGGTATGAGTAGAGACTTAGAAGATGAAAGCATATGGCTTAATCCTTCAAATTACTTAATGCTGTGCAGTAACATTAAATCAGGTCTTATAGAATATAATGATAATGTTTATATAAAAGAAAAAATAGAAAATAATTATAAAACTTTAAATGAAATGGTAAGTGAACTTGATGTTAGCCTATATGACATAGGAAAAAATGGCAACTACAAAACAATACTTACTACAAATGATGTATTTAATTACTTAACAAAATATAATATTAATGTAATCTCACTTGATGAAAATAATAAAACAATTGATAAAGCATATGCAGAAGCTAAAAAATTAATTAGTACAAAAAGTATACAATATGTTTATTATTTAGAAGATGATGTATTAAATGAAAAACAAGAAAAATTTATAAGTGAAAATTCAATCGTAAAAGTACCTATTAAAAGTATGTTCACAATAACAGAAGAAGAAAAAAATGATAATAAAGATTATATATCAATGATGAATGATGTAATTGATAATTATAAAAAGGAATTATATAAAAAGTAATTCCTTTTTTTAATGAAATAAAAACACTATTCAAAATCAAATAGTGTTCTTTGATTATTTATTTTAAATTCTCTATATGTTTTCTCAGTAATAATTCTACCTCTTGCTGTTCTTTTAACATATCCTTCTTGTAATAAAAATGGTTCAATAACATCTTCAATAGTAGTAGCTTCTTCACCAATAGATGAAGCAATTGATTCAATACCAACTGGACCACCATTAAATTTATTGATAATACTCATTAAATATTCAATATCAGTACTATCAAGCCCATTATCATTTATTTTAAGTCTTGATAAAGATTTTTTAACTACATCAATATTTATTTCACCATCACTTTCAACAAGAGCGAAATCACTAACTCTTTTTAATAATCTATTAGCAATTCTAGGAGTTTTTCTACTTCTAATTGCTATTTCATATGCTGATTCATCATCTATCTCTACATTTAATACTCTTGCTGTTCTTTTAACTATTAAAGCAAGCTCTTCACTACTATAAAATTCTAATTTAGAAATAATCCCAAATCTATCTCTTAAAGGACTAGATAAATCACCAGCCCTTGTAGTAGCACCAACTAATGTAAAAGGAGGAAGATCTATTTTAATACTTCTACTTTGCCCTTCACCACCAATAATAATATCAAGTTTAAAATCTTCCATAGCACTATAAAGTATTTCTTCAATATATCTTGGTACCCTATGTATTTCATCTATAAAAAGTACATCATTTGGCTCAAGTGTAGATAGTATAGCAGCAAGATCACCACTTTTTTCAATAGTAGGTCCACTAGCCGTCTTAATATTACTACCTAGTTCATTAGCAATAATATGAGCAAGTGTAGTTTTTCCAAGACCAGGAGGGCCATATAAAAGCACATGATCTAAATTAGTATTTCTAATTTTAGCTGCCTTAACAAAAACCTTTATATTTTCTTTAACATCAGTTTGTCCAATGTATTCATCAAAGGAATCAGGTCTAATAGTTTTTTCAAAAGTATCAGCTTCAAGTTCATGATTAGTAACTATTCTCTCATCCATTATATTTTTCCTCTATATACTTTTCTATATCTTTCCAATTATCTTTTCTTACAAATCTATTTTCTTCAGTATTATAAGCATTAGTAAATAATATAACATCAATACCAGCTTCACTTACTTCTTCACAATGACTTTCTTTATCATCAATAAATAAATTTACTTTAGATTCAATACATTCATCAACCTTAGACCCAGTATCAACATAAATTTTATCATATTTAACACCATTTTCATCTAACCAATTTTTAGTAAGCATATAAGGATCTTTTAAATATTTAGCTTTTCTAAAAGATATAATTATAATTTTACATCCATTATCATGAAGTTTATTAATAACCTCTTTAGCACCTTCTTTAATAACAGCACTAGACATAATATATTCAAGTCTATCCTTAAAAAACTGTCCTTTCATTTCTGGTGGCCAACCAAGCATATCATTAAACTCATATGCCTTAACATCCTTTACACCAGTACCACCTAATACTTCTTTGTCATACTTATCTGCCTCTACTATAATAAGCTCATTAGTTGAACATATTGTATCATCCATATCAATTCCAATTACCATAATTTACTCCTTTATTTTAATAATAATTTTAAAGCCTCTTTAATTTGATTTTCAACAGTTAATTCAGTATCAATTCTTCCCACAACATTCTTAATATCAGCACTTTTATACCCAAGAGCTTCAAGAGCCATAATAAGTTCTTCACTAGAATTACTCTCTTCAGTATACTCAATACTAGATAATTTTCCTTTTAAATCAAGTATAATTTGTTTAGCAACTTTATCCCCAATTTTCGGAAACTTCTTTAAATATAATATATTTTCTCTATCTATTGCATCAACAATACCACTAATAGAACCAGTGGCAAGTATAGGTAGAGCCATTTTAGGACCTAATCCTTTTACACCAATAAGTTTTAAAAATAATTCTCTTTCTTCCTCACTTATAAAACCATATAATGAACTTTCATCTTCTCTTATATAATTATAAACATAAGCAATAGAAGTAGTTCCTTCTTTAAACTTATATGGATTTGGTGTATATATTTTATAACCAACACCATTACAATCAATAACAACATAGTTAGGAGCAGTCTTACTAACTATTCCCTTTAAATAATCAAACATATATATTACCTCATTTTTTTCATTTCTTTAACTTTTTTACCTATTCTAAATATAGTATTTTCAACATACTTTCTATCTTTATCAATAAGTTCAGATATTTCCTTATTATCAAGTCCTTGAAGTTTAAGTTCAAAAATAACTTTCTCATTTTCACTTAATTTAGATTTAATTCTATTAGTAAGTTCAACTGTTTCTTCATAATCAATCAATTTCTTATTAGGTTCTTCTCTTTCATCTTTAAATATTTCATAAAAATTATTTTCTGAATCTTCAAACATTTTATCAAGAGAATATGAAGTATTAAGTATTCTATTTTTTTGAGCAAAAGTACTTCTAATAGTAGTAATAATAGATGACTTTATACAAGCATTAGCATAAGTATAAAAAGTAACATCTCTATCTTTATCATAAGTCTCTATTGCATTTAATAAACCAATTAAACCTTCTTGATATAAATCAGATATTTCAATACCTACAATTTTATACTTTTTAAGAAAATCTTTAAGTATTATAAGTATCATACCTTTATACTTATTAATAAGTTCAATAGTTGCATTTTCATTATTTTCACTACATAGATAAACAAGTTCATTATCATTTAAATCATCATAATTCATAATTCACCTATTTATATTTCATAATTTCATATATAAGAATACCAGAAGCAACAGAAGCATTTAAAGAATTTACTTTTCCCTTCATCGGTATAGAAATAATTTCATCACAAGAATTACTTACAATCTTTTTAAGACCATGTCCTTCACTTCCAATAATTAAACAAGTTTTAGAATCATACTTAATAGACCTATAATCTTTACCTAAAGCATCACTCCCATAAACCCAATATCCAAGTGATTTAAGTTTCTTTATGGTATTATTTAGATTAACAACTTCAATTATTCGAACATTATTTAAAGCACCACTAGAAGTCTTATAAACAGTACTATTAACACTTACACTTCTATTTCTAGGAATAATAATATAATCAACCCCAGCACATTCACAAGTTCTAATAATAGCCCCAAAATTATGAGGATCTTCAATAGAATCCAACATAACAATAAAACTAGCCTTATCATCATTTTCAAGTGTTTCAATATTCAAATACCCATATTCTTCAATATCCAATGCAATACCTTGATTAGTACTACTACCACACATCTTATCTATCTTATTTTTATCAATATGAAACTTCTTTAAACCTTTTTTTTCAATCTTTTCTATCAATTCTTCATCATGAAAATTATTATCTAAAAATACTTTATAAACCTTAGTATTACTATTTAATATTTCCCTTGATACATTCCTTCCATATACAAGCATAATTCCTCCACTATTCCTTAATCTTCTTAATAAGTAATTTAATAATATTAGTAACCATAAATATTAAACAATATAATATATTTATTATAAAGAAAGAATATATAGAAAATGATTTTTCTATATTACTTAAATCTTCATCAATAACAAAATCTATTTTACCATTTACAATATATATCACTAATATACCTATTAAACACATAATTAAATTACTAATTATTATCTTATAATTAATATAATCTTTCTTAAATAACAAATATATATAATATACTAAATATAATATTATTTCAATTAATATAGTTATATATCTATTTGTAGTTATAAAACATAATAACATTAAAAGTATTATATTAATTAATATAATTATCAAAATATCTTTATTTTTCATTTATAATATCCATTTTAGTACTAAGTGCAGCAATACATCCTTCACTTACAGCAGTATTAATTTGATAAACTTCTTTTTTAATAATATCTCCAGCAGCATAAATACCTTTTACATTAGTTTCCATTCTACTATCAACATCAATATTACCAGAATCATTTATAATACCAAGTTCATTTAAAAAATTAACTTCAGTTATATATCCATTATAAATAAAGGCAGCACTACATTTAATAACATTATCATTTTCTAATTTTACACCAGTAAGTACTTCTTCTCCTATAAACTCTTTAACATTAGAATTTATTATTTTAATTTTTTTATCACTAAACTTACTATTATTTGTAATAAATATTACAGAAGTAGCTATATCAGATAGATAAATAGCTTCATTAAATGCTAAATCATCATTTCCAATAACAACTACATCTTTATCCTTATATAAATGACTATCACATATAGCACAATAACTTATACCTTTTTTATTATATAATTCTTCCCCTTTAATTCCTGCTTTCTTAGGCTTTCTTCCAATTGCAATCAGTACTTTTTTAGTAAGATATTCACCTTTATTAGTTATAACTTTTTTAGTTTCATTATTATTTTCAATTTTAAGTACCTTTTCATGTTTTAAAGGAACATTTAAAGATCTAACATGATCATACATATTAAAAGCAAGTTCACTACCAGATATATTTTTAAATCCTAAATAATTATCAACTTTATTTAATTTATTTAATAGTCCTCCTGGACTATCAGCTTCAATTAATAATGTATTTAAATTAGCTTTAGTTGCATATATACTAGCACTCATACCAGCTGGTCCAGCTCCAACAATTATTAAATCAAACATAAAACCTCCTAAAATCTTATTTCTTCTGTTTCTTTTGAATTATATAATTCCTCTAACTTAGGTTTTCGACCTTGAATAAGCTGTATAAAAACTCCAATAATAAACATAATTACACTAACTATCCTAGCAACTTTTAAATCTCCAAGCATTAAACTATCAGTTCTAAATATCTCTATAACAAACCTAGCAGCTCCATACCACATTAAATAAAAACCAGTAAGCTGTCCTTTTTTAATATATCTTCTTCTTCTAAGAATTAATGCAATAATAAATCCTAAAAAACACCATAATGATTCAAAATAGAACATTGGTAAATGATAAAAACCATCTATGTACATATTCTTAATAACTACCTCAGGTATTATCTTCATATTTTCAAGTGTAGCTCTAGTAACAATAGTACCATAAGCTTCACCATTAAAGAAATTTCCCCATCTACCAAGTGCTTGACCTAAAAGTAATGCAGGAACAATTAAATCCATTATTCTTCCAACTTTAACCTTATACTTTTTACAATATATAATTATAGTAAGAGCACCAGCAATAATCCCACCATGAATAGCAAGTCCACCATTCCATATCTTATATATTTCACTTAAATTCTCACTATAATATGACCAATTAAATACTACATAATAAAGTCTAGCTCCAAGAATACCAAATATCAATGTCCAAAACATCATATTAAAAATAAACTCACTTTTAATATTAAATCTTTTACTTTCACTATAGATCATAAAATAAGCTATAATCACAGCTATAGTAATTAAAACACTATACCACTTTAATGAAAAACTTCCAATTGTTATTATTGTATCCATAATCTATCTCCCTATATTCTTAGTTATTATATTATCTAATATTATTTTAAGTACACTTATAAATATTGCTATTACAAAAGTAGCAAAGAAACCATATATATTAAAAGAACTACCCATAATTATGTCACATAATTTTAATATAATCATATTAACTATTGGATATGCTATACCAAAAGACATAATACTAAGTGGTAAAGTCCAATAAATTAATATAGGTTTAATAGTATAATTAAGCCCACTCAATATTAAAGCAGCTATAATAGCATAAAAGAAGTTTTCAACATCAATCCCTTTAAATAAACTATTAGCTATCATAAGAACAGCAGCATAAACAAGTATACCTACACAAAAAGATATAAAATCATCCTTCTTATTAATTTCATACTTATTATTCTTCCCTATTTTATATATCTCACCTTTACTCATATTATCACCCATTTAATTATAATATAATTTATTACAAAATAAAAGATATTAATTTCTTAATATCTATAAATTAACTAGTATGCAGCTGTATTTTTACAAACAATACTATAACCAAGATCAACTAATTCACAAACAGTAATAATATTATTAGAAACAGCAGTTTCTAAATCATAACTTACCCAAGTTCCATTATTATTATAATAAAGCTTAAATTCTTCAGCATGAGCACTCGAATCATATACACAATAAGAAGTTTTATTACAAGTACCAATAGTTGTTTCCTTGCTATCTCCAGTACCAACAGTACCAACAACACAATATGCTAAATAATAATTACTATTTTTACCTTTAACAGTACAATTATTAGGTATAACTGGTGCTGTTACATCTCCAGCACCACCTGTATCTGCTTTCTTAGTTGTTGTAGTTGTTTTCATTGTTGTTGTTACAGTACTATTAGTTCCAGATGTTGTTGTAGTTGTAGTACTACTGGTAGTAGTTGTCGTCGTAGTTGTAGTTGTTTTATTTGTAGTTGTTGTAGTACTACCACCAGATGAAGCATTATTTTCAATATTACATTCTGAATATTTAGTTAAATCTAATAATGGATTAGTTGCATAATTATATGTTTTTTTTGAACTATTATATCCACAGAATAAATATGAAACAGGTTCTACTTTATCTCCATCTGAATTTTCTTCAAAAACAATTACACCACTACATTTATCATTTTTATATGTTACTTCAGATAAGTAATTTTCTTTAACAGTTAAATCCTCTAAACATATATATTGCCCTTCAGTATAAGTTTTAGGACAATCAGCATCAGCAAGCGGTAATAGACATTGATCATTTAAATATATACTAGCTGCCTCCTTAATCTTATTATTTTGAACTATCATTGTTTTATTAACATTTTCATTATAAAGTTTAACAACGGCTATACTAACAGTAGTAACAAGTAAAGCTAATATTGCTATTACTGCGAGTAACTCAACTAATGTAAATCCTTTTTTATTCATTTTAATCATTCCTTCCTTTAATACTATTTAAATAATTCTTTTTAGATTGTTCTATAATTTTTAAAGCTTTATTCTTAGGATAATATTTTTCAACTTGAACATTTATTTTTTGAAGAACTTTATAATTTTCAAAAAAATTTCTTATTTCATCCAATATAAATCCAGATAAATCACTAAGTTCCTTAATTTCATCATATCTTGGATCAACATCCACAACTGATATAATTTTATAATCTTCAAAACCATTATCAATTATTTTTAGTACCCCTATTACTCTTGCAGGAATAATACAGCCTGGATAAGTTGGCTCTGTTCCAATAACAAGAATATCAAGAGGATCACCATCATTTGCCAATGTTTCATCTATAAAACCATACTCAGCAGGATAACCCATAGCACTATATAAAACTCTATCAAGTTTAACTTTACCATCTTTAATTTCAAACTTATTTCGACTTCTATAAGGTATTTCAATAACAGCTTCTATAACATCACTTTTCATCTAGCCTCCTACTATTTAATTATACAATTTATTATTTTCATTTTCAATATAAAAATCTAATTTTAACCAACAAAAAAGTCAATCTTTAAATTGACTACTTTGTTTCTTCTTTTTGAACTTTAATAACTTCTTTTCCTTTATAGTATCCACACTTAGTGCATGCTCTATGAGGTGCTAATGCTGCTCCACAATTACTACATGTTGCAACAGTAGGAGCTGTTTTCTTTAAATGAGTTCTTCTTTGTCTTTTAGCAGTTTTACTAATTCTTCTAAAAGGCAAAGCCCCGAATAAAGTAATATCTAATTTCATTTTTATTCCTCCCTTATATAATGCTATAATTTTTCATTCGCTTATGTATTTTCTCATAAAATAAGAAAAATATCAAGAGAATTTAAGTATTTTATAATAAAAATTGAATAAAGAGTACTTTTTTGATATAATTGTCATATTATTTTATAAAGAAAACAGGTGGGGATAATATAAAGTGAAAAAATTACTAATAAGCGATTATGATGGAACTTTTAATAAAAATAGTAAATTAGTAAAAATAAGTGAAAATATTGATTCAGTAAAAGACTTTATGAGTAATGGAAATATATTTGCTCTAGCATCTGCAAGAAATTTTATTTCACTTAAAGGTCAAATACAAAAATATAATATACCCTATAATTATTTAATATGTAATAATGGTGGTATTGTATATGATGAAAATGACAATATAATATTTCTTCATCCAACATTAAATAGTGTAATACTTAAAACTATAAAATATATTAATAAAAGAAAAATATTTAAATCAATAATTTTTAAAGATTATTATGGAAATATAACAACTGATTTAGATAAGGTATATGATATAATTTGTATAATAGATAGTAATAATATAGAAAGATTAGAAGAAATAAAAGAAGAACTAAATTATTTATGTTCTACCCCATTCTTTCATATATTAATATTTAATGAATCTATAGATAAAACAGATGGTATAGATATAATAATATCAAAAGAAGGTATACACGATGATGATACATATACAGTTGGTAATGATTTCTTTGATGTAAATATGCTTACAAGATATAATGGATATAGAATGCATAATTCAAACCCAGCATTATATAAACCAAGCATCAAAAAAGTTCCATCTGTTAGAAAACTAGTAAGGAGTATAGATAGGCAGTAAAAATGAGAAAAGTAGTAGGAATAATATGCGAATATAATCCATTTCATAATGGACATTTATATCAAATAAATAAAATTAAAAAGAAATATAAAGATTCTATAATTATTGTTTGTTTAAGCGGAACATTCACACAACGCGGGGAACTATCAGTATTAAATAAATGGGATAAAACAAAAGTTGCACTTGAAAATGGAGTTGATATTGTAATAGAACTTCCATATGTATATGCAAGTCAAAGTAGTGATATTTTCGCTAGATATTCTGTAGCTCTACTAAATAAATTATATATAGATATTCTTTGCTTTGGTAGTGAAACAGAAAACATAGATAAAATAAAAGAAGCCGCCAAATATCAAGTTAATGATATAAATTTTGATATAATAACCAAAAAATATTTAAATGAAGGAGTTAGTTACCCTACCGCACTTAATAAAGCACTTGAAGAATTATGTGGTATTACAATAACTGAACCAAATGACTTACTTGCCCTTAGTTATTTAAAAGAAATATATAGAAATGGATACTTTATGGATATATATAATATTAAAAGAACAAGTAGTTACCATGACCTAGATTCAACAGCAAAAGTAGTATCTGCATCAAATATAAGAACAAGACTTTTAGAAAAAAAAGATATTAAAGACAAAGTTCCAAATAATGTATATGAACTTTTAAAAGATAAAAAAATGGAAAGTAAATACTTTGAATATCTAAAATATAAGATATTAACAGAAGATAATTTAGAAAAATATGTAGATGTAGATGAAGGATTAAGTACAAGAATTAAAAAAGTTATAAATAAATCAAACTCACTTGATGAGCTTATTAAAAATATTAAAACTAAAAGATATACATATAATAAAATATCTAGAATGTTAAATCATATATTCTGTTCATTTACAAAAGAAGAGAATAAAAAAGTAAAATATCTAGAATACATAAGAATACTCGGTTTTACAGAAAAAGGCAAAAATTATTTAAATGAAATTAAAAATGAAATAAACTTACCTATTTTAAATAAATATAATACTAAATATAACACTCTTAAAATAGAAAAAAGAATAACAGAACTTTATTCATTTATATATGAAGATATATCTAAAAAAGAAATACAAAATATACCAGTTTATATAAAAGAAAATCAGGATTAATATTCCTGATTTTTATTTTGCTTCATACCAGTCTCTACCATAATCAATTTCAACTTTTAATGGTACAGATAATTTATATGTATTTTCCATTATTTCTTTTACAATACCTTTTACTTTTTCAAGTTCCACATCAGGCACATCAAATATAAGTTCATCATGTACTTGAAGTAACATCTTAGTTTTAAGATTATCTTCTTTTAATCTTTCATCTATTTTAATCATAGCAAGCTTCAATATATCAGCAGCAGTACCTTGAATTGGAGTATTAAGAGCTATTCTTTCTCCCATTTGTCTTATCATATAATTAGTATTATTAAGTTCATCAATAGTTCTTTTCCTATTAAATAAAGTTCTAACAGAAGAAGTTTCTTTTGCTCTCTTAACAATCTCAGTCATATAATCGTTTACTTCTGGATATAAAGTTAAATATTTTTCAATATATTTTTTTGCTTCATTAGGACTAATATCTAAGTTTTCAGAAAGACCGTATCCACTAATACCATAAACAATACCAAATATTACAGCCTTAGCAGTTCTTCTCATATTTTTTGTGACTTCACTCTCTGGAATATCAAATATATCACTAGCAACATGAGTATGTATATCTTCTCCATTTATAAATGCTTCTTTTAAACTCTTAGAATCACTTATATGAGCAAGAACCCTAAGTTCAATTTGTGAGTAATCACTAGATAATAAATATGAATTATCACTTGGTATAAATGCCTTTCTTATTTGTTTACCTTCTTCACTTCTAATAGGTATATTTTGTAAATTAGGTTCAACACTAGAAAGCCTTCCAGTTCTAGTACCAGTTTGCTTATATATAGTATGTATTTTACCATCATCCATAATATAAGTATTAAAAGTATCTAAATATGTAGAAACTAGTTTAGTTAAAACTCTATAATTTAATATATCATCTATAATTGGATTTAAATGTCTATACTTAATAAGAACATCATGAGCAGTAGACATAGCACTTTTACCTTTACCTTTTGGTAACATAAGTTTATTATAAAGTATTTCACCTAATTGTTTATGACTACCTATATTAAATGATTCTCCTGCTTCTTCATATATCTTGTTTTCTAAAAATTTAATTTTATCATTTAACTCAACTTTTAACTTATCTATAACATCTGTTTTAACAGTAATACCATTTATCTCCATATTAGCAAGAACTCTTATAAGTGGACTCTCTATATCTTTATATAAATCATCTAAGCCCTCTTTAACAAGATTATCTTCAAACTCCTTATAAGTGTCATATATAAATATCGCCTTTGACACAATTGAATTAATAATAGCATCTTCTGATAATTTATTTCTCTTACTTATAATTTGATCATAATAAGCAATATTTCTATTAAAAGTTGCTGCTAAATAAGCTAAATCATCTTTAACATTATATTCAAGTAAATATGAAGCTATAAATATATCAAATGGATCATTTATATTAATATTATATTTATTCAAAAACACTATATTCTTTTTATTATCAAAAGTAACAGTAATATCCCTTAACAAATCACTATTTAATAATAAACTTGGTAAATCAAAATAATATGCAGTCTTACCATCATATATAGCAGCAGCTATAAAATTAGCTTTATGATAATTAGTATCATCAAGTTCTATATATAAACTCTTAATACCTTCTATATTTATTTTAGATTTAACTATTTCATATTTAATTCCATCTTTAACTTCTTCATTATTAATATTTATATTTTTTAAAAATGAATTAAATTCAAGTTCCTTATATTTCTTAATAAGACCAGTTATATCAGGTTTATTATATTTTATACTTTCAAAAGTATATTCAAAATCAATAGTTTTATATATAGTAGCAAGTTTATATGAAAAATAAGCACTTTCCTTATCATTTTCTAGTTTTTCCCTTGTTTTAGGAGTAAGTTCATCTAAATGATTATATAAATTATCAAGAGTATCATACTTAGTTAATAATGATAAAGCAGTTTTCTCGCCTATACCTTTAACACCAGGAATATTATCACTAGCATCACCCATAAGTGCTTTTAAATCAATCATTCTAATAGGCTTAATACCATAATAATCAAAAAATGTTTTTTCATTCATCAAAATATAATCTTTTTGTTTTAATAACTTAACATCTACCTCATCACTTATTAATTGTAATAAATCTTTATCACTACTTATAATAGTAGCATTATAATCTTTATCTTCATCAGCCATTCTAGCAAATGTTCCGATTATATCATCAGCTTCATAATTATCACATTCTATATATTTTATGCCAAGAAGAGTACATATATTTTTAGCTTCAGGAAATTGAACTTTTAAATCATGAGGTGTTTCAATTCTACCATCTTTATATGTATCACATAAATCTTTTCTAAAATTATGGCCTTTATCAAAAGCTACCATTATATATTCTGGTTTTTCTTCATTAATAATTTTATTTAACATATTAACAAAACCAAATAAAGCATTAGTAGGAAAACCTTTACTATTCTTCATTAAATTTCCATTATAAGCAGTTGCATAATAACTTCTAAATAATAAATTATTACCATCTATTAATATTGCTCTTTTCTTCATATCTTCACCCTTTAATTATTTTACTATATTTTTAATTCTAAATAAAGAAAAGTTTAACATTTGTTAAACTTATTCATATTACAACTGTTTTTTTGTAAAATATCCAGGACTACTAACTCCACCATCTATTCTAGCATATGTTTTATCTATATAGTTTGAATTATATACTGTACCAGAACCACCAATTAATTTAGAACATTTATAAAACATATTTTTACTATTAGTAACCATGTCAGTATTAAATTTATCACTTGCATATATTGTTTTTAAATTAGTAGAATGAAACATTCCATACATATTTGTGACATTACTAGTATCAAAACTGCTTAAATCTAATATTGTTACATTACCATTCATAAACATTGCCCACATACTTGTTACATTACTTGTGTTAAAACTGCTTA
Source organism: uncultured Clostridium sp. (assembly GCA_964649575.1). Taxonomy (GTDB): domain Bacteria; phylum Bacillota_I; class Bacilli_A; order RF39; family UBA660; genus CAG-1000. Next base: position 18,949 of record CAZYRI010000003.1, on the reverse strand, counting down.
CATCTATCATAGTCATTTTACTATCTTCAAACATAGATCTCATATCAGTAACATTGTGTGTATCAAAACTGCTTAAATCCAATGTTTTAATTTCAGAAGTCTGAAACATCGCATACATATTAGTTACATTACTAGTATTAAAACTGCTTAAATCTAATTCTGTTAATACAGAGTTTGCAAACATAAGTCCCATATCATAAACATTACTTGTATTAAATCCTTTTAAATCAAGCATTTTTACTTTACTTCCATAAAACATTCCATACATATTTTTAACATTACTAGTATCGAAACTGCTTAAATCTAGAGTCGTTGCTTGTGATTCCCAAAACATACTATTCATACTAATAACATTACTCGTATTAAAACTACTTAAATCTAATTCCGTTGCTTGACTATCCTCAAACATATAAGCCATAGAAACAACAGGCTTACCATTTATATATGTACATAATTTACTTGTTACAGGCTCTTTACTATTTTTATCAGTTAGTTGTACTCCCCAACCATCAACATCAATATCAGCCCAAGTAAGTCCTAAATAATCAAAAAAAACACCTTCTTGCATATAACTATAAGTATATTGCCCATTAACATATTCAGCACCTTGTACCATATCACCATCAAATGTACAATAAATTATCTCTGGTAAAATATTATCATTTTTATCATGTTTTTCTTCAGTTGAAATTGTATCTTTTTTAACTTGATTAATCACTTTAGGTATAATCATTGATAATAATATTGTAATAATTACTATTATCATCATTAATGTAAGTCCTTTCTTATTCATATAGTCACCTCTATTATCAATAATATCATATTTTAAATAAATAAAAAACTAAGAATTAATTATTTTTCTTAGTTTTAACATGTAATTTTATTAAAATATTATCAATAAATGAATTACCTATTGTATCATTAATAGCTCCGTTTTTATATGAAATAACTAAATAAATTATTACACCTATCACTCCATGAATACCAAGCGAAATAAATGAAGTAAATCTTGTATATTCAAATGTAATAAATATTTTTGATATTGTTATTGGAATAATTATACATATACAAGGTAATAATAATTTCTTTAATAAACTTATTGTTGGCTTATATGTAAATTTCATTTCTTTCTTTAAATATATTAATGCTATTGTTATTGAAATAGTATAACCTATTATAGTTGATACAATAGTTGCTGTATATGATGGAAGACCAACTTTATTAAATAATAATATAAGTGGAATATCTAAAATAGCATTGGCAACTAACCCAGCAATAGAATTAATATAAACAACTTTAAATTTTCTCATACTTTGAAGACAAGTATTTATAACACTCCACACTCCAAAAAATATATGACTTATTGCTGATACTTTAAGTACAGTTGATCCAAATGCACTTTCTCCATAGAATAATGTATAACTTTCATTTGATAACATAACTAACATTAATGCCATAGGAACCGTGATAACTAACATTGTACTTATTGCTTGATTAAATCTTCTATTAACTTCATTCATATCTTTTTTAATAAAACTTGAAGTAACATGTGGAATTATATTTGTTGTAAGTGAAATAGCAATAGCTATAATAACAGTACATATTTTAGGTGCCCATGTTGATACTAACGAAGACATCATTTCACTTTCCATAGCTGTATAACCAACCATATGTAATCCTTTTATAATAAGTTTAACATCAACTATTGTATATAAATTATCAACAATAGATATCATTATAAGAGGTATACAATATTTAAGTATTTTTTTTGCTATAACAGAATCACTAACAGCATCTTTCTTTTTTGAAATTGGAAACTCATTCTTATTTTTCTTAACCTTAATTATTAAATATAAATATGCAAATAAACCTCCAAAAAAAGCTCCAAGTAATGCAACACTTACTCCATTAGTTATTCCTTTATTAAGTACACTTATTGCCATATAAGATCCTAAAAGTACAACAACAATTCTAACTACTTGTTCAATTAATTGAGAATATGAAGTTGGAGTAATAAACTTATGTCCTTGCATATAACCTCTTAATACACTTAAAAAAGGTATTATTATTAAACAAAATGAAACAGCTCTTATAACAGTAGCAATATCATGAATAGAGTTACCACCTGATATATCACTTATAATAAATTTAGCTATTACATCTGCTCCTAAAAAAACTACTAAAAAAGATACAATAGCAAGAATTCCTATCATTTTTTTACCTATTTTATATGCTCTTTCTTTTGCATCATACATATTAAGAGTTAAATATTCACTTATTATCATTGATATAGCAATAGGAATACCAGCAGTAGATATATTTAAAAATAAATTGTATATATTATATGCATAACTATATAAAGTTCCACCATTAGTACCTATAATGTCATAAAAAGGTATTACATATAATGCACCTAATATTTTTATAATTATTAAAATTATAGATGTAATAAGAGTTCCCTGAATAAAAGTATTCTTTTTAAGCTTTCTCATAATTTCATCTTCTTCATTTCTTCTTCACCTAAAATCTTAGATATTTGAGCTAAATGACCTTCATGTTCGTCATTAAATAAATAATATTGAACAAGACCATAACTAGGATACTCATTGCCTTCCATAATTACTGGTCCATCTTTTGTTATAGCAATATCCCAACCAACATATCTAACTTCTGGTACTTCAAGAGCTGCTGTTAAAGCCATAGCAAATGATTCTTTAACAAATGGAACAGTTACTGTACCAAACTTAATTTTAGCAATTGGATGTTCAGTATAAACATTAGCAACATCATCTACTACCCTACTACAAATCTTTCCTTCTTCATTAAGTCTCATAAAAGCATCAGAACAACCAATAGCAACTGCATCATCAATATTAATTCTAAGAGCATTAGCAAGTATATATGCCTTATTATCTTTAACAAGAGTAACTATTCTAAATGAATTAACTGCATAAGGATTTAACTTATCAAGTTCAGGATGTTGTACTATTTCCTCTTCCAATAAATATAATTTCTTATTTAAAAGTTCAACATGAAATATACTAACATCCTTTATATCAGATACTTTTATTTTCTCTATACGGTGTCCTCCGAAGTCCTTTGGTGGTTTAGCAAAAACATACTTTTTACCTTTTAAAAACTTCTTAACTTCTTCATCACTAGCAACTCTTAAATCTAAGAAATCTCTTTTAATATAATCTTTAAAAACTTTATTAAATAATATTTTATCCCTCATAACAGAAATATAATTATCATCATTTAAATACTTCAACATCTTATAAAAACTTTTAGTTGTTACATATGTTTTCTTTTGCTCTTCTGTTAAATTTATATAATCACCTTTTAAATAATCAGTATAACCAATACCATATTTAACAAAGTTTTTAATCATATCCCTCTTAACATAACTTTGTGTTTTGTGATTACGAAAAGCTATATCATTACTTAATTTATTCAATTTTTCATAATTTATAGCCTTTACCTTACTTACCATCATACTTTTAAGACTCATTTTATTACCTCCATATTGTATTCTACAATACAATCTTTCTTATTATTTTTAATATATACTCTTGGCAAATTTTTACCTATATTAACAAGTGTATTATGAATGGTCGTATTATTTAATCTTGATATCATACCAAGAGTAATACCATCCCCCATAACAGTCACTTCATCTCCTAATTTTATACTATCATCTATTAGTATGCTCATCATACACATAGATATTTCACCAATTACAGGATATTTTTTATTATTAATAATAACATATCTACCTATATGATTAATACCAATACCATCATCAAAACCAATAGGGATTGTTGCGATTAACTCATCTTTTCTAGCTGTATAAAACAACCCATAACCAACCTTATCTCCTGCTTTAATTTTCTTTATTTGTATAATATTAGTTTTCACTTTCAAAGCAGGTTTAAGTTTAATATCAACATTATCATATGTTTTACTTATGTTATATTTTTTAATTAAATAATTATTTCTTACTCTTCTTAAAATATCCTTTGGACTATTAGATAACTTATGAGGACTTATATCATAACCATATAATATAGTTCCAAATCTAACACCATTAGCAAACTCAATCTTAGGATGAGCAAGTAATATAAAACTACTGCTTAAATGAACAATAGGTATTTTATTTAAATCTATATCATTAGTAATATCTCTAAAATTACTAAGTTGAAAATCAAAATACTTATCATTAACACCAGGTGTTGCAAAATGAGTAAATAATCCTTCTAAACATATATTAGAGTTTTTATTAATTAAACCAACTACCATATTAAATTCATCCTTATCACTTATTCCAAGTCTATTCATACCAGTATCAATTTTAATATGAACTTTCATAAAAGAATTATTCTTATTTATCAACTTTTTTAAATAATCTAAACTAATTATAGTAAGAGTAATATTATTTTTAATAGCAATATCAACACTATCAATTTCAATAGGCTCTACACACAAGACAGGTATATCTTTATTATATTTTCTTATTTCCATTGCTTCTTCTAAAGAGGAAACAGCAAAATAATTAATACCACTATCAATTAAATCATTAACAATATATAATCCATGACCATATGCATTAGACTTAACCATAGCAATATAATACTTATAATCATTATATTTCTTTATAATATTAGATACATTATCTTTTAAATGATCAATATTTACTTCAATAAATGTTTTTCTATACATTTTATTCACCAAACTAATTTTATCATAATAATACCATTTTTAAAAGAAAAGCAGTCTTTTTCTTTACATATAATTAAAAAGAAGAACTTTTACAATTCTTCATTTATTTATCTATCCAATTCTAAATACAGGAGAAATGCCATAAGTATAACTAGCACGATGGCCATTAGAGTTACCACCAGTTCCAACAAGAAAGAAATAGTTATCATCATTAGAATATGCAGATCTTAGCCACCACCTAGAAGCACTCGTTCCATTTGTTTTTGTTACACCATTATAACTTAATAATGTTATTCCCTTATTCTTATAATAATCTAATTGCCTTGATATATTTGAATCATATGTAGTATCTTTCTCTTTTATTCCACCTTCTATTCCCCATATTTCTATTCCAGACAATAAATATAATTTATCTGTTGATATGAAGTTAGACTCATCTTCACTTCCATGACTTGATACTACTGTTGTATCTATTATTCCATTCTTTAATTCTGTTGGTAGTGCATTATATATATTATTGTTTACAAATGTTCTCATTGTTGTATTTGGCCATCCACCTACATTATAACCATAACTATAATTTGTTTCATTATATTCTCCAGATGGATTCATTTGACGAGTTGTTATTATATCTGCAAATTCAAGTACAAATCCACATGCCGTCTGCGAAAATCCATCAGTATTACATTCTCTTGGTGTAGAAGTATTTGCTATTCTTAAGGTATGTACTCCATATTCTCCTAAGTCTACTTCTTTTGTATCACCTACATTATATTTACTTCCTTTACCTGCTTTTACATTTGCTATAATAGTTTGCCATGTGTCTTCACTAAGTTTTTTAACAGGCAATACATTACAAGTATAACCATCTAAATTACCTTCAACTACATCTGATGTTGTTAAATCATCTACTTTCTTCCCATTTTCCATTGTTATTACATATGTTCCATTAGATACTTTCATTTTCTTTACTGATCCATCATCATTTAATAATATACAATATTGTATGCCACCATCTGACATATCTAATTTAGTATCATCTTCAGAACTTATATAAGTTAGTTTATTACCTTTCATATTTTCACTAATATATTTTTTAGATATTTCCTTATAAATATTCTTTGCTTCAGTTAAAAATGTATCTTTTTTAGCTTGATTAAACATACTAAGCACATTCGGTAATGCAATTACTACTAAAATTGCTAATATTGCTATTACTGCTAATAATTCAACCAATGTAAATCCTCTTTTATTCATACAAACACCTCTATTTTAATAATAACATAAGTACTTCTCTCATACAATTATTATTTAATTCATTTTAAATATTAATTATTTCACTCACCTTATCCTTATAAGCAATATATATTGGAATATTTTTATCAATACTATCTCTATTTACTTGATAAGCTTTCTCATATGTATTATCATTTTCACTTATATGAACAAGCATTATATATTTAGTATCAGGTCCTATAAAATGACATAAATATTTAGCACACTCCTCATTAGATAAATGACCTTCATCACCAATATTTCTATATTTAATATACTCAAACTTTTTACCATTCATTTCCATTTCAATATCATGATTACTTTCAAGTAAATATACAGTTTTATTTTTAAACTTTTCATGATATCTAGAATGTATCATACCAGTATCAGTCATATATACAAGAGATTTGTCATCACAAAAAAATATAAACCCAAAACCCTTTTTATCATGACTAATAGGTATTTTAGTAAAATTAATTCCCATTATACTATCAAGTTCATCAAAGAATTCATAATTTTTAATATAATCTTTCTTATTATATTCATTAAAAGTCTCAATAGACATATATATTTTAGTATTATAAACTCTATTAAATGAGTGTAAACTCCTTACATGATCACTATGAGCATGTGTAACTATTATGAAATCTAAATTACTAGCATCTTCACCTATTTCATATAATGATTTTTTAAGTTTACCAAATGGTAAACCTGCATCTATTAAAAATTTAACATTATTTATATTAACAAATGTAGAGTTTCCACTACTACTACTTCCTAAAACAACTACCTTCATCAAATCACCAAAGTTATTATATCATTTTATTTTTATCATAACAATTTAAACAAAAAGATGTTATTTCTAACATCAATTATTTACTAGTAAAATACCCAGGACTACTTGTTCCACCATCTATTCTAGCATATGTTTTATTCAATTTTGTTGAATCATATTTTGTGCCTGCACCACCTACTAAAGAAGTACAAAGCAAAAACATTACCGAAGTATCAGTAAAATTATCAGTATTAAATTTTTCACTTGCATATATTGTTTTTAAATTAGTAGAATCGTTAAACATTCCCACCATATTGGTTACATTACTAGTATCAAAACTGCTTAAATCTATTGTTATTGCTTGACTATCGCGAAACATATCCATCATATTCGTAACTTTACTTGTATCAAAACTGCTTAAATCTAAAGTTGTGGCTTTACTATTATAAAACATAGCTTCCATATTTGTAACATTACTTGTATCAAAACTACTTAAATCTAGGGTTGTAACTTTAGTTTCCTGAAACATTGCAGACATATCGGTTACATTACTAGTATTGAAACGACTTAAATCTAGTGTTGTAGCTTCACTACCCATAAACATTCCATACATATTAGTAACATTACTGGTATCAAAACTACTTAAATCTAGTGTTGTAGCTTGACTATCGCAAAACATCCATCTCATATTAGTTACTTTACTGGTATCAAAATAACTTAAATCTAAAGTTGTGGCTTTACTATTATAAAACATAGCTTCCATATTTGTAACATTACTTGTATCAAAACTACTTAAATCTAGGGTTGTGGCTTGACTTCCATTAAACATATAAACCATAGACACAATAGGTTTACCATTTATATATGTACATAATTTGCTTGTTACAGCTTCTGTACTAGTTTTATCGGTAAGTTGTACTCCCCAACCATCATCAGTGATATTTGTCCAAGTCAATTCATATGAAGATGAATATTCCATTTGTTGTCTGTATTTATAAGTATACTGTCCATTAACATATTCAGCACCTTGTACCATTTCACCATCAAATGTACAATAAACAGTTTCAGGAACTTTATACTCGCTAATTCCTAAAACACCACTAAATGCTTTACCTTGATTATAATTTTGATTTTCTCCAGTTTCTTTAAATGTAATTGTTATTGTATACTCATGAGTTATATTAGGTTCTATTGAAACATTTTCTTTAACTTTAAGTTTTTTAATTGCTGTTTCTTCTACTCCTTCACATGTTCCTTCTTCTACATCTCCATTTATTCTTTTACAAGTAGCACTTATTGTCATTTCATCATTTATAATCTCATTTGTTAATTCTTGCCAAATGATGTTATATGCAGTTTCTAGTGTTCCAGTGTTTTCTACTGTTACTTCTTTTGTTATAGATCCCCCTGGTTTAATATTTTCCATTACTATTTCTTTTGAATCAGTATATGTTAGTTTCAATGTTCCAGCCTCTACTACCATATCTTTACTATCTGCATTTCCACTTATGCTTGAACTAAAGTATGCATAGGAAAGCCCTACACTCATAAGAAATAATAATACTATTCCTGTTATATACAGTATTTTTTTATCTTTCATATCTTCACTCATCCTTTACTATTATTTATAATAGCATATTTACCCCCCCCGACAAGCGAACAAGTGTTCTTTTTTGAAAGACTACATTATAGATATAAAAAAAGAAGTATTTCTACTTCTTAAAAATCAAATAAACTTAATTGTGAACTTTCTGGCATACTATTAAATATACCCATTGCTCTCATTTTATCTATTAGTGTTTGTGAAACTTTACATCTATTTTGAAAATCTTCAATACTTATAAATGGATGTTTTTTAGCTTCATTTTCTATGTTTCTAGCAACAGTTTCACCAAGTCCATCAATAGTGATAAATGGAGGAATTATTGTATTATCATCTTGTACATCAAATGTAAGTCCTTTACTTTTGTATAAGTCAAATGGAGCAACTTTTATATTTCTAGCAGCCATTTCTAGTGCTACATTTAATGATTCAAGGACACCATTTTCTTTATTAGTTGCATCATATCCTTTATTTTTAATTTCAATTATTTTATTTTTAATTGAATCATATCCATTAATCATAGATTCTATATCAAAATCAGTTGCTTTAGTTGAGAACCAAGAGGCATAGAAATATGCAGGCATATGAACTTTATACCAAGCAATTCTAAATGCACTTGTAACATAAGCAGCAGCATGAGCTTTAGGGAACATGTACTTAATTTTTTGACAAGAATCAATATACCAATCTTCAATACCTGCTTCTTCCATTGTCTTTCTATGTTCAGCCCAAGTAACAGGATCTTTAGAAGCTTTACCTTTTCTAACAAATTCCATTATTTTAAATGCTTTTATAGGTTTCATACCCTTATACATAAGATAAACCATAATATCATCACGACAACCAATTACATCTTTAAATGGCACTTTTATATCACCATTTTCATCAGGTGTACATAAATCTCTTGCATTACCAAGCCATACATCTGTTCCATGAGAAAGCCCTGATATTTTAACAAGTTCAGCAAAAGTTGTAGGTTTAGTTTCTGCAACCATACCAATTGTAAATGGTGTTCCAAATTCAGGTATTCCAAGAGTACCAGTTGAACACATTATTTGTTCATTAGTAACACCTAAAACTTTAGTACTAGTAAATATACTCATTGTATCTTTATCATCAAGTGGTACATCAAGTACATTAGTATGACTTAAATCTTGTATAAGTCTTAATTGAGTTGGATCAGAATGACCCAATATATCCAATTTAAGTAGATTTTCTTCTATTGAATGGTAATCAAAGTGAGTTGTTCTCCATGCTGATGTTGGATCTTCTGCTGGAAATTGAAATGGTGTAAAGTCTGATACATCCATATAATCTGGTACAACTACTATACCACCAGGATGTTGTCCAGTAGTTCTCTTAACACCAGTACATCCAAGAGCAAGCCTTTCTATTTCACAACTTCTCTTATCAAAAATACCTCTATCTTCAAAATATCCTCTTACAAAACCATATGCAGTTTTCTCAGCTACTGTACCTATTGTACCTGCTCTATAAACATTATCAACACCAAATAGTACTTTTGTATATTCATGAGCTGAGGCTTGATTTAAATCTGAGAAGTTAAGGTCTATATCTGGTACTTTATCTGCATTAAAACCTAGGAATGTTGCAAATGGCATATCTTGACCATCTTTCTTCATAAGTTCTCCACAATTAGGACATTTCTTATCAGGTAAATCAAAACCACTTGAATATGTAGAACCAAGAGCATTTCCATTATCATCATTAAATAAACTTGTTTGACATTTTAAACATCTATAATGTGCTGGTAGTGGATTAACTTCTGTAATTCCCATCATAGTAGCAACAAAACTACTACCAACAGAACCTCTTGAACCAACAATATAACCATCATCATTTGAGTGTTTAACAAGTCTTTGAGCAATCAAATAAATAGGATCGAATCCACCTCCAATGATACCTCCAAGTTCTTTTTTAACCTTAGTAGCTAAACTCTTATCATTAAGTTCTCCATCATCTTCATTCCATTCTTTTTTAACTTTTTCGCCTATTAACTCTTTAACTCTATCAAATCCCGCTATAAGTGTTTCATGCAAATTATCAAACGTTTTTTCTATAAGTTCTTCTTCACTTATATTTTCATTTTCACTCTTTAATCTATTATACCAATAATTATAAACAGCATCTCCATATAATTCTTTAGAAATTCTTTCTTCAATATTATGAGGAAGAGGATTTCCATACCAAGAAGCAGCTTTTTCAAATACAAGATCTGTAACAACTCTCGGACAATCCAAATATGTTTTACCATCATCAGCTTTTACTCTTGGAGAAAATGGTATACCTTTTGTATCCATAATGACTTCAAATTCACTAACCATATCACATATTTTATTAGTATTAGTAACTACTATTTCATAAGCTAGATCATTATCTAAGAAATCAAAATCTTTTAACATTTCATCAGTAGTTCTAAAATGTTGAGATGGTATATTAATAATATTACTTTTAGCAAGTGGATGTCTTCCTCCACCTGGAACTTTTTGATTTACAATAATTTCTCTATATATTTTATCTTCTCTTGTAAAGTGATGTACATCCCCAGTAGCAACTATAATTTTACCAGCACCTTTAGTAGCATCAATAACTTTTTTAATATGAGTTTTCAATTCAAAAATATTAGCAAAATCTCCCGTTTGAAGTAAATGATCATATACTTCAGGTGGCTGTACTTCAACATAATCATAAAAATTAATTATATTAGTAAGTTCTTCACCATCTTTACTTCTTGCTTCAATAAATACTTCACTTTCATAACATCCACTACCAATAAGTAAACCTTCTCTTAATTCATTAAGCTTACTTCTTAATATTCTAGGTGTTTTATATAAATATGTTGTATTAGCAAGAGAAATTATTTTAAATAAATTTTTAAGACCAGTTCTATTTAAAGCAATTGCATTAAAATGATATGTTCTACCAAATTTATGTATTTCGTCTTTTGGAACCAAATTTTCAAGAGAATTAATTGTTTCATAATTTTGACCAATTAATTTTTGTAACATTTTATGAAAAACAAGTGCTGTACCTTCTGCATCATAATCCGCTCTATGATGACTTTCTTCATCGAATGGTACATTATATCTTTTAACAAGTGCTGATAAACTATGTCTTGCAAAACCTTGATCAAGTGCTCTTGATAATTCAAGTGTATCTATAACCGTATTCTTAAATTCACCTAAATCATATTTTTTCATTGCCATTTCAATAAATGATATATCAAACTTAGCATTATGAGCAACCATAGGTAAATCCCCAGCCCATTCTAAAAATTCTTTCGTTACAGTTCCCTCATCACTAGCATCCTTTACCATCTCATCAGTAATAAATGTTAATTCTGTTATTTTATCTGGAATATGTCTTCCAGGATTAATAAATTTATCAAATCTATCTGTAATAACACCATCTTTTATCTTAACCGCACCAATTTCAATCATTTGATCTCCATTAGCTGCATTAAACCCAGTTGTTTCAGTATCATAAACTACAAATTCTGTTCCATCAAGTGGAAGATCAGTTCCTTTAACAACTATTTTAACAGTATCATCAACAAGAGTAAGTTCTGTTCCATAAAGTCCTTTAAATATTGGAGGATTATTAACTGTTTCTTCTGCTTTTATAATTTCATCATTTAATCTAACTTTTTCTTCTTCACTCATTTCATTATTAAGTTTTTCTTTTAAAGCATCAAGATTTTCTTTAACTTTCTTTTTAATATTTTTATTATAACCTTTTATAATTTGATAAGCGATTGGAAATGCTTGACATCCATTATGATCAGTTATAGCAACCCCTCTATATCCCATATCAATAGTTCTACTTACAAGTTCACAAGTATGAGCTCCAAGATCAAGTTTAGTAAGACCATCCATTTGACTCATCATGGTATGAGCATGTAATTCCACTCTTTTAACTTCAGCATTATCTACTATCTTATTTTCTGTTTTTTCATAAGTTTCTATGTCATTAATACCAAACTCATAATCATTACTTCTAGTATTATATTTAATAGTACCCTTGAATTTATACCATTTATCTTTCTTTATATTTGAAAGTAAATAATCAAATTCTTCTTGTTTCTTAGTAAATATATTAGAAATAATACTATCAGTATAATCAGTTATTTTAATAGTTATAATAAGCCATCCACTTTGAGTAGTTTTAGATTCAATACCAAATACTTTAGCTATAAGTACAACTTTATCTTCCGCAGCAATCAAATTCTTTATTTGAGATGCTTCACCAGCAATAGGATTTCCTTTAATAACAGTTTTAGTTTTCTTACTTATAACTTCATCTCTTACTTCAGTTAAAGATTCTCTAAACTTTTCTCTTTCTTTTTCATTAATAGTTGCTTTTATATTAATATCATCAAAACCCATATCACTTAAAAAAACTTCCATTTTATCAACTAATTCTTCAATCTTATTCTTTTCAGCTGTATTTAACACTTCTATATCAACAGTATTACCATTAAATACCATTCTATCTTTTTTTACACATTCAAGCATTGGACATGACTTAACTAATATATCAAAATAATATAAGAAATATTCTTTAAAATATTTATCATTATTTTTTATAATAAATTTATATCTTATTTTATCTACTCCATCAAGTAAAGTACCATTTTGATATAATTCAAGAAACATTTCTATTGGAAATAAAAAATCATTAATGATAACAATAGTCATTTTATTAGTTTTTTTATTTAAAAGTACTTCTTTTAACTCAGCATTCTCTAAATACTTAGTGAAATCTTCATTTAATTTAATTGAATTTGCTAATTTTAATAGTCTTATATCTTTCACTTCATACCTCACCAATATCAATTATACCTATTAAAAAAAATTATATCAATAAATGTTGACATAATTTTTATTTTTTATTTTTCAACTTCTTCTAAAAATATTTTTTTAGAAAATCCTCCTCTTTTATTTTTCTTTTCTTCTTTTACTGAAATAATATCAGCAAGTGTTTTATTTTGAAGTTCTGCGATTGATACCATTACTTCTAACATATCAGCAAGTTCTTCAATAATATCATACTCACTAGCACTTTTAACTTCATTATATTCCTCATTCAATTTCTTAATAAGTTCATTTCTATATTCTTCATCATTAAGAATCCTAATAATTGCTTTTTCTCCTTTACTTTCTATTATTTCAGGTATTCTATCTCTTACTAATTTATTATATTTTGGCATATCTTATTTCTCCTTAAATTCACTACTATGTTCATCAAAAAAATCTTTATATATTTTAACATTTTCTAATTCAGTCCATTTTCTAATTCTAACAGGCACTGTATCTAAATCATAAATTACCGCATCTTTTATTGAAAGAAAAAATGGTGAATGTGTTGAAATAATAAATTGACAATTATAAAACCTAACAGAATCTTCTATAAACTTCATAAGTTTAATTTGATTTTCAGCACTTAAACTATTCTCAGGCTCATCTAATATATAAATACTATCTTCTTCTATTTCTTTTTCCCAAAACATTAAAGCTGACTCTCCATTAGATGATTCAATTATATTATTATTAACAAGCCTATCTCTTACATATCTAGACATAGTTTTTCTTTTAGAATCAACACTATCTCTAAGAACATCAATATCATCAAAAATAATATTATTATTACTATATTTATTTTCTAGAAACTCTTTACTAAGTTTTTCTTTTCTACGATTAATATGAGAATTAATACTTCTTATATCAAGTAAATAATCAAACACATCATCACTAGTAATAGTTTTTATAGTTATAGGTTGTAGATTTCCCATTTCATAAGTTGTATGTTTAACATATATATTAAAAAATGACCCTTTATCTATTTCAATTTTTCTATTAGAATTCAGTTTTTCAGAAATAATATTTAAAATTGTACTTTTTCCACTACCGTTACCGCCATAAAAACAAGTAATACTACCAAATTCAATATCTTTTAATTTTCTACTACTAAATATATTAAGTGGATAATAATTGTTATATATTCTTCTTGAATCACTACCAAGTACATAATTATTTTCTTCTTTTTCATCAAGTAAAGTAAAACTCTTTAAATATATCATACCTTTCACCAATATCATTGTATCTTACAAACAAAAGTTTGTCAATTGGATTTTAAAAACACGTTATTTTTTATAATCTGTTATATCTTCATATTTAAGCATCTGATTACATCAATCATTTCTTCTTATAAATAAAAATCACACAACTAATGTATGACTTTATAAATTATTTTCTATCTCTTTCTTTCATAGTTGGAAATAATATTACATCTCTTATACTTGCTGATTCAGTAAAAAACATAACAAGTCTATCAATACCATAACCAATACCACCAGCAGGAGGCATACCATATTCTAAAGCTTCAACGAAATCCATATCTATATCATTAGCTTCATCATTTCCAAGTTCTTTTTCTTTTAATTGACTCTCAAATCTTTCTAATTGATCAATAGGATCATTTAACTCTGTATATGCATTAGCAAACTCTTTACCGCCAATAAATAATTCAAATCTATCTACAAATCTTGCATCTTCAGGATTTCTCTTAGTAAGTGGACTAATCTCAACTGGATGTCCATATAAGAATGTTGGTTGAATCAATGTTTCTTCAACATATTTTTCAAAAAATAAATTGATAATATGACCAACATTATGTTGATGTTCTTCTACTTCAATATCATGTTCTTTTGCAAGTTCTAAAGCTTCTTCAACAGTCATTTCTTTTTTAAAATCAATACCAGTTTGTTCTTTTATAGCATCAACCATGCTTATTCTCTTCCAAGCTCCATCAAGATTAATTTCATTACCATTCCAGTTAAATGTATATTTATTAAATATATCTTTAGCAATAGTCTTAAACATACTTTCAGTCATTTCCATCATACCTTCAAGATTAGAATAAGCTAAATATGCTTCCATTAAAGTAAACTCAGGATTATGCATTGGATCCATTCCTTCATTTCTAAATGTTCTACCTATTTCATAAACAGCTTCCATACCACCAACTAATAGTCTTTTTAATGGTAATTCTAGTGCTATTCTTAAATACATATCCATATCTTGTGTATTATGATGAGTAATAAAAGGTCTTGCTGAAGCACCTGTTAAAAGAGTATTTAAAATCGGAGTTTCAACTTCGGTAAATCCTCTTCCATCCATAAAGTTTTGAATACATCTAATAATTCTAGGTCTAGTAAATGCTACTCTTTTAGAATCATCATTCATAATCAAATCAACATATCTTCTTCTATATCTTTCTTCAATATCAGTAAGTCCATGAAACTTTTCTGGTAGTGGTTTTAGGGCCTTAACAAGTGGTGTATATTTTAAACACTTAATAGTAAGTTCACCAGTTTTAGTCTTCATAACTTTACCATAAACACCTACTATATCACCAATATCAGCACTCTTAAATAAATTATATGAGTCTTCTCCAATATCGTTTATTGATATATATATTTGAATTGAACCAGTTTTATCTTTAAGAGAGAAAAATGATGCTTTACCCATTTTTCTAATAAACATAATTCTTCCTGCTATAGTTGCAGTATCAGTCATATTTTCAAATTCTTCATGTTCTACATCTTTATATTTTTCCTTTAAATCAGCAGCAAAACTATCTCTATCAAATCTACTACCAAAAGGATCCATACCAAGACTTCTCATTTTTTCCATTTTTTCTCTACGAACAAGTTCTTGTTCTGTAAATTGTCTTTCCATTTTAATCACTTCCTCTTTTATATAATTTTATATTATAATCCATAGAATCTACATAACTCATAAGTTTATCAAGAAATGCAAATTCAAGATTTTTATTTTTTTCTTTTTCTTTTCTATATATTTCTTTTAGTATACTAATCGCAGAATCATCACCTAAAACCGTAATCAAAGATATTTTATCTTTATCTACTCCACTTCCACTTTTAGTATGCATATTAAATGTTTCAATATAATTTTTACTAGTTACATAACCTAAATACATCCTATTAATAAATTCTTCTGTTTCATGAGATTTAGCTTCATCAATATCAAATGAATCATAATCTTTATCACTTATATCAAGTTTTAACACTATATTAGTTTTCATAAAATCTAACATCCAAGATAAAGCATAATTAATATTATCTTCTGTATAATAAAGTCCTTTAGTAAAGTCCTCTCTAAATTTTCTTTTTAAATTCATTCTTTCTTCTTCACTAATATCTTTATATTTAAGAACTGAATCATATAAACTAACTCTATATATAAACCAGTTAATCCATACATCACATAATCTAAGAAAACCTATATTACCTTTTGAAAAAAATACTTTCTTGGTGATTTCTATACCTTGTGCATTATTACCAATAGAAGGTATAAGTCCATTAGAATCTATACTTTCATAATTACTTTTATTAGTAAAATGATAAAAAGCAGTTTCTCCATCAAAATCATTTAAATCAATAGTATTCACTAGTCACGAACCTTAATATGAGTTTCTCTTAATTGCTTTTCAAATACTTCATTTGGACAACCCATTAAAGCATCAGCACCATTAGCAGCCATTGGGAATGCTACCATTTCTCTTATATTTTCTTCGTCTTTAAGTAACATAAGAATTCTATCAAGTCCAGGAGCCATACCAGCATGAGGTGGTGCTCCAAATTGAAATGCTTGATATAATGATGGAAATTTACTTTCAACTACACTTTCATCATAACCAGCTATTTCAAATGCTTTTTTAAGAATTATTGGGCTATAATTTCTCTCCCCACCACTAGCCATTTCAAGGCCATTACAAACAAAATCATATTGACAAGCAACAATATCACCAGGGTTCTTATTAAGTAAAGAATCAAGACCACCATTTGGCATACTAAATGGATTATGTGTAAAATCCCATTTATTATCTTCTTCATTCCATTCATAGAAAGGGAAATCAACAATAATACAAAATTCATATTTATTCTTATCAATTAAATCAAGTTCATTACCAAGTTTAAGTCTTAAAGAACCACAAAGTTTGTCAAATTTTTCTCCTTTAGTTCCACAAACAATAACCACAGTATTACCATTTTGAAGATTTAATGTTTGAACCAACTTTTCTTTTTCACTATCACTAAATAATTTAGCCATTGTACCAGTTATTTCATTATTATATTTAATAAATCCAAGTGAACTAACACCTAAGTTCTTATATTCCTCTTCAAGTTTTTTATAAAAACTATTAGATTTATCATTTTCTTTTAAAACCATACACTTAACTTCTTTATCTTTAAAAACAACACTTTCATTATTAGACAATAATTCAGTAATATTAATAATTTCAAATGGTATTCTTAAATCTGGTTTATCACTACCATATTTCTCCATTGCTTCTTTAAATGATATTCTTCTAAAAGGAACACTTGATACCTCTTTATTACCAAACTTTTTAAACACATCATAGAATACTCTTTGCCCTACAAGAAATACATCTTCTTGAGTAGCAAATGACATTTCAAAGTCTAATTGATAAAATTCACCATATAATCTATCACTTCTTGGATCTTCATCTCTAAAACAAGGTGCGATTTGAAAATATCTATCAAAACCACTACACATTAATAATTGTTTAAATATTTGTGGTGCTTGTGGTAAAGCATAAAATTTACCTTTATATTTTCTACTTGGAACAATAAAATCTCTTGCTCCTTCTGGACTAGATGCAGTAAGTATTGGAGTTTGAATTTCAGTAAACTTCATATCTTTCATTGTATATCTTATAAAATCAATAACTTCTGTTCTAAATCTAATACCATCATGAACACTCTTATTTCTAAGATCTAAATAACGATACTTAAGTCTAGTTTCTTCACTAGATGTTTTACTATTTTTCACTTCAAATGGGAGTGTTTTATAAACATCACCAAGCACTTCTAACTCTTTGATTTCAATTTCAATTTCACCAGTTTTCATATTCTTATTAACCATATCTGGTGTTCTTGAAACAACTTTACCTAAAACAGTAACAGTACTTTCACGGTTAAGACGACTATATTCTGTATTCTCACTTATCAATTGAACAATACCAGTTTCATCTCTTAAAGCAATAAATACTAAACTTCCTAAATTTCTAATACTTTCAATCCATCCAGCAACTCTTACTTCTTTATTTTCATATTCTTTTGTTACTTCACCACAATATATATTTCTATATTTGTTAGCCATATAAATTCCTCCTTATAAACAAAAAAGAATCTATTCGTAAGAGCGACTTTGTTCGCTGTACCATCTTACTTCATAGATTCATTATTTCTACCTTTTAGTCTTTATAGCAGACATGCATATTAGCTCCAGAAATTGTCACGATTTTTTTATTCATTAAATACCTATTATTAGTTTCCACCAGCCACTAACTCTCTATTAAGGAAGATAAATAACTACTGTTTTCCTTCATTGCTTATGAGTAGATTATAGTTTATTCATATATCTTTGTCAATAATTTTCAATTAAATTTTTTCAATTTAAATTAAACTTATAATCTAAAACTTTTTACCATATTTTAAAACATATTCT
>CAZYRI010000002.1:0-57492 GCA_964649575.1 uncultured Clostridium sp. | reverse complement strand
ATTATAATATTGGTGATTATTTGCTACATATGGACTTGGAATTAATATTGATGGTGTTTTAGTAGCCATTATTTCAGCTATTGTAGAAGCACCAGCTCTTGATATTATTAAGTCCGCACTCTTCATTAAACTTGGTAGATTATCAAAGAATGGAACTATTTTAGTACTTTTAGGAATTATTAAATTATTATTTAAATCAGCATAACTCTTTTTACCTGTAATAAATAATATTTCAGTATCATCTCTTTCATAACTTCTTAGAAAATCAAGTAATCTTTCATTAACAGATGTACTTCCAAGAGAACCCATAACTATAATAATTAATTTTTTATCTTTTGAAAAACCTAAGTCAATTTTATTATATTTTTTAGTTTCAATTGCTCTTTGACTAACTGGATTACCTGTATAAATAATGTTTTTACATTTTAATTTCCTAGTACCATCTTTAAATGAAACAAATACTGCATCAACTTTAGATGATAAGAATATATTAGTTTTTCCAGGTAACATATTCTGTTCATGTAAAAATACACTTATACCTCTTTTTTTAGCAGCTAAGCACACTGGTAATGTTACATAACCACCAAATGCAATTACTGCATCAGGCTTAAATTCATCCATTATCTTTAAACATTTCTTATATGAAGAAGAAATACAATTAATATTCTTAATATCTCTAATTATATTAGTTTTAGAAAATCCATATATTTCAATTCCTTCATATGGAATACCCATACTTGGAATTAAATCATTTTCCATTCTATTTTTAGTTCCAATGTATAAATACTCATTACTTTTATCTTTTTTTATTTCATCTAAGACAGATAAAGCTGGATAAATATGTCCTCCAGTTCCACCAGCAGTTAAAATAAATTTCATGGTTTACACCTCACTCATACATACATTATATAATAATATTAGATTTTTTGCATCAAATCTATTATTTTTTCTCTAAGTAATTTATTAGCGGCTTCTAATTCCATTGAAGAAATATCAATAGGTTCACCAATTCTAGTTATTAATTGATCCTTTTCTCCATTATAATCTCCAACTGTCGCAAAAGGAATAATTAATGAACCAGTCTTTTTAGCTAAACTTACTGCCCCAAATTTAAATGGTAATAATAAAGATTCTCTATATTCTTCTTTAGTTATTATTTTCTTTTTATATAGTTTAAGTAAAGCATTATCAGCATCTAATATATATTCTTTTAATTCATCTTTTGTAATTTTATGTTCTTTAGAAAGTTCTATAAGTAAATTAACTTGTGTAGTTCTAGTACATTTATTCTTTAATTTTAATAATACTTCTTCCTTACTTATATTAAGTATCTTTGAAATCTTTTGTATTTCTTCTTCCTTTGAAGTCACTTCATTACGAGTACCTTCTGGAAAAAGTCCGACTGCTCCTTTATTATTAAGTATGTCTCTTGCTTCACTTTTAGCTGTTTCATCATGTATACTTCTATCTACTGGAATACAACCAGCCGCTCTATAAAACCATTCTTTTTTGCCCTTAAAATACTCATCTTTTGCAAGCATATGAATTACTCTTTTAGTAGCAATCATAAAATTATATTGATCATCAACATGTCTATGATTACCACATACAACTATACTACCACTTTCTGGTATATTCTTTTTACCAAATATAACTGGATTATATTTACCTTTAAATTTCATCGCAACAAATGGTCTCATTAATTTATAACCAAATTCTTTTTGTGAATCATTCTTCTTCATCATCGTTTTCTCCATTTATAAGTTCTTTATATGCTACTTTACCTAACTTTGTTTTAGGAAATTCTTTTCTATAACCATAAGCATAGGGTAATGCATATTTAGCTATATTTTTTTCACAATAATCTTTTATACTTTTTTTAATCTCACTATTTAATACAAGCCCATCCTTAAGAATAATATAAGCTTTAACTACTTCCTTTTTATATGGATGAGGTACTCCTACTACTGAACAAGCTTCAACATAAGGATGCTTAAGTATTATTTGTTCTATTTGTCCTGGATAAATATTATATCCACTAGAAACAATCATTCTTTTAGCTCTTGATTTAAAATATACAAAACCATCACTATCAACATATCCAAGATCACCACTATGTAACCACACTTTCCCATCTTTATGTGTTTTTAATACTAAATCTGTTTCTTCTTTATCATTAATATATTCTTTCATAACAGTAGGTCCACTTATACATATTTCACCCACTTCACCAGTTATACATTCTTTTGTAGTTCCAACTTCGCATATTTTAATAAAAGAATCAGGACAAGGAATACCAATACTATCTTCTCTTGTTTCTTCAAGTGGCATCATAGTAACACCAGCAGTACACTCAGTCATTCCATAAGCAGTTCTAACATGTGTATCACTTCCATGATCATATAAAAATTTATCTATTCTATTATTAAGTTCACCACTAAGAGTATCTCCTCCACATATTATGCATTTAATAAAAGACAAATCTGCATCTTTTAACTTTTTACTTTTAGTAAGTCCTTCTAAAACACTTGGTACACAAGCTAAAATATTTGGTTTATATTTAAGAAGTGTTTCATCAAATTTTTTAGGATTAACAGATGGTAATATTATTGCATGTCCACCAGATACCATAGAAGCATGGAAAGTACATCCAAGACCAAAACCATGGAATATAGGCATAATAGCAAGAATACTAATACCATTTTTTAAACATTTATTAATTTCAAGTTCACTTAATACAAGTGAATTAAAGTTCATATTTGTAAGTACAATACCCTTTGGCTTACCAGTAGTCCCACCACTATGAAGGATAACTGCAGTATCTTCTCCTTTTCCATCATCTACAATAACTTCTTTATAATATTTAGCTTTACTAAGAAATTTAGAATAAATTATAGTATCTTCACCACTAGGTTTTAAAATATTTCTACCAGAAGTAAGTTTATAACCAATTTTAGTAATTGAGTCCATACTTTCTGATATAGGTAAATATATTATCTTTTCAACATTAAGTTCATTCTTAATATTAACTAATTTTTGATAAGCAATATCAGCAACAATAACATATTTTGTATTAGTCAAATTAATATCATACTTAAATTCTTCTTCACTTGAAAGTGGATGAATCATATTACATACTACACCTATTCTATTAAGAGCATAAAAACATATTATTGCTTCAGGTGTATTTGGCATAATAATAGACACAACATCCCTTTTATTAACACCTAATCTTAAAAATGCTCTTGATACTTCATCTATTTTTGCAATTAAACTTTTATATGTAACCTTATTTCCAAAATAAGAATATGCAATACTAGATGGATACTTTATCGCACACTTTCTAACTAAAGAATACATAGAAGAATCAGGGTATTCAATATGACTATTCATATCTTTATAATATTTAAACCATGGATAATTATTATTTTCTTTTTTCACTATCTTTCTCCTTTTTAAGCATATCAGAAATGATATTCATAAGCTTATTATTTTCTTTTTCTAAA
The DNA here is from genome assembly GCA_964649575.1 of uncultured Clostridium sp. GTDB lineage: Bacteria > Bacillota_I > Bacilli_A > RF39 > UBA660 > CAG-1000. The sequence continues at coordinate 53,986 of CAZYRI010000002.1, read as the reverse complement.
TCATCTTTAACTTTATATGGTTTTCCATAAGTAATCTTTATACTTTTTCTAAATAATTTATATTTACCTGTTATAGTAAATGGAACTATATAAGAATTAGTCTTTTTAGCAAATGATACAGCTCCATATTTAAAAGGCAATATGATTTTATCAGTTCTGTTAACTGTACCTTCTGGAAATATACCAATCACTTCATTATTCTCAAGAACACTAACAGCTTCACTTTTAGCAGTTTCATCATGTATACTTCTATCTACTGGAATACAACCCATACTTCTAAAAAACCTATTACTTATTTTACTTTTAAATAATTCTTTTTTAGCAAGCATATGTACTACTCTCTTAGGACCAGCTAACATAATAGCTGCATCTAAATTATTAGTATGATTCCCTGCAAGAATAACACCACCATCACTTGGTATATTTTTTCTACCAACAAACTGTGGCCTATATAATAACAAAAATATTGGATAACAAATTGTTCTAACAACTTTATATAATATATATTTCATTTAACATCTCCATATATTTAAGTATATCACATTAGTAATAGTTTTATCAATTTAAAATGAGCTCACTTGGAGCTCATTAACAATTTATTTAAGAAATTGATATAGTTTGTACATTTTGAATACTGTATCTAGCAGGTTGAGTTGGAACCAATAAATTAATTGGGGCATTATCTAATCTAATACCATCTCTTTCAAAGAATAAGAACATATTATCATCTACTTCACTTGCATAAAATGTTACATTTAATCCACCATTACTAGAGAATACAAGTTTCTCATAAGAATTTATTTCCAATGCACTTAAAACTTCTTTAACTTTATATCCTTTATAAGAATGAGTTTCTTCTTCATATCCATCATTCATTATAGCTTTAATATCATAAACTTTAAGATCTTTTAAACTTTCATTATTGAATCCACCATCATATAACCCCATAGTTCCAACAGAGAAACTAGGTGCTGTTTGTGTTGTTGCAAAAATATCAACAACTTTTCCAACATCAGTTTCAGGAATTGGTTTCTTTTCAAGATTTTCATTTTTATTACAACCAACCACCATAAATACACACATAATTGTTATTAATAATACTTTTTTCATCTTTCTCCTCCATAATTAATCACATGTTTTTGATACACCAGAATAAACACAGTTTCCATCACCATCTGTAATTATTCCATTGTCTGCACGATTACAAGTGCTATTACTTCCACTGCACTCTTCTAAATCATTCATAAGTTTTTTATTTTCTTCTTCAAGTTCTTTCTTTCTTTCTTCATCTGCATCATACCATTCTTCAGAGTTCTTCTCCATTTGACATCTTGTGTCGCAAGTAGATGAACTTCCACTACTACTACTTGAACTTCCACCACTTGGCCTATAGTCATAATCATCATCATCGTCATCATAGTAACAATCATAACTCCAGCTAGCAGTAAATGTTACAGTAGCATTATTAGTAGCAGTTAAATTTTTAAAATACATACCAGTTGTATAACTGCTAATACTTGAACTTACAGAACTTGAACTATAACCATATTTAGCATAAGAAGAATCATAATTACTAATTCTCCATCCATCAAATGAATAACAAGATCTACTTGGATTTGATATAGTAATAACTTCATCATACTTAGCACTAGTTGGATTATAATTTCCAGCATAACCACCATTATAATCATAAGTAATATTATAAGTATTTACATTCCAATGAGCATATAAAGTATATGTTCCATTAGCAGTTGCAGTTAAATTCATAACAGAAGCTCTATTATTATATTTTACAGCACTACTACTAGTTACTGCCCAACCATCAAATGTAGCACCTACTCTTGTGAAACTATTTGATGGTAATGTACAAGACTTATCATAAGTACAAACTATACTCGAAACAGTACCACTAGCTGTACTACTATTCTTATCAAAGTTAATTGTGTAAGTTATTGGTTCCCATTTAGCATAAAGAGTAACCACAGCATCATTTAAAGTAGTTAAATTTTTAACTTTACCATTATTTTGATAAACAGCAGCACCACTATTTGTAGTTGACCAACCTTTAAATATATAACCAGTTTTAGTGTAGCCATTTGAAGGTAATGTACAAAACTCATCATAAGTACAATTTACAGAAGCAGTCGTACCAGAAGTATAACCATTACCATTTAACTCTACTGTATATTTATTTGGTTTCCATATAGCATATAGTATAACAACATCATTATTTGGAACAGAAGTAATATTTGGATTAGCACCATCCTCATAAGCCACATTTCCTTCAGGTTTTAAAGACCAACCAGCAAAAGTATAACCAGTTTTCTTAAATGAATTCTTAGGAAGACTACAATTATAATTATAATCACATGAAATAGATTCCATACTTCCTTCAGTTGAACCATTTCCACTAAAAACTACTCTGTATTTCCTTACAAATACCCAAGGATTAGTTCTAGTACCCTCACCTACTACTTTTGTACTAGGTTTAACAAATTCAGTAACTCTTGTACCACTACTCTCAGTTTTAGAAACTAAATCTAATTTATTTACATTAACATTATAGACTTTAGAATCTTCTTCTGTCATAGTGAAGAAAGTTGCTCCTGTTAATAAATATGAATTATTTTGTAATTTAGATAATTCAATTTCTTTTTTGTTTATTAATCCACCATTAATAAAACCACTTTTAACTTTATTTTTACCATCAAATTCATAAGGAACATCTTTACCATATTCAATATACCCATCATACATAGTAAATGAAGTTATATATGAATTTAAATATTTCTTTGAATTCGCATAATTGCTTTGAGATTCAGCACTTAACATAATTGGCACAACCAATAAAGCTAAAATAAATAAACTTTTTTTCTTCATATCATTCCCTCTCCTATTGTATATAATATACCATTTTTTTATAAAATAAAAAAGATGTTTTTTACTTTTTAATCATCTTTTTATATTTAATTATTAATATAGTTAAAATTAGAACTAAAATTACAACAATAACAAGAACAACATATATTATAACATTATTTGTTTTAGTGCTAGTTAGCCTATCATTTTCAATATTTTCTATTATATCTATCGCGGCAATATTAGTTTTCTTATCTTTATTATATACTATTTGATATAAATCTTTATCATAAACAACTCTTAAATCTAAATCATTACCTTTTTTATAATTAGTTTTACCAATATATACTATTGATTTATCAATATCTTTTTTAATATCAGCTTTAATAAAAGAATGAGCATATACATTAAATAAATCTGATTTAAAAGGCAATTTAAATATAATATCTAAATATTTAATATCATATTCTAAATTATTTAAATATTTATAATAAAATTCAGCTGAATCATTATGAAAAACAGATAAAGATAATATAATATAATCAATATAAATATAAGCCTTTTTATTACTCTTTTTTATATTTATACAATAATTATTATCATTTTTAACAACATTTATATCATTAGTTTTAATAATATATTTATCAAAATCACTAGTATTTATCTTTTCTAAATCATACTCTTCATTTAAATAACCTATATTTTCAATACTAATATTAAATCCATCATAATAATTCTTATCATTTAAAGTAAGATTCATATCTTTAAAATATATTTTATAATTAAAATCTTCGTCTAAATTATCTATTTCAATAATTTCTTTTACAAGTAAATTACCTGATATATCAATCTCACTATCAATATACAATTTATCTATATTCATCGCATCTATTTTAATAAATGAAATAAATAATAAAATAATAAATAATATTTTTTTCATTCTAGTCACCCCATATAAATATAACATATTATAAGATTATTTTAAACTAATAAATTATAAATAAAAAAGATACTATTTCTAGTACCTTATTGAAATTTTTGCATTTGTTTCATCATTTGATTAACTTGTTTTTGACTAGGATTTCTACCCATACCCCTCATCAATGTTTTAATCATTTCTTCACTTATAGGTGGATTTTCTTTTAATTGTTTTGATACTAATTTTTTAGAAATTAGAAAACCAGCAATTACTCCTACTAATAAACCAATAACAAGATATAAAATATCAATCCATAAACTATTACATCCATTAGTACAAGTCTTAGCCGCAGCTAAAATATATAAATACATAATATCACTCCTTTAACTAATTCTAACATAATTTTAAGCGGTTATGCAAGAACATATAGAATCTTCTAATAGAAAATAATCATGATTAATAAAATCACAAACAAATATATTATTAAATGTTCTAATATTAAAGAAAAAAGATGGCACATTTTTATTAGTCTTAATTTTAATATGAGAATTATTAATAACCATTTTAGTAGTTTCATCAAAATAAAAATCATTAATAGTATGAGTATAATTATAGCAAATATAACTTTCTTTACTTAGATTCATCTTTTTAACATAATCATTAACATTCTCCTTATCCATTGGAGTAACAATTTTATCAAAAATATTAAATCCAAGTACAATGTCTTCAGTCTTTAAATAATGTATACTTTCAAGTAAAGTATATAATTCTTCATAATTATTCTTATAATTTTTAAGAACTCCATCCTTAATTTGAAATAAATAAAATGTTCTCATTAGTCACCTCACAAGAACATTTTATAACTATTTAATTAAAAATTATGTCGAATTATCATTAAGTTTTATATTTTTCTTTAAGTTTTACTTCTAAAGTCCTTGTTAAATCTATTTCACTATCATTTTTAAAATTATACTCTTGTGCATAACCAGTTCCTTCAAAAGTAACTTTAAGATTTATTAAGTCAGCGAATGTTTGAATATCATTTCTAGACCAACCTTTTATATTAGGCATTTTATATTTAGAATCATTGGTAAGTAAGAATACTTTATTACCTACATTAAGTGTTGTTCCTTTTGTAGGATATTGTTTTATTACTTTTTCCCCATCACCAATAATAACAGCTTCCATATTGTTATTTTCAAGAAGTAATGAAGAAGAAACTGAATCTTTATTAATAAATGTTTCTACTGTATATGATTTTGATTCACTTGACTCTTTATTACCATATATATTTAAATATGTAGAAACATTTTTAACAAGATTTTTAACAGCAGTTTTCATTGTACTAGATTTCTTAGTTTTAGAAATAGCTGTATATATAATTATTTCTGGATCTTCACCTGGAAATAAAGCAGCAAAACTTTTTAAAGTATTACTATCTCCTTTTAAATATCCACCCTTTGATGAAGCTATTTCAGCTGTACCTGTTTTACCAACTAAATCTATACCTTTTATATAATAACCTGTACCAGTTGACATTTTAGAACTACCATCAACCACACCTCTCATTATTTTGATAAGTTTATTTACTGTTTCTTCACTACATACTTTTCGTATCTCGCTTCTACTATTTTCAAGTACAATTTCACCTGTTTCACTATTAACTATCTTTGAAACAATATAAGGTTTAATCATGGTACCATTATTTGAAAGTGTTGTAAGAGCCTGTAATATTTGTATAGCATTTACTGTAATACCTTGACCATAAGAAGCACTAGCAACTTCAGTATTATATTTAAAATTTATAGTTCCTGCACTTTCGTTTGGAAAAGGAAGACCAGTTTTAGTTCCAAAACCCAGATTAGAATAAAAATCTTTAAGTTTAGCTCTACCAAGAGTTAAAGCAAGTTTAGAAGCAGCAACATTAGAAGAACCCATAAAACCTTGATCATAGGTTATATTTCCCCAACCAACTTTATTCCAATCTTTAATAACAGCATCATCTACTTTTAAAGAACCACTCTTAAATTCTTCATCTCCATTATAAATCCCATTTTCCATAGCAGCCATAAAACTAAATATTTTCATAACACTACCAGGCTCATAAAGATAAGCTGAGAATGGATCATAATAAGATTCAATTTCAAGTGTATTATTATTAAAACTCGGTGTTGATGCTATACCAAGAATCTCCCCAGTCTTAGCATTCATAACAGCAATAGTAGCCCATTCTGGATTACCTTCTTCAATCTTAGTCATTGCTTCTTCAGTAAACATTTGAATATTTGTATTAATAGTTAAATATATATCATTACCAGAAATACTTTCCTTTTCAACAGTTGGTGTACTAGTTATTTGATAACCTTGTAAATCAGATTGATATTCAATATAACCATTAGTACCAGTTAATTCATCATTATAATAAAGTTCTAATCCCATTTCACCAGCATAAGCACCTTCACTATTTGTTTTAGCATAACCAAGAGTATAACTCAAAAAATCTCCATTTGGATAATATCTTTTAGTACTAGATAAAAAATCTATTCCAGGTAAATCTAATTCTTCAATTTGATCTTTTAAAAGTTCTGTAATACCCCTACCACCTGGACCAAGTTCTACTTGATAAGGTACCTTTTTAACACATTCTGTTTTATCTTCATTGCAACTTTCATAAGTTGAATTTAAAAGCTTAAGAATTTTTTCTTTAGTCATATTGATCAAAGGACTCAACAGTTCAGCAGTTTTTTCTTTATCAACAACATGATAAGGTCTTTCTGGATCTTTTGTTCTTGATGAATCCAAATAAGCAATAACAGTATAACTATTTACATCCTTAGCTAAAACTTCTCCATCATTTGAATAAATAGTTCCTCTTTTAGCATATATAGTTTTCTTTCTAGTATCCCTTGCACTAGCAAATGAACTAAGTTTATTTCCATTAACATATACATGATGCGTCCCAACAAATAACAATTTAAAAATTAAACAAGCAAAAATAAAAACAACAATAATTATGAAAAGTTTATTTATTCTAACTATTCTTGTTTTATTCATTTATTTTACACCTCTTATTTTACTGTTCTAATATTACTATTATTATACTCTAAACCAAAAGTATCTGCAACTTCCATTGTATTATCTAAGGAAGAAAGTTCATCTATTTTCATTTTCATACTCAAATTTAATTTCTTTTGAGATTCAATTTTAGTCTTTAATCTTTGAAGTTCTGAGTTGCTTGATTGAAGACTAGCACTTAATACAAAATTAAGAAATACAGATGATAGTATTAATAATACTGTACCCACTGCAAAATACTTCTCACACACTAATTTAACAACCCTTTTCTTCTTCATTATCTTATCCTTTCAATTACTCTTAATTTAGAACTTCTACTTCTATTATTAACATCAAGTTCTTCCTCACTTGGTGTTAATTTCACTATTTTCTTAGCCTTAGCTTTTAATTCATCAGGAACATCTGGTAACTTTTTAGTACTTTCATCATCACTACATAACTCTTTAAATACATGAGCAACAATTTTATCTTCAAGTGAATGAAAACTTATAACTGAAAGCCTTCCTCCTACTTTAAGTAAATCAAATGCATCCATTAAAGCTTTTTCTAATATATCAAGTTCATGATTCACTTCTATTCTAATTGCCTGAAATACTTTTCTAGCTGGATGACTTTTATTTCTATAACTAATTGGTACACTACTCTTTATAATTTCAGCAAGTTCTAGTGTAGTATTAATTGGCCTATTATCTATAATAGCCTTAGCAATACTCTTAGCATACTTTTCTTCTCCATATCTATAAAATATATCAACCAATTTATCAAAACTATATTCGTTCACAACAATTTTAGCATTAAGTGGATTACTTTTATCCATTCTCATATCAAGAACCGCATCTTTATGAAAACTAAATCCCCTTTCTGCTTCATCTAATTGTGGACTAGATACTCCAAGATCAAACATAATGCCATCAACTTTTTTATCAATATATTTTTTCATATCTGAAAAATTACTTTTAATAATAATAAAGTTATCACCTATTTCAGATAATTTATCATTTGAATATTTTATAGCTTCTGTATCTTGATCAAAGGCGAAAAGAAACCCCTTTTCATTCAATTTCTTTAGTACTTCGCCTGAATGCCCTGCATATCCCACAGTTGCATCAACATATAGTCCGTCTCCCTGAATGTTTAAATACTTTATTACCTCATCTAACAATACACTTTTATGCTTCATAATTCATATCGAAGATGTCTTCTGCTATATTAGCTAAATTATCTTCATTCTCTTCCATATATTTATTATAGTCTTCAAGACTCCATATTTCTAGTCGTTCACCAACGCCAATAATAACACATTCTTTAGTAATATTGGCGTAATGAACTAACGGTGAGGTAATATTAATTCGACCTTGTTTATCGAATTCATTTAACGAAGCGGAACCTATGAAAGACCTTTCAAAAGCTCTAACATTCTTCTTAGTAAATTGTAGTGTATTTAGTTTTGAAACTATCTTATTCCATTCTGTAATAGAATATACAAATAAGCACTTATCAAGTCCCTTAGTGATTACATAAGTTTCTCCTAGTTCATTTCTAAACTTAGAAGGAATAATCAAACGGCCTTTTTCATCCAGATTATGATGAAATTCACCTAATAGCATGATAAGAACACCCCACTTTCTACCACTTTGTTTCACTTCTTACCACTATAATACTATTTTTGTTAACTTTTGTAAATAGGTTTGAAAATTTTTATTGTAAAAAGAATGTCAAAAAAAAGAATAACCAACTTGTTATTCTTTAACTATCTACTTTTATTCATTTAATTCAAATTGACTATTATATAATTCATAATAATATCCTTTATTTTTTAATAACTCACTATGACTTCCACATTCTAATATTTGACCATTCTTAATAACTATTATTTTATCACTACTTACAATAGTTGAAAGTCTATGTGCTATAACAACAGAAGTTCTATTTTTAGTTAAATTATTCATAGATTTATTAATTATATATTCAAGTCTCGTGTCAACATTAGAAGTTGCTTCATCTAAAATAAGTATTAGAGGATTACTCACAAGTGCTCTTGCTATTGTAAATAATTGTTTTTCACCAGCTGACATATTATTTGTTTCCTCATTTATTACAAAATTAAGTCCTCCAGGAAGTCCATCAATCATATGTAATATTTTAGATTTAGTAAGTATTTTATTTAAGGATTCATCATCAATTTTATCATCAAAGATGATATTTTCTTTAATAGTTCCCTCAAATAACCAAGTATCTTGAAGAACCATACCTATCTTCTTTCTATATTCATTAAAATCAATATCTCTAATATCAATACCATCAATTAATATTTGTCCTTCATAATGTTTATGAAAATTCATAAGTAGATTAACTATTGTAGTTTTACCAGCACCAGTCTTACCAACAAGAGCTATTTTTTCACCTTTATTTATTTTAAGATTAAAGTTATTAAGAACTTTTTTACCATCTACATAACCAAAAGTTACATTTTTAAATTCAATTGAATCATTAAAAGTAAATTCTTTTATACTACCGTTATCCTCTTCTGGTAAATCTAGTATTTCATTTATTCTATCAACAGAAGCAATAGCCATTTGTAGATTAGCTATAACTTGTGCAATAACATTCATCGGTTTATTAAAATCTTTCATATATTGTATGAATGATTGTATAGCTCCAAGTCTCATATTACCTTTTATTACACTAATACTACCAATACATACAATAACAATATAATTTAAATTACCAATCATCTTATTAAAAGGTACAGCTAAACTACTATAAAAACTACTTTTAAACCCATAAGTTGCTAATTCTTTACTTACCTTATCAAATCTTTTATTAAAATATTTTTCCTTATTAAATGACTTAATAACATCATTATTAGTAACAGTTTCTTCTACAAAAGAATTAACATTACCAATCGCACTTTGATTAAGTTCAAAATACTTTTGAGTTTTACGAACAACAAATGATAATAAGAAATATGTTATAGGCATAGCAATAATAGTAAGTAATGCAAGCTTGACATCAAGTACAAACATCATTATTACAACACTTAATATCAATGATACATTATAAACAAGTTCAGGTATAATTTCAGTAATATTATCAGTAAGTCTTTCAACATCATTAGTTATTTTACTTATAATATCTCCTTTTTTCATACCATCTATTGTTCTAAGTTTAGTTATCATTATTTTGTTAATTAATTTTTCCCTTAAATCATATCCAATTTCTTGACCCACCTTGCTTGATAAATAACTTTTCATATAAGTACATACTGCATCAATTACATAACAAGATAGTACTATTAAAAGTATTTTAACAATATATGAAACATTAAATGCAGTATTAAGTTTTAAAGATTCATATAAACTATCAGTTGCATATCCTAAAAAATATGGTGCCAAAGAACTAAATATCGCGGCAAGTAAACAAAACATAATTATAAGTATATATGTATTTCTATAGCCTTTAGTAATACTTATTGTTTTAACAATCATTTCTTTAAAAGTTGGTGTTTTATTACTCTTCTTCATGATAACACCTCCCTTTTCTGAGATTCAATAAACTCTCTAAATACTTTACTGTTATTAGCAAGTTCATCATAATTGCCAATACTTTCTACTCTACCTTCATCAATAACTATGATTTTATCACTATCCTTAATAGTACCAACTCTTTGAGTAACTAGAATTACCATCTTATCACCATAATTTTTAGCAATAGATTTTCTTATCTTTTTATCTGTAATATAATCAACAGCAGAAAATGAATCATCAAAAAGCAAACATTCTCCACCACTTAAAAGTGCTCTTGCAATAGACATTCTTTGCTTTTGTCCACCACTTAAATTTACTGCAGCTTGTTCTAATTTAAAATCATAACCTTCTGTATTCTTATCAATAAAATCTTTAATTTCAGCATCCTCCATAACAGAATCCAATACATTTTTATTAATATTTTTATCAAAAACCAAATTTTCTTTTATTGAACCCTTAAATAACAAAGTTTTTTGAGGAGTATATGCAAAAATACTTCTCAAAGATTCCAAATCATATTCAGTAATATTTATACCATTAATAAGTATTTCTCCCTTAGTAGCATCTATATGTCTAAGTAGCAAATTTATTATTGTTGTTTTACCAGAAGCACTAGATCCAATAATACCAACATTCTCTCCCTTTTCGATTCTAAAAGATATATTTTTAAGAACATCTTCTTTAGCTTTATCATATCTAAAATATACATTTTTAAACTCAATACTTTCAAGACTTGTAAGTTTAATCTTACCATTATTTTCAATACTAACATCAGTTGATAATACTTCATTAATTCTTTTAAAAGATACAACTACTCTTGGTATATTTAATATAATAACAAGTAACATTGAAAAACTCATAAGTACAGTAGACATATATTGAATAAATGCCAGTAATGCACCTATTTCAATAGTTCCAGTATTAATATAATCAATAGATACATAAATAATTATAATTGTCGCAACATCAATAATAAGTACCATTAAAGGTTGTATTAAATATAATATTTTATTCAAAAATACATTTAATTTCATATTATCCGTATTAACTTTATCAAATCTTTTCTTAAAATAATCTTGTTTATTGAATGCTTTAATAACTCTAAGACCACTTAATATTTCTCTTGAAGCAGCATTAAGTTTATCAAGTAATTTTTGCAATACTTCGAATTTAGGAAACACAAGTATAAATATAGTAATTAAACATATTAATAAAATAATAACAGCATATAAAACTATCGGTGCTAAACTAGGAGCAGTTTTATATCCCATTATAGCTGCACCTATTCCCATTATCGGAGCAAATATAATAAGCCTAAGACCAAAAGAAAATGTAGAAGTAATATTACTTACATTATTAGTACTTCTTGTTATTAAAGTTGCCGCACCAAATTTATCAATTTCTTTTTTACTAAATGTATTTATTTTGGTATATAACTCTTTTCTAATCTTATAACCTAAATTATTAGAAAACTTAGCAGTACTATAAACAACTAAAATATGTGACACTAAACAAACAGCAGTCGTAATAAGCATAACAATAGCTTCCTTAGTTATAAAACTTATATTACCACTAGCAATCCCACTATCAATTATTTCACTCATTAAAGTTGGCAAATATAATTCACAAAACACCTGAGAAACAGAAAAAATTATCATAATAAAAATATATTTTTTCATACTTCCCATTAACTTAAATATCCTCATCTTTATTCCTCTTTCAAATTATCATATTAATTATTTCATTCATTACATATATTTTATCTTCTGGTATATATAAAATATCATCTTTATATATAACATATCCCTTTTTAATAACTTCTTCAAATTTAAATACTTTAAATATGTTTCTTTTAAATTTATTATGAAATTCAGTTACAGAAATACCACCCAATTTTCTAAATCCTAATATTATTTCATTTTCCATTTCTTCCATACTAGAAACAAGTAATTCATTAAGCCTATAATCTTTCTTCAAATATTTATTCATATTTCTAGTATTTTCATATCTCATTTCATTTATATATCCATGAGCTCCAAGTCCAAAACCATAATATTCTTCATTATTCCAATATGTTAAATTATGTTTACTTTCAAATCCAGGAATGGCAAAATTACTAACTTCATAATGATGAAAACCTTTCTTTTTAAGTTTATTACAAATATATTTATAAGAATTAAAATCAAATTGTTCACTTACAGGTATAGTTTTATTGTTGTAAAGTACAGTATGTTCTTCAATTATTAATGAGTAAGTACTAATATGAGAAACACCAAGCTTTAACATATTTTTAAGATCACTCTTTAAAACTCGCATAGTATCTTCATTAGTCGCATATATCAAGTCAACATTAATATTATCAAACCCATATTTTTTAACTAATGCTACATTATTAAATATTTCTTTTTTATTATGATTTCTATTTAAATATTTAAGCTTTTCTTTATTAAAACTTTCTACTCCAATACTGATTCTATTAACATTATTTTCTTTTAAAATAGTAAGTAATTCATCATTAATATCATCAATATTACATTCAAAAGTAAACTCAACTTCACTACTTTTTTTAAATTTACTAATTATTCTAAAAAGTTTATTTAAATCATCACTATCAAGTGATGATGGGGTACCACCACCAACATATATAGATTTAACAATATCACCTTCATAATACATATCTATTTCTTTTTCTAAATAATCTAAATATATACTAGAAAGTTCCTTATTATAATACATTTTACAAAAATCACAATAAGAACAAATACTTTTACAAAATGGAATATGTATATATACACTTCTCATAATTATTACCTCATATATATTATAACAAGAATACTTATAAAAAAAAAGATAATCATTAGATTATCACATTAATTTATTTTCTTCTTCAAAATTGGTTTAACTATTTCAAAAGTTTTAACATGCTCATATTCATCAAGTAAATATTTAGATGGACTATCTATTCTTTCAACTACATCACTAAAACCTAATTTATGTGACCAAATTCCATCTTCATTTTGTCTTATAAAATGAAAATCATATTCAGATTGATATAATGATATTTTATATCCACCATGCTCATTAGGCATAGTATAATCAGTTTCAAAATACTTTATTCCAAGAGTTTCTAAATCACTTTTTAAATCAGTAACACAAGTATTATAATTAGTAAAAAACGAATGCATAAGACCAATATTATATGGAAAAAACATAAGACATTTTTCATTAAAAAGTTTGGCAAAAATTGAAGGGCATCTAAATCCTAAAGCATAACAATAACAATTACCATATGGATAGGAATCTTTATCATAATCAAAACTAGGATTATTAGTACTAGTCATCATACATAGCTTTAAATAATCTCTATAAAGTTTATAAATATCACTACCCCTAAGAGAATCACTTCCTTCACTCAATTTTCTATATATATCACGGATTTCCCTATTAATATCTTCGTAACTCTTTTCCATATTTTTCCCCTTCAAAAGTGTTGTATATTATATCAAACTAGATACTAAAAGACAATAAAAAAAATAACATATAGTAAATATAATTTATAAAAAGTGTGTTTAGTGATGTTTTTCAAAGTAATTTTTGCATTAAAAAAGCCTTAATTTAAGGCTTTAATAACATTAATGGTGTCCTCGGCACGATTCGAACGTGTGACCGACGGCTTAGAAGGCCGTTGCTCTATCCAGCTGAGCTACGAGGACATAACTTCCTGTTGATAAAATAAAGTATACACCATTATTTTTTATTTTTCAACCCCCTTTTTTTACTTTTTTACCATTTCTGCAATATTTTTTTGATCTTCTGTATTAAAAACAACTTCATTCACATCATAATTTTCAAATATAGAAGCTGAAATAACATATTTAACCTCTTCTAAAATAACATTCTTTTCTAAATCACCAAATATATATTCATTAAATACTAAATTAAACTTATCATTATCTATATTATAATCAACTACTTCAACCATATTAGAAACAAAACTATTTAAATTATCCTGACTATTTATACTACTTTTTAACTCTTCAATAATAATATCTATTTTTTCACCACTAGTATTTGTAACATATGTAACAGGGACATAATAAATATCATCATCACTATTTTTTGAAAAATATACAGTCGTAGTATCAATATTATCAAAACTATCTATATTATATTTTTTATTAATACCATATTTTCTAGTAAGAGGATAACTTAATTTTTTTAAACTATTAGGCAACTCAGTTAATTTTTTAGAATCAACTGTAATATATACAGAATTTATACCATTTATTTCGGTAACACTATATATTATTGCTTCAATCATTTCTTCTTCTATATATTTATTTACACTAAGTATTTCAGAACTAAAATCTAAATATACAGCATCTTTTTCAACTTTAATATCATTTAATTTAGTACCTTTTGGAATCAATGAATAAAAGTTATTCTTATCACTATTAGTAAGTATATCTATCTTATTTCTAATTACATCTTTAATGTCAGATTTATCATAATATGTTACTACTCTAGAAACATAATTATCTTCATCAAGTAAATAAACAACATTTTCTTTTAATTCTTCATTTTTTTCAATCACTTCAGTTTCAATATCTGGTTTAGTTGGTATTAAATTAAACATAAACAATAAAAATAAAGACAGACTCGCAACCATAATTTTATTAATTGTCCATTTTTTAATCATATTCATACTAAATATTATGCTTTATAAAAATAAAAATGACTTAAAAAGTCATTTATAATGTAATTTCTCCTAACTTAAGAAGTTCAATAACAGCTCCTGCTCTACCTTTACATCCAAGTTTCTGCATGGCATTTGACACATGATTTCTTACTGTTTTCTCACTTATATCAAGAATGCTAGCAATTTCTTTAGTTGTTTTATTTTGAACTAACAATAAAAATACATCTTTCTCTCTTTTAGTTAGTATATTTCCCACGATGCACCCTCTTTCATAAATACAATCATTTCATTGATAATTTATGAAAAAAAGACATTAATGTGAAAGAAATCCGCCTATTTATCAAATTTAATAGTTATATTCTTTTTATCCTTAAATTCTTCTTGAATACTTCTCATAATATTATTAGCAAGTTCATTATTATGCTCACTGGATGAAATAGTTACTTTTATATTATCATTATTAATTTCAACAAAAGATTTAATTTTAAAATTATTTAATATTTTATCTTCTAAATAAGTTTCTTTACCCTTTGCTAAATTTAAAACTTGAAGTTCTTCAAATGCAGTATTTTTAACTTCAGCACTCGATGAAGGTGACACAATCTTTTCTTGAAGTTCACTCATTACTGTACTTATTTTTTCATTTCTACTAGCCCTTAAAGCAACCAACTTATCATTCTCACTTACTTTAATATCAATATTCTTATTAACTGTTTCTATTCCATTCTTACTGAATATTTCACTAGGTAAAGTTATATAATATACACCTAATATCAGTATTAAAGAAAATAAAGTTAAAAACCACATATTTTGTCTATTAATCATAATTCACCTCTAGTAAATTATATTAATAATTAAATTTTTTATACTAAAAAAGTGTGATCACTCACACTTTAAATCAACAACTATTGGATTCTTATAATATTCAAGTTTTCTAACATTATTTATATCAAAATATATACCAGATGTTTCTTTATTACAAACATTATGTGTTTCTTCATTAATAAAATTATCAAAATTATAATTATATTTTATTTTTAAATCACTTAAAGAAATATAATATTGTCCATCAACTAAATCAAAATTTTTATATTCTTCATTTTCATATAATGAATCACCATATTCAAATAAAATATCATTCATTTCTGAAATAGATAATTCATTTTTTATATCATCATTTTTACCACATCCACATAGCAATAATAATGTAGTAATTAAAATAATTCTCTTCATAAAATCACCTGATTACATATTTTAGCATATAATTAAATTATTCACAATATGCAGACACAGATATAAAACAACAAATCATTTGCAAAATAATGCAATTGTTATAGGATATCTCTCATATTCAATATTATCTACATGGTCTATATCAAAATATATAGTTGTTTTTTCACGATCACATTTTTTATTATTTTCAGGATTAATCAACCTTGAATCATCAAAATTATATTTATTTACTAAATTACCTAAAGTAATATAATATTTATTATTTTCTTTATCAAATTTTAAATATTCTTTATCATTATATAACTTAATTGCTTCATCAAATAATAAATCCCCAATATCTTGAAAAGAAAGAGCCTCAACCTTCCTTGTAGTAGTGGTTGTTGTTGTATTATTATTTTCTTTTTTAGTAGCATTATCACAACCTACAATTATAAATAAACACATAATAATCATTACTATTTTTTTCATATTTAACTTATATTCCTTTCTATTTTAAAGTAGCTGCTTTATAACATACAAGTGATGAACCAGAGCCAGAATAATTATTCCATGAGCCATCACATGAATAATAGTCATCATAACAATCACAATAATCTCTATCACAATAATTATCACCAAAACAACAATCAGATTCAATAGGACCCATACATATCCAACTGGCATCCATACAACTATCATAATCATTATATTGACTACAAAAATCTGAAGCACTTTTACAACCACACTTTACACTAGTTGTATAGCAATCACAATCTCCACTATGAAATGTACCAGATTTAGTACAAATATATCCTTTGTTTGTATCATATTTTAAAGTACCAACTGAACAAGTATACATAGGAGTTGCAGAAATACTACAATTTGTATTAGCAGTAATATTACTAACAGTAATTGTATTATTAGAAACACTACCAGTTGCTCCATTATCACAAGTTACTTTAGAATTAGTAAATTCATAATTACTATTTGGAGTTAAATTAAACACAGCATTATCAAAATGTTTAACTGTTACAGAAGTTGGAGAACTTGAACCATTACTAACTGTAAGAGTGACATTATATTTTTTTATCTCCCATTTAGCATAAACAGTTGTATCTTCATCAATTTCAACTATTTTATCAGATTTTACTTCATTAATATAACTATTTTCAAAATACCATCCTTTAAAATCATAACCAACCCTAGTAGGAACAGGCAAATCACCATATTTTTCTAAAACAGTTACCTTTTTACTATTAGGTGTAACATTTCCACCCATAGGATTAAATAATAAATTATAAGTATAATTATCAACAAAAACCCAAGGATTAGTTCTAGTTCCACTACCATTAACCTTAACAAAATATCTTATATATTCAGTAATTCTTGATTCAAAAGACTCACTCTTATTTTTATTAACAATATTTATAATATCAACAATATCAACAGTATCATCATAATCAGTCATAGTAAAATATCTTGAACCTGTTGAAAGATAAGTATTATTATTCTTATCAGTCGTAAGATTAAACTCATAAGTATTAATAAATCCACCATTTTTAAATCCGTTTTTACTTGATAAAGTACCATCATATAAATACTTATTAGTAGTATCAATAAATAAACTATACTTATCAAACTTTGTAATAAAAGTATCAGTATTTTTAACAGCTTTATCATAATTTGAATAACTACTTGCTGAAACAGAAATAGTAATTGTAAATAATATAACCAATAACCCAAATTTCTTTAACATATTTTTCATATACATCCTCCTATTGTAATTATAGCACATGCTAAACATTTATAAACACAAATTTATTAAAAAAATATATATTTCTAAATTACTTACAAAGTGAACTAAATGATGAACTAAATGTTTCATCAATTATAGTTATTGTAATACCAGTTTTTTCACTATCACATGAAACCTTATTAGTTGGCTTTATAAACATAGAAGTATCATATCCTAAGTCTTTTAAACTTTTTAAAGATATATAATACTCAGTATCACTTATTTTATAATTTAAATATTGCTTTTTATTATATATTTGTAATGAATAATCCATCAATGTATTGCTTACTTTATTTTCAAAATCTTTTTCTATTTCTTCATCAGTTTTACCACAACCAGTAAGTAAAATTGCAATAAAAGCTGATAATATTATCATAAATATTTTTTTCATATGCCTCCTAATCACAATATACAGCTATTAATATTGGATATTCTTTATATTCTACTTTTTCTACATTATCTATATCAAAATATATACCTGTTTTTTCATGGTCGCAAACTTTTTTAGAAGTTGCACCAATCATTTTAGAATCATCAAATTTAAAATCTTTTACCATATCATTTAAACTTATAAAGTATTTTCCATTTACTTTAGAATACCTTGTATATGAATTATTTTTATATATTTCTATTCCAAAGTCATATAATTTTCTATTTATATCCATTTTAGTAAATACAGCTGGTTCAACATATTTAGTAGTATTTGTTATTGTGGTTGTTGTAGTAGTTTTATTATCACTTTCATTTTTATTGTTTTTACAACCAACAATCATAATTAAACAGATTATTATTATTAATACCTTTTTCATTATAAATCCTCCCCATGAAAACTAATTGTTACTTCTCCATCAGAAGTTCTACTTCCATAATTCTCACTTACATTTTTCAGTGCTGAAGAAAATATATTAGTTCCACCATTTCCCGGTAAATAATTTTTAGTTAAATTATCACATCCATATGAACAAGTATTTGAACCAGTTGCACATGCACTATATGTTTCATCGCAACCATAAACACATTGATAACTATAGGAAGCACAAGAATTATATTTTTGTCCAACACAATATCCAGAGCAAGACTTACAAACTGAACCACTATTGCCACAAGTAGGCCAGCTTCCACAAGACCAAACTTTTTGATCACTTCCGCAATTTACATTATTAGTTGAATCATAGGTAGAACCATAGCTACCATTAACACAAGTAGTACAAACAGAACCTCCACTACTTCCATATGTATATGACTCATATGCACCTTGACATTCCTTTACAGTATGATGGCAACTACTACAGTTAGTAGAAATATAACCTCCTGTACAAGTATTGCTTCCATAATAACAATTACTACAATTTGCTTGATAATGATAGTCATAACTAGAGCCTCCACCGCCAGCATTTGTTCCACTAGCTCCTTCACCAGCTCCA
The DNA here is from genome assembly GCA_964649575.1 of uncultured Clostridium sp. GTDB lineage: Bacteria > Bacillota_I > Bacilli_A > RF39 > UBA660 > CAG-1000. Next base: position 34,476 of record CAZYRI010000002.1, on the reverse strand, counting down.
ACACTGGCACCACCTTTACCTGAACCAGTTCCGCCATCAGTTCCATTCACTCCGCCACCTCCACCAGCAGCAGCAATTAATATAGTTCCATTTCTTTTAACAGTAGATGCTCCACCACCATAATATTGACCAGATCCTCCACCATTATATCCTTTAGAAGAACCACTATTACTACCAGCACCACCAGTATTAATAGTAAGAATATCACCTTTATTTAAATAAATTGTACCAGTAGCTTTAGCACCTTTTCCTCCATTTTCACCTTGTGCTCCATAGCTATCTAAAATATAATAACCACTATATTCTACATTATATGTTTGCTCGCTTGCTACAAAAGTAAATGTTTTTGAATTTGGTTTACCATAAGTAACAGTACAAGTTGTATCTTTTGTAATATTAGTAATAGTTAACTTTTTTGAAGAATAACTACCATTCTGACTATTAGTACAACTAATACTATCATAAGCATAACCATTATTAGGATTAACTTCAGCACTTAATGTATCACCTGCTTCACCAGTTAATTTTGTAGATTGTGAAGTGCCATTAGTCGCAACAATATTAGCTACAACATCCATACCTCTGTATTTAATAGTACAACTTCCATTTCCTTTTAAATCATCAAGAATAAGTTTATTATCTACAATTTTATAACTGCCAATAGTATTATCGCATACTAAGTCTCCATCTTTATTTTTAAATATATAATAACTTTGATCTGGAGTTAAACTATAAGTTTTATTATAACCAACAATAGTTTCATTAATAGTCTTATTTCCATTAATACTAGCATTTTGAATATTAATTGTTATTTTAAATTCAGGCACTACAAATACCCAAGGATTATCATGACTACCAGTACCTGTTACCATAGTTTCTGGAATAATAAGCTCAGTAATTCTCGATTCCAAACTATCATTACTAAAAGCCCTATTTAACTTTCTAATATCTAAATAATAAACTAAATTGTTAGAACCAGTCATAGTCCAATATCTAGAACCAGTTATTAAATAAGAATCATTGTTACTATCAAGAGAAGTATCAAACTCATATTTATTTAAAAAACCTCCATTAATAAAACCAGTTAATTTACTTAATGCACTACCATTATAAAAATACTTATTATTAGAATCAATAAATAAATTATATTTATTAAATTTAGTAATATATGTATCAGTATTTTTCATAGCAATATCATAAGTAGAATAAACTGATGCAGCATTAACATTGGTCATTAAAAACACCATAAATAATATTAAATATAAATATTTTTTATACAATCTCATATACCATCACCTATTATAAATAATAGCAAATCTACATTTAAAATACAATGTTTTAATTTTAAAATTTACTTAAAATAAAAATGTATTCACCACAAATACATTTTTTATATTCTTACTTAATTCTCCTACATTCAAGATAGAATCTCTTATCATCTGAGTGCCCCATACTAAATGTCTTTCTTGGAAGAGCACCGTCTAATATAACTGATTTAAACAAATCACTCTTTTCCATTTTAGGAAGTAAGAATCCTATATTATTTTGTTCACTTCCCATACTTCTAGTAACATCATCACCATGAATATAATCAATTTTACCAGCAAATTCTTTTAAATATTCATCTAAGAAACATTGTAATGTACCAACTGCTAAATTACTTGTTGGATCTTCAATATAAATTGTTTTTTCACCTGCACTAGTAATATAAGTTAATTTTTGACCATTACCATCAGTATTAATTTTAAACTTTTTATATAAATTAGTAAGTAAATGTTCAACATCACAATCAAATATAACTCTATGAATTGGTTCAAAATCAAGAGCGGCACTATGAATATTAACAAGTTCAACTAGAGCATATCTAGCAGGACTATTTTTAGCTGCATCTTCACCAATTTTTTCTTTTAACTCTTCATAACATGCTTTAGCAGTAGCTAAACTATGATTTCCATCACCCATAGCATAAACACAAGGTGCAGTTTCGTTAATACCATACTTATTATTGAAGTATTCAAGTTCACCTAAATCACCAAGTTTTTTCGTTACCTCATCAATAACAGCATCATTTAATTTATACCCCTTAGCATGACCACCATTCATCATTAAATCAAAATCATAAACTACATCATCACTTGTAACCTTATTTTTTAATGACTCAATAATATCCTTCTTTTCATCATCTATTAAAATCATAATATGAGGAAGTTCAAGAGCTGCATCAATTCTAACCTTCTTTCTAGGTGGAATTCTTTCTATAACAGTTTTTTCAGTAGCTCTTACTAAACTCTTACTACCAACATTATAATCATAACTATCTAAATCTATCATACCAATAAGACCTTCTCTTACTTTACCAGTAGAATCAGTTCTTTCAAGATAAATCATAGTGTCATGTAATGTTTCAAATAAATCTTCATTTAAATAAGCATTCATTGTTTCATTAATTTTCTTTATTCTGTCCTCTACATCATTATTTTCAAGATATACTTCAGGTAAAATAATATTATATGTTGATGGATTTTCTCCAACTAACTCTTTTACCTTATCCCAATATTCAACTTGACTTGTATATTGATCACAAGCAATAACACTCCATAAATTATAATTAATTCCCTTCTTAGGAATTAAAATATCACATTTTTTAAATGGTACTTCCATATTTTTCATCTCCTTAAAAATATGATAACCCAAATAAAAAAGAGTTTCAACTCTTAATTATAATTTGCTAAAGTTTTTTCAATAATTCTCTTTATATCTCTTTCATTAAATGGCTTAGATAATAAATCAATTATTGGATAATTAAATGCTTCACTTACTTGTTCTCTAGTATCATTACCAGTTATTATTGATACAGGAACTTTAACAAATAAATTATTTTTTCTAAAATATTCAAGAACTTCAAATCCATTTACATTAGGCATATTTAAATCAAGTAAACAACATTTAATTCTATAACTATCAGGCGAATTAATTGCTTCAATAGCTTCAGCCCCATCATGAGCAATAATACAATCATATTTATCATTAAATATTTTTTTAATAAAATTAGCTACTAAGTTAGAATCATCTACAATTAATATAGATTCATATTTTACTTGATTAGTCATATCAGCAATTAAATCATCTTTTATATCCATACCTAAATATTTTTTAGAAACATTAATCATTCTTCTAGCTTCATTAATAAGTTTAGTATAATTATCATAAATAAACATTATATCATTTGCTTTACTTTTAAGTTCAAATTGATAAGCAAGTTCAGCTAAATCAACAAATCCTAAATATCTAGCATCACTTTTTAAAGAGTGAGCTTCAATTGCATAATTAGGCATATCGCCTGTCTCCCTAAATCTTTTTAAAGCTGAAAGTTTACCTTCAACCATATCTAAAAAATCTTTTAAAGTTGCATTGTACATTTCCATATCGCCGAAAAGTTCTAATGCTTTTTCTATATTAACTCCATTTGTTACTAATAAATTAACATCTTCCATTTTCCTACCTGCCTTACCCTACAACCATTATAGCATATTTTTTTATTTCTTCAAATATTTTTTCATAACCCTATTTAAATCTTCCTTAACAATTGGTTTGCTTAAATAATCATTAAATCCTTTACCTATATATTCCTCTTTCATACCTGTAATCGCATTAGCTGTTAAAGCAACGACTGGTGTATCAAATAAATCCATTTCTTTTAATTTCAAAAGTGTTTCACTACCAGTCATTCTAGGCATCATATCATCAAGTAATATTAAATCATATTTATTATTACTTACTTTATCTAAACATTCACTTCCACTACTAGCAAAAGTAATATTGCATTTATATACTTTTAAAAGTCTTTCAGCAACTTTAAGATTTAATAAATTATCATCAACTACTAAAACATTTTTACCAGTCGCATCTATTATTTCACTAGTCTCTTCTTCATTTACTTTTTCTTTCATTACTTTATTAAGTTCTTCCTCACTAAGAACTCTTTGATCAATAGATACTGTAAATATACTGCCTTTACCATATATACTTTGAACTACTATTTTTCCACCCATCATTTCAACAAGTTTCTTAGTAATTGCAAGCCCAAGACCAGTTCCTTCAGTAGTTGTTTGTTTTTCAACACCAAGTCTTTCAAACTTTGTAAATAGCTTATCAATACTTTCTTTCTTAATTCCAATACCAGAATCTTCAACACTTATAATTAATCTTATAATATTATCTTTACAAATACTGTTTATCTTAAAATCTATATAACCTTCCTTTGTATATTTAGCAGAATTAGTAAGTAAGTTAATTATTACTTGTTTAACTCTAACACCATCACCATACAAATACTCTGGTATTGTTTCATCATAATTATATCTAAAATCAATAGGTTTCTCACCTATTCTAGCTTTAGTAAGTAAAATAAGTTCTTCATACACTTTCTTAAAACTATAAACAGAATCAACAATTTCAAGTTTATTAGCTTCAATTTTAGAAATATCTAAAATACCATTAACAAGTTCAAGTAATGTATCACTAGCCATAATAATATTTTTAACATCTTCTTTAGCTTCATTACTTATCCCATCACTCTCAAGTAAACTATTACTAAAACCACATATAGCATTTAAAGGAGTTCTTATTTCATGAGACATACTACTTAAAAAATCAGTTTTAGCTTGATTAGCTTTAATAGCTTCATCACGAGCTTTATTTAATTGTTCAATCATCTTTACATCAGGATTCTCAATAGTAAAATACATAATCGCAGTAATAAAAGTTTCTACATATGTCAATAATAAAAGTTCTGGAAAATTAAACTGAATATACATGGCTGCTAAACCTATAATAAAGAAAATAATAATTGGAAAATATTTTTTATTTGATAATTTTTTATAATTTAATATTAAAACTATAAAAATAAAAATAATAGCTATAATAGAAATAAAGTATGCCAAATTAACACTTAATCCAGTAGTATATCTAACTTGAAAGTCATCACTTATAAATAACTGAATTGGTAAAAATACAAGAGCAATAATGATGATACTATAATATATAGCAAATAATGTATATCTACTTTTAAAAATATTATTCTGATTTTCAGAAGAAATACTAAAAACATAATAAGCAAGTGTAGAAATCCAAACTATCATATAAAATAAATATGACTTAAATATAAAATTACTTATAAAAGAATAATTATTATATATTGAAGAAGCGAGTGTACATAACAATTCTAATATAAGACCAAACAAATTAGAAAATAATAATACCTTATATATTTTTGTTTCTTTATTATAAGAATTAGTTTTATGAGTGAATAAAACTATCATTAAAATACTAAAAGGTAAAGCTCCTAAAGGAAAAAAGATACTACTACCCATGACTATCAACTCCTTATGTTAAAAATATTATACAACAATATAATTGTTTTTTCATTAAAAAAAAGCAAATATTTTTCATATTATTTGCTTAATTTTAAAGATAAATTATTATTTAACTCATCAAGAGCTTTTTGTTCTAATAAAGCATAATCAACTTTTTCAGTACCTTGCCTTTTTGGTAATTCAGATACAAATTCATAATAAGTAGGAATTTCATACCATTTTAATTGTTCAATTTCAGTATCATTTACCTTGACTGGTAAACTACATAAATATTTTATTTGATCTAAAGTTTTTTCATCAGGAGTATAACCAGGTTTTAATACAATATATGCTTTATTAACATATAACATATCTTTATCAGGTACTTTAACAATAGCACAACTTTCAACACAATCTAATGCTGATAATATTGTCTGAACATGATCACAATATACTTTATTTAAAGTCGAAATTATATAAAATCTTGACTCCCTACCAGATAAATGAAAGTAACCTTCATTATCAATTGAACCCATAGTACCAGTTTTAAAATATTCTTTACCATTAATAACTACCTTAGCTTGTTTAGTTAATTCTGGTTCTTTATAATATTCTTTAAAAACATGTTTACCATTTACTAATAATAAACCATTTTCTCCATATTTCTTTTCTTCTAATGTATCAGGATCAACAATCATAGCACTAGTGCCTACAAGTACTTTCCCAGCAGTTTCTGGTCTAACATTTAATCCTACTGGATTTGTTCCACAACTAACTGTTTCAGCATTTCCACTTCCATTTCCAATAACAACATTAGAAGCTCCATGATTTTCAAAAAACTTTTTACCTCTTTCATTTTGTTGTACACTTAAAAAATCTCCACCTGAAACAAAAGTATTTACAGAAGATAAATCTTGAGAATCAGGAACATTTTTCATAATTAACTCTAATAAAGCTGGCGAACCAAATATAATATTTGGATTCTTTTTTAAATAATAAGATATTGTATCCTTAGACATATTAGGTGCTAAAATTGCAGTTTTACCAGTTAATAAAGTCATTAAAGTTGATGTAGCAAATCCATAAGGATAAGTAAATGGAACACAAACTAGTGTACTACTATCTTTTAAATTTGAAGCTCCACTAGAATTTTTTAAATAAGTTCCAGCTGCCAAAATATTTTCATTTGTTAACACAACTGATTTAGGTTTGCCAGTTGAACCACTAGTAAATAGTATTAATGAATCATCCTTACCAGAAGAAAATTCAATACCCTTTTTCTGAAATTTAGCAAGACTTCCTAAAGTATTGAAATCCAAAATATCATCTCTACCAGTAATTGTATAATTATTAGCTAAGTTTCTATCATTAACATTATTTTTTCCAAGTGTAATAATATTTCTAACACAAGTATTAGATTTAATTGATAAATTTTCATCAATACTTTTATCATAATTAATAAAAATTGGTGATGAAAATAAATTAAGATATTCATTAATTTCTTCTTGGCTAGCATAACTATTTATAAATGTAGTTACAGCACCAATTCTATTACAAGCCATAAAAACAGCAACAGCTTGATAAAAATTTGGCATACTAACAGCAATTATATCTCCCTTTTTAACTCCTAATTCTTTTAATGCTAAAGATATAGTAACAGAATCTTTAAACATCTCCCCATAATTTACATTCAAATCCATACAATTTATTGCAGTATTATCCTTATAAAATGTATTTAATGCTCTAATCGCAGAATATACACTCATGTTTGGAATAAAAGGATTCTTCTCAAAAAAGTTATGTCCTACATTTTGTGGCATATCAATAGATGTATAACCAGTATTTGTTTTTTTCATAATCATTCCCCTTCAATTGCCTAGATTATATCACTTCTTAATAAAACAATAAATATTAAATTGACAATATGTATCAATTGTGCTACAATATACAGCCATGAAGAAGATGTATGATTATATTAATTATATTGAGGTAGAAAAAACTCCTAATGAATTATATCAAGAATTTTTAAAAGACTTTGTATCATTCAGAAAAGAAAATAATCTAACTCAAGAATTGTTAAGTTTATATTCAAATGTAGGAAGAGTTAAAATTGCTAGAATTGAAAGTAACATGCACTCACCTACTGTTAAAGCCATGATGGATATACTTGGTCCAGTTGGATATACACTTAAAATTGAAAAAGTGAAAAAGAAGAATAAGAAGGGGAATAAAGACTGTTTAGAAAATTAAACAGTCTTTATTTTTTTATCCATAAATATACACCAACTTGATTTTCAGGTTTATATTTCATACCACATATTATATAAAATTCTCTATTACCATTAGTAGGAGTAGCTTCTAATTGAAACTGTTCACCTTCATCTAAATAATTAGAAATTTGTTCTAATAAATTAGTTACAACTATTTTACCATAACCATGTTTTTGATAATCAGGATGAACTATAATATCTGAAAAATCCCCTCACCTACTACTCTATCACATGCAACACATTTATAGAAACAATACACATAGTATTTTTAAGAGCAATTTCTATTTGCTTAATAGATAACTCTTTCCATTTAACACTTCTTCTCATAAGAAATAAATCATTAGGTTCTATATTATTTATTATTTTTATATCTTTCATAACACACTTTTAATTAAATCCTTAGCATTTATATCATAATTATCAATATTTTTTAAATCTATATATCTAACTTCATAATAATTTTCAGGAGTCATTCTATCTAACTCTTCTCCACCTAACCTAGGAGTTCCATTAACTATTTTACATAAGAAATAATTAGCAATAGTATCATCATATTCTTCAGTACCCATAAACTTAATAATCTCTATATCTACATTAAATTCTTCTTTAAGTTCACGAATAACATTTTCTTCTAGTGTTTCTCCTTCTTCAAGCCCACCACCAGGTATTACATAGTATTCTTTAATACTACCATCTTTTTTAACCTTTCTTCTAAACATTGCAAGTAATTTTCCATCATCAATAATAATAGCTCTTGAACTAACTCTTTTATCCATTATAACTCTCCTTCATAAATTAATTTTTTCTATTAGTTTAAATAATTCAAAAGAAAACTTTAAAACATCTTCCTTAGAACTATTTATATTATTAATTACCTTCATTATATTAAAATTATTTATACTAGTCAATTCACCATATTTTAAATCACATAATAGTTTGAATTTAGTAAATGTTTTATCATATCCATATGAAAATATATCATAATAATTTAAAATACATTTAACTAATACTAATAATTTTTTAATATATGTTTTTTCTATTTTTTCATCTTTATTAGTATATAAACTCATACACCTTCTTCTTATATCATGAAGTACCGCAGAAAATGAATTTTTATCATTTTGTTTTACTTCTCTATAAGAAATCTTATTAAAGATTGTATCACTACCATATAGTGTTGGATTAACTTTATATACTTGTTTCTCATATAACATTATTTTTGTTTTTCCATCAATTATATTATTAACAACTTCACCATATAAATAATATGTTATACCAATGTGTATTTTCTCTTTTGATATATATTTTGTAATATCACTAATCGCATAAACATCATAAGTTTTTAATATAACATATAAATCTATATCAGACCATCCCTCAATAATATTTCCTTTTCCAGAGGAACCACCAAGAACTATTGTAATCAAGTTATCATCGAATATAGAAATCATTGAATTTACTACTTTATTAATAAGTTCAATATATTTTATAGGATAATCCTTATTAAGCTTCTTTAAAATATATGAATAATCCACTATCTCACCACCAAATGTAATATTTTATTTTTTTCTTCAAAAACACCATATTCCCTCAGTAATTCTAAATCTTTTTTTAAAGAAACACTATCAGGATCTGGAAAATGTATTTTATTAAAAAATATCATTCTAAACCTTTCATCATCCATAACTGCATTAGAAGGCAAAATTCTATATTCTAAATCAAGTTCATCTAAATCATATGTAATAATCTTATTTTGAAAAGGAATAATTTCAGAATTAGAAATACTTACAAAATGTTGATCAGTACCATATACAAATAGCCTTCTTAATCTCTTTTTAAAATCAAATAATTCTTTTAAACATTTTTCATCATCAGGTATATTAAAAGTATTCAAAACAGCACTCTCACCATTAAAATACTTTTCATAACCCAAAATTGTGGTTAAAACCTTTTTTCTTTTATCTTTTAATTGTTCTAAAGTTAAATTTTCATCCTGATCATATAACATTTTTGAAAATTCAGTCCACTCTCTTATATAAAAGAATTCAGCATCATGAACAAACAAACTATCAAGCACACCATTCTCATAATATTTAAGAGCATCTCTATTTCTTAACATATCCGGCTTTAATATATAAAACACTTTCATAATAACCTCATAACTTAAAAAATTTACATTCTATTATTAAATAATCCCCATCATCAAGAATTTCTGTTCCCTTAGATAAATACCAAAGTTCATTTTTATTTATTTCATATCTAGTTTCATTAAGAATATTTATTTTATCAAATGAATATATAAATGAATTCTTTTGTAATACACATTTTTCTCCTTTTAGCCTTTTAATAATTTTAATTTTATTTCTAAACATAGGCATATTATGAGAATAAAATCTATCTTCATGTATTTCTCTATTAGATTCATCATATATACGTATAGTTTCCAAATGATTAAATAAAGTATTATCTTGAATTTCGAATACAATAGAACCCTTTCTTAATGAATGAACAGTATTTTCTTTTATAATTATTTTATCTGTTTTATCAACAGATATATCTTTTTTACCATCATTTATAACACAATTTTTTATTGGATACCATATTTCTTTTTTTAATGGATGTAATTGTAAAGAAGTATCATTTAATGAAGTATCTATTACTTTAAATAACTTGTTTGAAAAAGCTAAAAATATTTTTTCACTTCCCCATGCACATTCTTTAATATAACTAGGAACTTTAAACACTTTACTATTACATAGTTCACTTATCTTATCAATATTATTTAAAGTATATTTATTAATATCATTAAACAAATTATTTATTTTTTCATTTAAATATATTTTTTCATCAAAGAAATCACAATATCTAACTTCTAAATATTTCATAATAAATCACACTCTCTTATTAATTTTATTAAATCTTCTAAAGAATTAATTTCACTGAACTTTATAATAAGAAATACTATTGTATTAAAATCTGAATCATCAATTTTAAGAACATTTATTGGAGTAAGTACTCGCATTATTAAATAATATTTTAAATATTGATTCACGTTTTCTTTGACTCTTGAACACAATGTATCATTATAAAATTCTAAATAATCAAGAACCAAATTTTTATTTTTAAAAGCAACTTTAATCTTCCCATCAATCTTATTGTTTCTTCTATTAACACTAATTTTATATTTATTATATTCTTTTAAGATATATGGTCTAAAAGAATAAACTTTTTTATTATATTTTGGATAAAAATAAGATCCATGTGTTAATATTGAAATAACAAATATAGCAATTTCACCAACAATACTATTATATCCGGCACACTCATAATCAGAAAAGTAACCATCTATTGATATATTAGTATCAGTAGGATCTCCATTTGTTATAAATGAATATAATTTTTTATCTAAAGATATATGATTAACAGTATCATTTAATATTTTTCGAATATCACACTCTTTATAATTATATATATAAATTTGATTAAATTTATTATCAGATAAATAATCTTTTACTGCCTTTACCCTATCTTTATAAAACTTTTTATTTATTAAATTATTCTCAGATATTAGATAAGTAGATTCTAAATTATTTTTATATTGTTTTATAATAATATTAAAATCAAAATCAATATTTTCTTTATAAAGATATTCATGAATAGTATAATTAACCAATGAATCTTTTAATTCATAAATAATAATATTATCAAATGAACTAATTAAACTTGGAGTTTTATAATAATTAGATAATATTTTATATCTTTTAATTTCAGTAGACACATCACTCACTTGTTTATAAAAATATCTTTTATTATTATATTTACAAAAACCAAATTCACCTTTATTAGTCTCTACTTTCTTAGTTTTTTTAAAAACATTTGTCATACCAAACTTCTCCCACCATCAATAATAAAATCACTACCAGTTGTATATGTTGCAAATAAATCAAGAATACTTTTTGCAAAAGAAGCAATCTCATTAGCTTCAAATAAAATCTTTAATGGAACTTTAGATATAACATCATTAACCTCATCAGTATTATCTAACCATTCTTTATTCATATTAGTTTTAACTGCTCCAAAAGATAATGAATTAATCGTAATATTTTTAGAAGCTAATTCTAAAGCTAACTCTTTAGTTAACATTCTTATTCCTGCTTTAGATACATCATAATGATATTTATTCATTCTAGGCTTAAAGTGATGAACAGATAAAATATTAAGTATTTTAGAACCACTTTTCATATATTTATAAGCAAATTTACTACATATAAACACACCATTTAAATTATTATTAATAATGCTTTTAAAACTACTAATAGACATTTTTTCAAAACTAGATATTTCTTGTCTAGCAGCATTATTAACAAGAATATCAATAGTTTTATATTTAGAACCAATAGTTTTGAAAATACTTCTCATTTGAAACTCATTCGAAATATCACCAATATAATAATCAATATCTATATTTTTATTATTACAATCTTTATCAATAACACAAACATTATAATTATCTTTTAAATATAGTAAAGAAATATGTTTTCCAATTCCATTAGAACCGCCAGTTATAACAATAGTTTTCTTTCTCATAATTTTTTTCTCCTTTCTAATTTAAGTATATTAATAAATTATTGAAAAGAAAAATACATTTTTTTCATAATAAAAATAACTAAAACTTATTAGAAATTTTAGTTATTTTTATATAATTATTAATTATTAAAAGTAAATTTTATATTAAAATATTATTTAGTTATACCAAAATTATTTATTATAATTAAAAGTAATGAATTTGTTTCTTTTAAAGTGTATTTTGAAATATTAAAATATTCTTTAATATCAATACTATTTTTATTTAATTCATTATAAATAGCTTTATTATTATTTAAATACACAACTTTATCTATAACATTTTTAGACATTTTAGATATTAAACTATTAATGAATGTTTCATTAGTATTAGTTGATAATATTATTTCTAAACCCATACTTTTTATTTGTTTCAATAATTCAAAAAGAACCATAAACATACCATCTCGAATACTTAAATTATCGAAATATACATTAAATTTACATTCAATATCAGGATTAATCATAGAGTTATATATATCATCTTTAAATTCTTTCCATTTAAGAGAAGTATTAAATTCTTTTGTCATTACCAATTTATAATAACTATAAAAGTCTTTTTCATAATTTTTTAAAAATTCATCTAAATTAATATGAATACCTTTTATATTTTTATTAGGTAATATTTCATTATACTTTTTAATCGCAACAAAATCTCTATATGGAAGTTTAGCTTCTTCTAAATTCAAGCTTGAAAATAAAGATACAAATTGATTTAATCTACTTCTTAAAACATCTTCATCAACTGTTTTATTATCACATACTATTTCAAACTCAACAAATCCACCTAAATCTTCAATATTATCAACCATAATACTATAAGTATAATCACTATATTTAAGTTGATAAGTATATCTTTTTTTATTAACAATAGTATAACTATAATAGCCCAACATTGAAAATAAACTAACAAAATTATCATAGTTTTCTGGTTCCATCTTAAAATTAGATTCAAGTTTAGTAAAAGAACTACTAAAATCTTTAGATTTTCCTTTAAAAGTAATTTCCATATCATTATTACTTTTTCTTATTCTAAGACAAGTTCTTCTTTTTATATATTCACTATTTATATCAGTAAAGTACTCGTCTGTTTCATTTCCTTCGCTAATAAGTTTATAATTAAGCATCTTAATTTTATCAAGTAAATCTCTATTATTAACACAATAATATTTCTTTTCAGTTTCAATTCTACTACTCATAACTACCTCTTTTCTATAACTACAATCATATAGTTACCAAGTACATTTTTAAAAGACAAGTAACTAATATTACATTTTTTCTTAAAATTATTATCTATTATTCTTTTAAATTTACAAAAACCCAAAAAATATTTTCCAGCATCTTTTAAATAATCACTATATAAGTATTTATTTAATAATTTAGATATTCCCCCAACACTCTTAGGATCTTCAATTTCTACTATAACTAATTTATTAGATATATCATACATACTATTTAATAGTTTAATAATTTCTTCATCATTATTCATATGATGAAGTGTATTTTTACAATATGAAACATCAAAAATATTCTTTTTAAAATTCAAATCGAGTATATTATCATTAGTATATAATGCATTATGACTTTTAGACTCGCAACATCTTATTTGATATAAACTAATGTCATTAAGAACCACAATATTATCTTTATCAGATATTCTACTTATATCTAAATTATCGCCACAAGAAACATCTATTATTGAATTATATTTTCCACATAATCTTTTAATTAAAGACAAAAATTCTTTTTTCTTTCTTTTCTTTTCTGTTAAAAATATCTTTTTAATAAATTTATTATATATTTTATATCTTCGATGATATTTTTCAATAATAATACTTTCATCATCGTATTCTTCTAAATAATAATCGATTTTTTCTTTTATAAGTCTAATTACCTCTTTATATGAATCAATATTAAATTCTTTTAGATATCTAGTATTATCAATAGAAATCTTACAAGCCATCATTAAAGAGTTTCCATTTGCATAACAAACTGGAAAATAATTAAGAACTTTTATCTTATATGTTTGCTCTATATTTCCAATAATATCAATAATTCCTAAATTTAAATCGAAAGAATAACTAAGTATACTATTATCACAAAGCATATAAAAATTTAAATTCGAATCAAACATCAAAAAATTTATTGTATTATCTTTTACTTCTTTTATTTTAACATCATTAAGTTTATATAATTTTTTATATAATGCAAAACTATCATTCATTAGTATCAACCTCTTTTACATCAAATTCTTTTTTAATAAATTCACGAGCTAGCGGTGTTAAATAACTATCTATATATACTAAATTTATTTCAATCGTCGGAAGTGAAATATTTAAATCAAGAATATCAATTTTATTATTATCTATTTTTAAACTTTCTCCTTTAACTACATAACCTATTCCCATATTACGTTTAACAGACTCAACAATTAATTCTTCAGTACCATACTCCAATTGTGGTCTAATATCAGCAGTATTTTCAATTGATTTAAATAAGTTTTTTCTAAGAGAACTTCTTGAGATTGGCATTATAATGCATTCACTTTCTAAATCAGTAATTTTTTTATATACTTTCTTATTCTCACTAGATTTAATAAAACATGTATCTAAATTGTATATAGGTTGTATTCTTAAATTATTATATGGAGTATTTATTGGAGAAGAATCAACAACAAAATCAAGTTCATGCTTTTCAAGTCCTTCTATAAGTTCTAAAGTTGATAAATCAACAATTTTAAATATAACATTAGGAAAGGATTTTCTAAAATCATTTATTTTTTCTAATAAAAAATTACGAACTATATGTGATTGAGCACCTATTACAATACTACCAGAATCTAAACTATTATTTGATGACAACATTCTTTCACAAGCTAATAATAATTTTCTTGAATCTTTTACATATTTTAATAAAATTTCACCATCTGATGTTAAAGTTACACCTTTATTAGCCCTATAAAAAAGGGAAACTCCTAAATTTTCTTCTAATTTATTTATACTTTTACTTATCGCAGGTTGAGAAATATAAAGTTTATTAGAAGCTTCTAAAAAGCTATTAGAGGTGGCAACTACTAAAAATATTTTTAAGGAATTCAAATTAACATCTTTCATAACACCACTTCCTTCAACTATATAATAGTAAAAGTTTGCTATAATGTCAAATAATAACTAGTTATTTTGATATAACTATTAGTTATTACAAAAAAGTAAAAGAAAAGACTGTAAGAGTCCTATAATAAATTAATTCTTCTTACAATCTCATCTTTACCAAGTAATTTCATTATTTCATATAAGTCAGGAGTATTAGCTTTTGTAGTGATAGCTACTCTTATAATAGTACTAATATCAGCTACACTGCCTTTATAATCTCCAGGATTCTTCTTATATTCTTTAATATTTGATGCATATCCAAATAATTCACATAATTCTTTAACTTTATTAAACCATGTTTCTTTATCATCATCATCACTATAATACTTATCAACATAAGTATTTAATATATTTTTAATTTCAACTATATTAGTTATATTTTTCCATTCATATTCTCTATGTCTAATATTAAACAAATCATTATACATATACCATATTAAATCCTCTATCATTTTATAATATGCTATATCTTTTCTTGGTTTTTCTTGTTCTCTTTCAATATTTAAAATACTTTCATAATATGAAGGGTTTTTCTCTATTAATTTTCTTAATGTTTCACTATGATCAAGAGACCATTTATATGTCTTTTCATATAACTCATGAGCACTCATTTTTGAAATAACATCTTTTGATATACTATTTAATTTTTCTAAGTCATATAATCCACCACTTGATGACATTTTAGATGGATTATATTGAAATTCAGTAAATGGTTTATCTGGATTTTCCCTATGCCATTCTTCATAATTTGAATTAATAATAGTCATTAAAGATTCAATAACAGCTAAAGCTGGATAACCAAGATCAGTATAATAACCCATTGAAGCTTCTGGATCCTTTCTTTTACTAATTTTCCTAATACTATTTCCTTCTTTTTTTATAATAAGCGGTGTATGAACATATTTATATCTTGGCCTTTCAAAACCAAAAGCATCATAAAGTTCAACATGTTTAGGAGCACTACTAAGCCACTCCTCACCTCTTACTATATGAGTTGTACCCATTAAATAATCATCAACGACATGAGCAAAATGATATGTAGGAAGTAAATTATCACTCTTCATAATAACAAAATCCTCATCATTCAAAGATAATTCAAGTTCACCTTTAACCTCATCAACAAACTTAAATTTCTTCTCAAAATCACCCATAGATTTAAATCTAATAACAAAATCTTTTCCCTCTTTAATATTATTAATCATTTCATCAACAGATAAATTTCTACATTTAGCATATTTACCATAATAACCAGTTCTTTGTTTTTTATGTTCTTGCATCACTCTTAATTCTTCAAGAGTTTCTTTAGTGCAAAAACAAGGATAAGCTCTACCTATTTCTATTAAATATTTAATAAATGCATGATAAATTTCTTTTCTTTCACTTTGCACATATGGTCCATAATTACCAATTATTTTACCATCAAACTCATATTCATCTGGTAATAATTCATAATATTCTAGTGCTTCTTTAATTAATTGAACAGCTTCCCTAACTTCTCTTTTTTGATCCGTATCTTCTATTCTAAGCATAAATACACCATTATTATTTTTAGCAATTAAATAATCAATAATTGCTTGATATATTCCACCAATATGAACATAACCAGTTGGACTTGGAGCAAATCTTGTTACAACTTTACCCTTTCTATCTGGATATATATTATCATAATCTTTTATAGATTTATTAATATTAGGAAATATTAAATCAGCTAAATCCTTATTTGTCATAATACACCTCTTTTTTTCTAATAGTAGTATACAATATTTAAGAAGTTTGTACAAGAAAAAACTATACAAGTAATATATACAAAAAAAGCCTTGATTTTTCATTTAAGAAAAAACAAGACCATTATTTTTAATCTGGCGGAGACAGAGAGATTTGAACTCTCGCACCAGTTTCCCGATCTACACCCTTAGCAGGGGCGCCTCTTCAGCCACTTGAGTATGTCTCCACATAGGCACAAATAAATAATACCCTATTCCTTATAAGAAGTCAAGGAAAAATTATAAAAAAACTTGTATTCTTTACAAATATTTGCTATGATTGATATATAAAAATAGAGGCGATGAAATAAATGAACAATGAATTACAATTTGAAACAACAGCAATTATTGATATAGATGAACAATTAAGGGAACAAGAAAAACAAAAAGAATTATTAAATACAATTAAGATGGAACCTATCTTAGAAACTACTGTCATGGAAGAAGAAAAAATGGTCACTAAGAAAAAGAAAATGATGGAAATTACAGACTATATTCTTCTAGGATTAATAATTACATTTATTATTATATTCATATATGTATTATTTAAACTAAAATAAAAGAACTCTTTAAAAGTTCCTTTTTATTTACAAGTAAAATTATTCTCACGAAGTTTACCCTTTACATCATCTTTATTAGTTTTATCACCTATATAACTAGTAGATAAATCATAATATGTAGTTAAATCTTTAATATTTCTAACATTTATATCTTCTGTTAGTTCTATCTTACCATTATTAATAGTATAATCCACTTTAACATAAACACCTTTATCATAAGTATTCTTTTTCTCTTTTAATGTTTCTTCCATAAGTTCAATATTTTCCATACCTTTATCAGTTAATTGATATCTTATATTAGAAACCACTCTTTTAAGTTCATTTTTATTATCAAATATTAACCTCATATCAATATTATAATTATAATTTTCAGTATTAGCAGTTTTATTACAATTAACTTCAGTATCAAGTAAATTACAACCAGATAATAATGATATAAACAATATTGATAAAACTATCTTTTTTATTTCCATAAACTCGCCTTCTTTTTTAAAACATTAATTATGCCAAATATTATAACAGATATAATTATAATAACAATTGATACACAGGCAACAATTAATTTAATTATCCTTGTTTTTGATATTTGTACCTTATCATGAGGAACTATTTGTTCATCTTTTTTAATTTCTTCATTTTTAGATATATTAAATTTATATTCTTTTATACTTCCATCAATCGCAGTAACTTTTACTGTAATTACACTACCATTTTTTAAATTTTCATTACCATTTATTACAACGGAAGAATCTTCACTTTCAGTTTCATAACTAAATTCAAGAGATTTTTCATCTTCAATTGTTATATTGTATAAAACAATATTCTTATCAAAGTTTATTTGATAATTATTTATTGTAAGTGATTTTAAATTATTATTTGGAATAACAGTATTATTTTTTACTATTCTAGTTACTTTAAGAGTATATTTTCTTACACTACCAGTTTCAGCAGTAACTTTAATAGTTATATTGTTAACACCTTCTTTTAATTTATAATTACCAAATCCAGTTACTTTAGATTTGTTATCCTCTACTTCACCACTTACATTAATACTTTCAACATCATTTTTAACAGTAACAGCATATTCATTAACCTTTTTATTAAATTTAAATTCACCACTACTTATATTTAAACTCTTCAAATAATTATTACTACTTCTATTATCTTCTCTAGTAACAGTTATTTCATAAGTATTTATACTTTCACTTTCACTCTTAACTTTTATTAATATAGTATTTTTACCATACTTTAAATTAACTGTTCTATTTCCAAATCCATTTACATAAGAAGATTTACTACCACTTAAAGTTGAACTTATATTTATTTTATCAGTAGTAGTTGGAACAGTCACATTATATGATTTAGTATTTTTATTAAACTCTGGACTTAATTTATAATCACTAACAATTAAACTATCAAGTGTATTTGTTTTATCTCTTACATCAAGTCTATTAACACTTATTTTATATGTTCTTATATTTCCACTTTCACTAGTAACAACTATATTAATATTATTTATACCATAATTTAAATTATATGTTTTAAATCCAGTTACATTAGAACTTGAATCAGTAAGAGAACCTTCAATAGTTATTTTATCTTTATCATAATCAAAACTATAACTTGTTTTATCACTATCAAAATCAGTAATATAATTTCCCTCTTTTACTTTTAAACTTTTAAGTGTATTGATATTAGATTTAACTCTTACAGTAACACTCTTATCTTCAATCTCGAGTGACTTAATATTACTATTATCTCCATCATCAGTAACAATAATATCATAAAGTTTAAGATTCATTTTATCATTAGTAGGCATTTGTATTTTAATAGTTCCTATTTCTACTTTACCAGTATTAGGACTTATTGCTTCAAGAATAGCTCCTTTATTACTAATAGTATAACTTTTTATAGAACTACTATTTCTAAATTCAATAAATTTTCCATTATCTACTGTATAAAATAATTGAATACCTTTTAATTTAAAATCTTTAGCATTAATATAAACAGTACAAGTAACTTCTTCAAGTGAAGTAGCAGCATTAGGACAATTAATATCAATAGTCGCACTTAATGCTTTTACACTAATATTCACACTAATAAAACATATTATACTTAATACACACAATAATATTCTTTTCATTCTTTTTTCCTCCTAAAAACCTAATTCTGGATTTAATATAAAGTTAGATATTTTAATAACATCAACTATATCTATTCTCTTATTATTATCAACATTACTAGCCCTATGTTGTAAATTAGAATTATCATATTTAGTATCTAAAATATAATTAGCACACATCATAGTGTCAATAATATTAACTTTTCCATCTCCATTAATATCACCATAAATAACAAAATAATAATTTTTAGTAGAAACATTATTATTAATTTTAATATAACTACCAGTACCAATTATATCATTACCTTTTAAAATACTATTATTTTTATCATAAAACTCATAACTAATTTCTGAATCTATAACAATATTACTAATTATATCACTTATTTTATTTTTATCACCCACAATACTAATAATATCATCTATTAAATTATATTTATTAACTTCTATTTCTAATTTAGGTATGGCTTTTTCAGTTTTAGGAAAACTCGCTAAATAAAGAGAATTAGTAGGAGAAAAAGTCCATATATTCTTATCAAATAAATTAAAAATATTCTCATCAAATATATTAGTTACAACTTCATTATTATTATAAGTATAACTTATATTATTTGTATTTGATATTATACCTATTAATTGTGTAGAATTAGTATAAGTTTTATTATTAGAAATATTTATATCAGCACTAGTACTAACATTAATAACAGCATATCCAATAAGAGCCGCAGTATAAAATTTATATTTTCCATTAATAGTTGTATCATTTAAAAAAGTATTAGTTATATTCATTTCACTATCATCATCTATCCATAAAAGACCTATTAAACCACCAGTTAAATCATCACAATCAATAGTTGCATTTACAAGTATATTATTTATATTAGCATTCATTTGAACACTACCAGCAAGAGCTCCAGTTGTTTTACCACTTTTAATAACAGAGTTATTTATTTCTATATTACTTATATCAGAACCAACTATATAAGAAGCAAATATACCACTATAATCATTTTCATCATTCATATTATTTATATTAAAATTATCAAGTTTTAAATTACTTACATTAGCATTCTTTAAATTACCAAATAAACCACCTACAAAAGAATTTAAATTACTTATTGTATGATTATTACCATCAAGTTTACCATTAAAGTTAAGTGGAACAAAGCCTTTAGTATTATTATAAAATACACCATTAGCATCAGTAGTAGAATATTCCAAATCAATATCATTCATAAGTTTAAAATAATCATCTGAACCATTTAAATGTTTTAAATCATCAGCTTTAGTTATTAAATAAGGATTACTAGAAGTACCCATACCACTTAAATTATTTTCTTCTTCTTCCTTATCAATATATCCATTAGAATAAACACTAACAGAAAAATTAGTATTACTTAAAGTTTCTTTTAATATTAAGTTAAAATTAGAATAATTATTTATAAGATCTTTATTCTTAACAATAGTAAATTTATTTGTAATATCATTATTATAACTATCAATAACTTTAACTTCATAATTAGTACCAGAAACTATATTTTTACTTGAAATATGATATTTCATATTATTACCAATTGTATTTTCAAAAGTATCTCTAGTTTTAACATAGTATTTTTCTTCCTTTGAATTATCATTAGTAAAAAAACTTACTGAATAATTAGCTTTATCAGGATTATCAATAGATACATATATAATATCTTTATCAGTACTAAAATCTTCAACATCAAAATAATTAACACCATAATGAAGTTTTTCTGTTCTAGATGATGTTTTAGTAGTTACACCATCTCCCATTTTAACTGTAATACTAGGAGTACTTCCACCTGTATAAAATATTTTCACACCAAGAACTGTTTCATTGTTACTTCCTTTATAAAAAGTATATCTATCAATTGTATTATCAGTATACATATAAATATAATTACTATATATATTAGTCCATTCCTTTAATTCAGCATCACTAACAGCAATTAAATATTTATATACATCTGGATCATAATATGAAATATAAAAATAATCAATATCATTTCCCCAAGAATTCATAGCAAGCCAAGAACCTTTTAAAGAATATCCATTATAATTAATAGTTCCATAATTATCATCCCAACCTATTATAGTAACAGCATGACTGCTAGAAACATAATCACTATAATTTTTACTACTATCATTATATAAAAGATTAGTTTCTTTATTATAAAAATCCATATATATACCAGTAGCAATAGCTCCATAATTAACTAAATGATTCTTTATAGTCTTATTATATGTAGATAACTGACTCACAACAGTATTAACATCATAATTATTAAAAGCATTTCTTATATCAAATCCTGGTAACCAAGAAGCTTCTTTTATATCAGCGACCGTATTATCACTATATAAATATTCTCTTAATGTTCTGTTTTTATAAGTAGTAAAATAATCACCAAAATAACTTTCAGTTACAGGACTATATCCATAATACCAATATTTAAGAGCATTAATAATAGTATTTGCCTCTCCAAAACTACCAGTATCACCTAAATATCTAGAAACATAATCCATTTGATTTTCACTAAGATTGTATTCAGAATTACCCTTTTTAAGCAAATGAGATTCAATAACATTATTACTAGAAAAAGCCCAACATAAACTAAGAGTACCTTGATTATCCATAGAAGGAACATTTCTTTTACCAGAATCATTTCTTAAATCGAAAGAAGAAATACTACTACCAAAAGTTCTAACATTTAAATTTCTATTAAAATAATTTCTAGATACATTTTCATATACAAGTAATTTTTCAAGCGGAGCAACATTAACATCACTCTTATCTTCTAAACTATTATATAAATCATACTCAGGATTATCAATAGTTAATGAATAAACTGAAAAAGAAAAAAAGAAAGTAAAAAGAATAATATATATTTTTCTAAAATGCTTTTTCATAAGACCACCTATTCTATAAAACATTTTACTATAAAATAAGAGTTAAAGTCAATGTAAAGAAACTGTAATATAAAGAAACTAAAATTATAAATTATGTTAAAATAAATAAGTAAATTAAAGGAGTCAAAAATGAATGAAAAATATAATTAATGATATTAAAGATGAATTAAATATTAAAAGTGAACAAGCTAAAACTGTTTTAAAACTATTAGAAGAAGGAAATACAATTCCATTTATCGCAAGATATAGAAAAGAAGCAACAGGTGCTTTAGATGAAGAACAAATAAGAAAAATAAGTGAAGTCTATGAATATCAAGTTAACTTATTAAAAAGAAAAGAAGATGTAATTAGACTTATAGATGAAAAAGGTCTTTTAACAGATGAAATTAAAAATAACATTATGAATGCTAAAAAACTAGTTGAAGTTGAAGATATTTATGCACCTTATAAAGAGAAGAAAAAGACAAAAGCAACAGAAGCTATTAAGAATGGACTAGAACCACTTGCTAAAATAATAATGAGTTTCCCTACTACATTTAATGATGAAACAGTAAAAAAATACTTAAATGATAATGTTAAAACCGTTGAAGATGCTATTATGGGTTCTAAATACATAATAGCTGAATGGATAAGTGATAATGCTTATTATAGAAAATGGATAAGAAGTTATTTCTTTAAAAATGGTATTATTACTTCAAAACTAAAAAAGAAAGATTCAGATACAGATAAAACATATGAAATGTATTATGAATTTAGTGAAGCAGTTAAACATATAAAACCTCATAGAGTTTTAGCAATAAACAGAGGTGAAAATGAAAAAATATTATCAGTAAATATAGAAGTAAATAATGATGAAATATTATCTTATTTAGAATCGAAAATAATTAAAAAAGATTCTCCTGTTAAACCAATAGTTATTGATGCTATAAAAGATAGTTATAAAAGACTTATATATCCATCAATGGAAAGAGAAATTAGAAGTGAACTAACAAATCAAAGTGAAGCCGCATCAATTGAAGTATTCAAAGGTAACTTAGAAAATTTATTATTAATCGCACCTATGAAAAACAAAAGAGTTTTAGGATTTGATCCAGCATTTAGAACAGGATGTAAACTAGCAGTAGTAGATGAAACTTCAAAAGTACTTAATATATCTGTTATATATCCACATGAACCACATAACAAATGGAATGAAGCAAAAGAAACAATAAAAGACCTAATTAATAAATATAAAATAGATATTATAGCAATTGGAAATGGAACAGCATCAAGAGAAAGTGAAAAATTAGTAAGTGAAACAATAAAAGAAATTAACAATTGTAAATATGCAATAGTATCAGAAGCAGGAGCAAGTGTTTACTCAGCAAGCAAACTTGCTATTGATGAATTTCCAGATTTAACTGTTGAAAAAAGAAGTGCCGTTTCAATCGCAAGAAGACTTCAAGATCCACTAAATGAATTAGTTAAAATAGATCCAAAATCTATTGGTGTCGGACAATATCAGCATGATGTATCACAAAAGAAATTATCAGAAAGTTTAGACTTCACAGTTGAAAAATGTGTTAACACCGTAGGTGTTGATATAAATACTGCTTCACCTTCTATACTTAAATATATAAGTGGTCTTACCAAAACAGCAATAGATAAGATTATTAAATATAGAGAAACAAATGGTAAAATAAAATCAAGAGAAGAAATAAAAAAGAAAAAACTATTAAGTGATAAAGCATATGAACAATCAATTGGATTTATGAGAATTGTTGATGGTACTAACCCACTTGATAAAACAAATATACACACAGAAAGTTATGATAAAACATTAAAACTATTAAATTATTTAGAACTAAATACAGATGATTTAGGTACTGAAAAACTAATAAAAAAGTTAGATAATATAAATGAACAAGAAGTATCTAAAATGCTTGATATTGACTTATATACACTTAATGACATAATAGATTCATTAAAAAGACCAAATAGAGATTACAGAGAAGATTATCAAATGCCAATATTAAAAAGTGATATACTTACAATAGATAATTTAACAATTGGAATGAAACTAGAAGGAACAGTAAGAAATGTAGTAGACTTTGGGGCATTTATAGACATAGGACTTCATAATGATGGACTTGTTCATATATCAAAAATTACTAATAAATACATTAAACATCCAAACGAAGTATTAAGTGTTGGAGACATAGTTACATGTTATGTTATTGATATAAATAAAGAAAAAGAAAAAGTATCATTATCACTTATAAATCCAATAGAAAAGTAGGAAAAACTCCTACTTTTTAAATACATCAGTTAAATCCCTTTGCTCACCATAACTCCTATTCTTATAACCAATTGGCTTACTCTTATCAAAATCAGGAGCTACAATTGGTTTTTCTTTTCTAACAGTACCAAATGTATTATCATTTAAATTATTAAGTCTATATACATCAAGAGAATTATGAGGAGATAACTTCTCCACTTCATTAGTTTTAACAACATCATTTCCATCTTTTAAACTATTCTTAATTATTAAATATATAATACCTAATACCAACAATATAATAACAATAACAATTATAATTATATAACTATTCATACATTCACCTCTAAAACAAATATATCATATTTTAATAATGAATTAAATATCAATTTATCATTTTAATTATTAAAAAACATCCTACATAAGGATGTTAATTTAATATTTATTTTGTAACTATATCCATAGCTTTTTTCATTAATAAATCATATTTAAATAATTCTTTTGATCCGATTTCTTTTTCAAAATCTTCTACACTCATTCCATACTTCTCAGCTGCTTCTTTAAGACCATCTTCAAGTTCTTTATCAGTTATTTCTAATTTTTCCTTTTCAACAACTGCATCAACAATTAATCTATAACCTATTCTTCTGTTTGCTTCATCTTTTAATGTACCCTTAAAGTCATCCATAGATGTATTACAATATTTTAAATAATCTTCTAATTTTAATCCTTGATATTGTAACTTTTCAGAAAATTCTCTTACTAATCTATTAGTTTCATCCTCAGTCATTTCTTCTGGAATTTCAAATTTAGAATCAGCAACAACTTTATCTAAACATTCAAATAAATATTCATCTTCATATTGTTTTTCTTTTGAAGCTTTCATATTTTCAGAAATATAGTTCTTTAAATCTTCTAAACTTTCTACTCCACCAACATTTAAATCCTCAAAAAACTCCTTATTAAATTCTGGAAATACTCTTTCTTTTACTTCCTTAATAGTAACTTTAAATACTACTGGTTTTCCTTTTAATTCTTCACTATGATAATTTTCTGGGAATGTAACATTAACATCCTTACTATCACCTTTCTTAAGACCTACTAATGCTTCTTCAAATCCTGGAATAAATGTATGAGAACCTATCTCTAATGAATAGTTTTCACCTTTTCCACCTTTAAATGGAGTTCCATCAGAGAATCCTTCAAAATCAATAACAGCAATATTTCCCTCTTTAATTTTAGCTTTATCATCTAATGCTTTGACTTCAACAAATTGTTCTCTTAAATGACCAAGTTCATGTTCAATTTCTTCTTCTGTTACTTCAATTGTCTTTTTAGCAACTCCTAAATCTTTATACTTACCAAGTTTAACCTCTGGTGCTGATATCAAAGTAAACTCAATAGTAATACCATTAGAATCAATATTTTTAATATCAATACTTGGTGTAGCAGCTGGTGTAATGGTTTCTTTATCGCTTAATAACTTAGCATAAAGAATATCAACAGCTGCATCAATAGCATCCATATATAAACTTTCTACTCCTGTTTTTTTAATATAAACATCATATGGAACTTGACCTTTTCTAAATCCATCAACCTTTATATCTTTCTTCTTCTTATCATAAACATTATGTAAGCATTCATTCCATTCTTTTTTCCCTAAACTTAATGTATAACTTTTTTTCATACTTTCCCTCCTAATACATTATTAAAACACAAAAAAGGATATTTTACTATCCTATTGCTACAATTTTAACACTATATACACCATCTGGTGATGCTACTTCAACAGTGTCACCAACTTTTTTACCCATAATAGCAGCTGCAATTGGACTTTCATTTGATATTTTATTATTAAATGGATCAGCTTCTTGACTACCAACTATTCTATAACTTTCTGTATCATCATCATCTTCATACATAAGTTCAACTTGGCAACCAATACCAACTGTTCCATCATCCTTAGCTTCATCAATAACAGTTGCATGTTCTAATGTATATTCTATTTCAACAATTCTTTTCTCTAAATTAGATTGATCTTCTCTTGCTTGATCATATTCAGAATTTTCTGATAAATCTCCAAGAGCTCTTGCTTCTTTTAGAGTTTGTGTTACTTCTTTTCTCTTTTCAGTCTTTAAGTAATGTAATTCATTCTCAAGTTCTAAATAACCTTCACTTGTAAGAAAAACTTCTTTCTTTTTCATGCGAATGCACCCTCTTTCTTGCTACCAACAAATGATACTATAAAATGCTATATTTGTCAAGATATTACAATCCTTAATATATCATTTTTTTGTACCCTAAATGGTATTTTAATTTTAACAATTTCCTGAGCATGACAGGCAGTTTTAGCCTTCTCTCCAGCACTATTTATAATATATTCTATTTCAAATTTTTGTACACTTGTATTTGGCCCAAATACCTCAATTGTATCTCCAACACTAAACTTATTTCTTTGTTCAATTACAGCTTCTTTTGTACTTTCATTATAATCAATTACAAGGCCCAAAAAGTCTTTATTACTTATTTCCATTCTACCACTATAATACTGTCCTTCTACTCCTGGAACTTTATCATAAAATTGTGGTATATTTTCACGATTAGAAACTCTATTTAATACTTTTTTATAATAAATAATATCATCATCTGTTAAAGTTCCATTTATCTTCTTATCCATAATAGTTCTATAAGCATTACATACAGTAGCTATATAATATAAACTTTTCATTCTACCTTCTATCTTATATGATTCAACTTTTAAATCCATAAGATCACTTATATAATCTATCATATTTAAATCCTTCGAAGCTATCATAAATTCTTCATCAGTATCATTATCAAATATAAATCTACATACTTGACTACATCCACCTCTATTAGAATCTCTAAGAGTTACATAATTAGATAAAACACATCTTCCACTATAACTAGTACACATTGCTCCATGTATAAATACCTCAAGTTCAGTATCAATATTCTCTTTAATATACTTTATATCATCTCTACTACATTCCCTTGCTAAAACAACCCTGTAAGCACCTAAATCTTTATAAAACTTAACAGCTTCTAAATTAGTAATAGACTTCTGAGTAGATATAAAAAACTTTGTCTTTAATTCTAATCTTTTTATAGTTTCAATAACAGCAAAATCACTTACAATAAAACTATCTATACCTATTTTATCTAATTCTATTAAATACTCATCTAAATTACCTAAATCTTCATTATGAAATATCATATTAACAGTAACATAAACTTTCTTACCTAAACTATGAGCAAACTTTACTCCTTCATCTATTTCTTCTAAACTAAAATTATTAGCATTAGCTCTTAAACTATAATTATAACCACCTATATATACTGCATCCGCACCATATATAAATGCAAACTTTAATCTATTTAAATCACCAGCAGGTAACAATAATTCATAATTCATTTTAAATCACCTACCTTATATTTAATATCATTCTCTAAAAAATAATAATCACATAATATAAGATTACATAAATTATCCCTATCATAATTCTTAACTATCATCTTAGTAGTTATAGGATCTAAATTACTTAAATTAACAATAAGATTCATATTTAAATCATTTAAATATTTAGCCGCACAAAATACCTTATCATAATATATTACTGTACCATCTTCTTCCTTAATATCAAGTAATGTACTTGAAACAATCTCCCTTAAATTATATTTATCAGTTTTCTCTTTATTATAGTATTCATTATAATCACTAATTAATTTTCTTCTTGAATACATAAGTATATTCTTACCAGTATAAAAATAATATAAATTTGATTCAGTTTTCTTTATAATATTCTTAATTTCATCAATAGTAAGATCATTATTCACAACAACATTATTATAACCAATTTCTTTTAAATAATTTATAGCTCTATAATTAGATAATATATGATTTTCATATAAAATTATTCTATCCTTATCAATCACATCACTAAGCCCTATATCTTCAACCATAAATTTAATTCTAGAATTAAAACTATCATATATCATTCTAAAATCATCTATTTTTTTATGTAAAAACTTATTCATTATAACAATAACATCATATTTTTCACTTATCTTATTTATTTCTTTTACATTAAAATAAACATCAAAACCTATACAATAGTTTTCAAGTGGTAATATAAACTTATTTACTTTAAAAGAACTAAGTCTTTTACTATTAGGTATAATTATAAATTCCTTCTTTTGCATACTCCTAAGGTATCACCTACTTCTATAAATTCTGTATCAAATTCATCATTATCTTTTAGATATTCAATGAATTTTTCTATTTTTCTAACCATTTGTCTTAAATTTCTACTTTTAATTTCATTACTTCTACCAACAAAACCATGAAAACTTAAATTATCAATTATTATTATTCCATTTTCATTTAAATTATTCATAAATTTTTCAAATATTTTTCTATTTTGACTTTTAGCCGCATCTATAATAATTAAATCATATTTAGAATCAGTATTAAAATCAAATACATCCATAAAGTTTAAAAATATATTATTTAAACCACTCTTTTTCACATTTGACACTGCTATATCATATCTTTCTTTATCTCTTTCAATACTTTCTATTTTATCTATACCAGTACTAGCAAAACATATAGTTGAATAACCAATTGCTGTACCTACTTCCAATATTGATTTAACATTATTATCCTTAATTATTTTTTGTATTGTAGTAATAGTGTCCCTACTCATTATAGGAACACTATTACCTTCTCCATACACTCTAATTTCATCTATTAACTTGTATAATTTATCCATAATCCATCTCTTTTTAATTCATTACATTTTTTATTATGTTCACTGTCAGTTTTAGTAAAATATGTTTTACCATTCTTATCAGCTACAAAATAATAATATTTATGATTTGTTGGTTCAAATGCTGCGACTATTGATTCAAGTCCAGGATTACAAATCGGACTCACTGGTAACTTTCCAGCCATACAACTACTTCTTGTATTATATTTATTACAATCATTTAATTCACTCATCCTAAGATCTCTTGAATAATTATCAATCTTCTCAGCATAATAAGTAGTTACATCACTACCTAAACTCCAATTATCTTTAAGTCTATTATAAAATACACCAGCTACACCCTTTCTATCAGCTTCCCTACCAGCTTCAAGTTCTATTATTGATGCCAATGTAAGCATTTGATGTATAGAATAATCACTATTTTCTACTTCCTCTTTATATTTACTTATTTTATTATTCATATTATCAAGCATACCCTTAAAAATATCCTCAATAGTTGCAGTTTCATAAAACTCATAAGTATCAGGATATAAATAACCTTCTAACGAATAATAAATATCTTTATTCTTAATATCATCTGTTAAAAACCAATACTTACTTATTAAACTATCTAAATAACTACTATCACTAAGCTTATCTAATATCTCTTTTTCAGTAATATTAAATGTATTTGTTATATTAGAAATAATATATCTCATATTCTTCCCTTCAATAAATGTTATCTTCTTAGTACTAGCTAAATTAACAGAACCTTTTTTAAGAGTATCAATTATTTCATCTAAATTATAAGACTTTTTAAGAACATAATCCCCAGCCTCTAAACCCTCTGGCCTATGTAATTTAACATATATTTTATAAACTAATTCAGACTTTATTAAATCATTATCCTTAAGTATACTACCAATAGTTCCATAACTATTACCTTTTCCAATATTAATAGTTATTGTTTCACTATCACTACTTCTATAATTTATTAAATAAAAGTAAGTTCCAACTAAAATCCCAACAACTATTAAACATAAAACAAATATAAATATTAAAAACTTTTTCACACTAAACACCTTCTTAGTCATTATTATTCTTTTTCCTCCAACGAACCTAATACTTTCTCTATAAAATCAAATTCTTCTTTCATTATAACAGGCTTTAACTTAGTCATATTACCCTTAGCACTTCTAACATAAGTAGCCGCATAACAAACTATCTCACCCTTATCATTTACTTCATCATCAGTATATAAACAATAATTAATTTTATTTGTCACATCTTCAATATTAAGAAGAATTCTATAATCTTTCTTTTCACCATTTTTATCTTTTAAAGTAAGTGTATTATCTTTCATTATTTCTCCTATCTAAAAATGCTTGTAGTATTATAGCTGCAGCTATCTTATCAATAACTTTCTTTCTATTTTTCCTCTTAGTATCATTACTTATAAGTAAATTCTCAGCTTCAACAGTAGATAATCTTTCATCCTGTAAAAATACTTCCCTATGAAATCTTTCTTCTAATAACTTTTTAAACTCAATAGTTATTTCACTTCTTTTAGATAAACTATTATCCAAATTCTTAGGATTTCCAAGTACAAAAGCATCAACTTTCCTATTTATAACAACCAATTCCAATTGATGAAATAAATCTTCATAATCATAATATCTTATTACCTCTAAACTCGTTGCTATAATACCTGTTCTATCACTAATCGCAACACCACAAGTTTTACTTCCAAGATCAAGTCCTAAATATGTCATTTCTTTATATATTTAACTAGCATTACTTCTAGTATATCTTCCCTTTTAAATTGTAACATTCTATTTCTACATTCCTTATAACTAGATATATATCCAGGATCTCCACTAATTAAATATGCAACTATTTGTTTAGTTGGATTGTAACCTCTTTCCTCTAAGTCATCACATATAGAAATTAATGATTTTCTAATATTATTATCAACAATAGTTTCACTATCTACAACAGTAGTTTCAAATGAATCCACAATATCACTTCCTTCAAACATATTTTATCAAAAAATATTAAACTAAACAATAAAAGACATCATAAAGAATCTATTTTTTACTATTACCACCCTTAGTAATATTTCTATTTTGATAATCCAGTAAAGCTTTATCAAATTCATCATTATCAAAATCAGGAAAACAAGTATTAGTAAAATATAATTCTGCATATGCAATATTATATAACATAAAATTACTAATTCTACATTCCCCACTTGTTCTAATCATTAAATCAACTGGACCTAAATCATTATAAAGATATTTATATAATGTTTCAGGTGTTATTTCATCTAAATCAATCTTTTCTTCTTTATATAATTTAGCAATCTTTTTACAAGTATCAACCACCTCAAATTGTCCACCATAATTTAAACAAATATTAAGAATTCCTCCATCACAATCCTTAGTTTTTTCCTGTAACTTCATCATTGCATTATAAACAGTATCTTTAAGTGGTTCCTTTCTTCCAGAAAATACTACCCTAACATTATTTTCAAAGAAAAAATGAGTATCTTTAGTAAAACCACCTATAAATAAATTCATTAAATAATCAACTTCATCTTCACTTCTTTTAAAATTTTCAGTTGAAAATGCAAAAACCGATAAAACTTTAACACCTTTTTTTAATATATGTAATGCTACTTTTTTTAATGTTTTATAACCAGCATAATGTCCCTCTGTTCTCTTTTTTCCTTGTCTTGTAGCCCATCTACCATTACCATCCATAATGATTGCTACATGTCTTGGTATATCATTTTTCATTTCATTTCCTCTTTTCATTAAATTATTATACTAAATATTATTAAGAATAAATAGTTTTTTATATATTCTTTACACAATTAAAAAAATTCTCAATTTGAGAACTTTTTATACCATACCATGAGCCATCTGGACTGGTTTAACAACTTGTTTAGCCAAATCAACAAAACCTTTCTTATTTTTAAGTCTATCAATTCTTTTCTTTTCCCTTTCAAGTCTAGAAAGTCTTGATTCCATAACTTTCTTTTCAACCGAAAGTCCAAAAGCATTAATACTATTTTTAATACCACCCTCAGATTTTAATCTTGTTATTTCTTGATTTGTTAAATTTATATCATTACTGTAATTCTTAATACTTTCATTATTTTGAATTCTTCTTTCAGTATATTCTCTTTCCTTATCTAACTTTCTATTATAATCAATAAGTTCCTTTTGCTTAATAGTTACATACCTTTCAGTTGCTTTATTAACAATTTTTTGTTGCTTAGCATTTAACTTACCTTTTTTAGCTTGTAACTTTTCTATTCTCTTTTGAACTCTACTTATTTTAACTGAAACACCTAATTTCTTAAACTTTGTCTTGTATTTAGCACTCTCAGCAGTTAATTCATTAAGTTCTTTATATACTTCAGCAAGTTCTTTATCCTGCTCCGCAATTTTACCAGTTAACTTATCATTAGCAAACCTTTCAACACCATTTAAAACATTCGCATTATAACCAAAATTACCTTTACCAATATTCAAACCATTTTTAACAGATTCATATTGTTTTCTATCTTCTGTAAGTCCATCAATAAGATCCACTAAAGCCTTCTTATCTTCATCACTTAAATTATCATTACCTCTAACACTATTATATAAACTAGTATAATTAGTAATCATATTATCATAAACAGATATAACAGAATCATGAGCAACTTTAGCATTTTCAGAAACAATTATCCCAGTAATATTCCTATTAATATATATTCTAGTAATTTCTTCTTGAGTAAATCTACGGGTTTTAATATCACTAACAGTAATACCACACTCCTTACAAGCAGTAAGAAAAGCAGTCTGTGTTATCTTTTCAGGAAGAATTCTTCTATCTTTTAATTCTTGAAAAGTCATAATTAATTTTCCTCACTCTTCATTTCTTCAACAACTCTATCTATTTCTTGATTTATATAATTAATTTCTTCTTCATCACTTATTAAGTCAAGCGAATAACTACTTTCACTTTCATTCAAAATTGATGCAAAAATATTAGAATCATCACCATTAACAGTATAAATGATAAATGATTTATTAAATTTAGCAGAATCAATAATATCAAGAACTCTAACTGAAATAGTAGAACCATCTTCAGCAGTTACATTTAAAATATTTTCTTCCATTTTAAGGCCTCCTTACCATAAAAATAGTATAACACGAAAAACAAATAAAAAAAAGTTATTTACAAAACTTTTCTTTATTATTATATAAAACTTTTCTTTATTCTTCCATACCTTTCAAAATCATGGGGAGTTCACCACTTATTATTTAAACTTTACATATTCAGCCTATTCGGAAGCCTGGAGCCATGCCGTTGGTATTGTTAGCTCTGCAGGTGCTACTCCAACCGCCGTTGAAGAGCACACCATAGAAACCGTTACCATAAATAGAACCGGCGGAGCGGAGCCACCACCAATCTGCATCAGTGCCGTTTAATTTTTTAGCTCCACTATAATTAGAAGTTGACACACCTGCATTTTTATAATAATCTAATTGTCTTGATGTGCCTTTTGATGTGTCATATGAATCACTAAATCCTTCATATATTTCTTCTCCAGATAACAAATATAACTTATCTGTTGATATGAAGTTATCTGTATCAGCACTTCCATAACTTGATACTACTGTTG
>CAZYRI010000001.1:0-91360 GCA_964649575.1 uncultured Clostridium sp. | reverse complement strand
GATTTTTTCTATCTATCAAAACTTATTGACTTTTTTTATGCAATTGCCATAAAAAAATATAAATTAAATTGACATAAATGATTTTATTAAGTAAACTTTTAAAGTAAGGAGGAAATAAAAATGGAATTAAAAGGAAGTAAAACAGAAGCAAATCTTTTGGCAGCTTTTGCAGGTGAAAGTCAAGCTAGAAATAAATATACTTACTATGCTAGTAAGGCAAAAAAAGAAGGATATGAACAAATAGCTGAAATATTTGAAGAAACTGCTAATAATGAAAAAGAACATGCTAAATTATGGTTTAAAGCACTAAATAATGGTGAGGTTCCAAGTACACTTGAAAATCTAAAAGATGCAGCTAACGGTGAAAATTATGAATGGACAGAAATGTATAAAGAATTTGCTGAAACTGCCAAAAGTGAAGGATTCACAGAAATAGCTAATTTATTTGAAAAAGTTGGTGAAATTGAAAAACATCATGAAGAAAGATATATGAAACTAGTAAACAATATTGAAAATAATTTAGTATTTGAGCGTGGAGAAGAAAAAGTTTGGATTTGTAGAAATTGTGGACACATTTATGTAGGAAAGAAAGCATTAAAAGTATGTCCTGTTTGTAAGCATCCAGAAAGTTATATGGAACTAAAAAAAGAAAATTACTAATAGTAAAAAATGCAAAAAATATAATGCATTTTTTTTAATTATATGATAAAATTATTAAGAATAAAGGGTGTGATAAATATGAGAAGTGGAGTAATAAAAGGTCCAAGAAAAATTGAAATTGAAAAAAGAGAAAATTTAATAGGAAAACCAGGATATGTTTTAATAGATGTATTAAAAGCCGGTATTTGTGGTTCTGATATTCACTATTGGGATGCAGGAAATCCAGTAGGTCTTGTTATGGGACATGAATTTAGTGGAATTGTTATTGATAATGGTGGAAGCAAAAAATTTAAAGAAGGAGATAGAGTAACAGCACTTCCAATATCTTCTTGTCTAGAATGTGAAGATTGCAAAAGCGGAGAAGTTCAAATTTGTAAAAATACTTGGACTCATGCAGTAGGTCTAAGTTTGGATTTTCCAGGTGCATTCGGCGGAAGAATATTAGTAAGAGAAGACATGGTAAGAAGCTTACCAGACAATGTTACATTTGAGTCAGGTGCTATGGTTGAACCAGCAGCAGTTGGACTTAGAGCGGCTAATCTTACTAATGTTAAAAAAGGTGATAAATGCTTAGTAATTGGTGGTGGAATTATTGGGTTATTAACAGCTGAATTCTTAAAAATGAAAGGTGCAAGTTATGTTGCAATGACAGAAACAAATGCACTAAGAGGCAAAAAAGCAGTTAAACTAGGAGCAGTAGATGAATACTATGATGCTCTTGATCCAAAATTAATGGAAAAATTATTTGCTAAAACTAATGGTAATGGGTTTGATGTAGTTTGTGATTGTTGTGGTAATTCAGCTGCACTAACATCAGGAATTATATTTACAAAACCAAATGGAAACCTTGTTTTAGTTGGTATTTCACTTAACAATGTTAGTATCCCACTAGTAGCAGGTGTAATGAAAGAAATAAATATTAAAGGTTCAATCGCATATAAAAGAGAAGAATTTGATGCAGTTATAGATTTACTTGCCAAAAAAAGAATCAATTTAGAAAAATATATTGATGATATTGCTACACTAGATGACCTTCAAGCTTCTTTTGAAAGATTAACAAGCGGACAAGATGATGCAGTTAAAATATTAATTGATCCAAACAAGCATAAAATCGTTGAAATATAAAAATACTGAACAATGGTTCAGTTTTTAATTCCATAAATTTTATTCTTGTAATCATAAAATAAATAATTAAGCGGAGGATAATAAGTAAAATAATAAAAAATAAAATATATTAAAAATAATAAAGTAATTCCAATATAATTAGAATATTTGATTTCTCTATAATTAATAATCTTATAACTTAAATATTCAATAAAACAATAATCTAAAAATAATAAACTTATGGATACAATCATATTGTGTCCTATAAACTTATAAATAATAAGGTAGGGTATTAAATAAGCAATAATTCCTAATATAATAGATATACAAAGTGAAAGTAATAAATTGCTAAAAATAATATTTTTCTTCTTATAATAAAAATATTCAAAAATACCATATAAAAATACAGGTGTAGCCATTAATTTCATATGTTCAAATATACTTTCATTAACAGGAAATAATACACTAAAAATAAAATTATTATTCCAATCATATAAGAAATGACATAACACAGATAATGCCATAATAATAAAAACACCTATAATTTTAACTTTTTTCATAATAATCATTATTATTATATTAAAATTTCTTGATTTTATGCAGTTTTTATGCTATTATCTAGTAGTCGATTTATATTAATGAATATAAATTAGAAGTGGGAGATTAGGGTTATCAAGAATACCACTCGCGAAAAAAATAAAACTAAATTATATAGGAGGTGTTTTTCGTGGCAAAGAATGTTGTAAAGAAAATTAAATTACAAATCCCAGCAGGAAAAGCTACACCAGCTCCACCAGTTGGAACTGTTTTAGGACCTGCAGGAATCAATCTACAAGAGTTTTGTACTAAGTATAATGATGCAACTAGAGAAAAAATGGGAGATATAGTACCAGTTGAAATTTCTATTTATGATGATAGATCATTTGACTTCATTTTAAAAACTCCACCAACTCCAACTTTATTAAAGAAAGCTGCTGGAATTGAAAAAGGAAGTACTAAGGGTGCTAATAATGTAGTTGCTACTTTAACTAAGGATGATATTCAAAAAATAGCTGAAATCAAAATGCCAGATTTAAATGCTTATGATTTAAAATCAGCAATGAATACAGTTGCTGGAACTGCTAGAAATATGGGTATCGCAGTTAAAGGTTTAAATGATGCTGAATTAGCTGAACAAGTTAAAGAAGCTGAGGAAGCTGAAGCACAAGCTGCTAAACTAGAAGCTGATTTAGAAGAGATGGAAGAAAGTGCTAAAGCATTAGCTGAAGGAGCTAATGTTGAAGTAGAAGTAACTCATCAAGATAATAAAGAAGAAACAGAAAGCGAAGAATAATTAAATAAAAAATTATTCGTGAGAAATAAAGATAATCCAAAACCACATAAGGAGGTTAGTTTATGAGAAAACATAGTAAGATGTATGTGGAAGCATTAGGTAATGTTGAAAAAAATAAAAGTTATGATGTTACTGAAGCGATTAAAGTTCTTAAAAGTCTTAAAACTAGAAAATTTGATGAATCAGTTGATGCAGTATTAAAACTAAACATTGATGCTAAAAAAACTGATATGAATGTAAGAGGAAGTTTTGTTCTTCCTAACGGAACTGGTAAGACTAAAAGAATATTAGTTATTACTAAAACTAAGGCATCTGAAGCTAGTGAAGCAGATTACTGTGGAGCAGAAGATATGTTAGAAAAAATCGAAAAAGAAAATTGGTTCGAATTTGATACTATCGTTGCTACTCCAGAAATGATGCCAGCATTAGGTAAACTTGGTAAAGTTTTAGGTCCAAAAGGTTTAATGCCAAATCCTAAACTTGGAACAGTTACAACTAATGTTAAAGAAGCAATTAGTAATATTAAAAAAGGTATGGTAGAATACAAAAATGATTCTTATGGAAATGTTCACTTCTCATTTGGTAAGTTATCATTCAGTGAAGAAAAACTTGAAGAAAATTTAAGAGCTATTGTAGCTGAAGTAGTTAAAAACAAACCAAATGGAGTTAAAGGTACATTTGTTAAAGGAATCAGTATTTCAACAACTATGGGTCCTGGTGTTAAAGTAGATAAAACTTCATTTGGACTTTAATTAAATTAGATGTCATAAAATTGGCATCTTTTTTATTGCAAAGAAAAAGCCATTATTTATGATGTTCATCAAATGGCTTCATAAGAATTCCTGTTGATATTAAACCACTAATACCAACAACCGCGTAGATAAAATTAGTTAAGAATGAGTCGACTCCAAATAATAGAGATACTAAATTAACATTAAAAATACCGACCATTCCCCAATTTATCGCACCAATAATAATAAGAGTAAGTGCAATTTTATATACCGTATTCATTGATTCCTCCTTACATACTACTATTATGTACAAATAAATAAAAATGTATTCATATAAATTATAAATAAAAATATAATTTACTGTGAAGGGGGAATTAATATCAAAAAAATAATAATATTACTTATAACTTGTTTACTTCTAGTTGGATGTAATAAAATGGATTCAAACACTGCTATTAAAAAATATAAAAAGTTATTAAATGATAATAGTATGTATAAACTAACAGGAGAAATGGACATAGTTAGCAACGAAGAATTATATCATTACACAGTAACAGTTGACTACATGGAAGGAGATTATTATAAAGCATCACTTGTTAATAAAGATAATCATCATGAACAAATAATATTAAAAAATGAAAATGGTGTTTATGTAGTAACTCCAAGTTTAAATAAAAGTTTTAAATTTCAAAGTGAATGGCCATATAATAGTAGTCAAGCATACATTTTATCGTCATTACTAAAAGACTTAGAAAATGATTCTAATGTAACATTTGAAGAAAAAGAAGATAAATATATATTAAATTCGACTGTTAACTATCCAAATAACACTGAACTGATTAGTCAAAAAATAACATTTGATAAAGACATGAAACCACAATTAGTAGAAGTATATAATAAAGAGGGAATAACTAATATAACATTTAAAATATCAAAAATAGATTTTAAACCAGATTTTAAGGAAGATAATTTTGAAATAGAAAATACAGCTAGTGGCGAAATTAGTGATAATGTTGGAAAAATAGATGAAGTAGTTTACCCAATGTATTTACCAACAGGAACTAAATTCAAAAGTGAAGAAACAGTAAAAACTGATGAAACAGAAAGAGTTATATTAACATTTACAGGAGATAAATCATTTATATTAATAGAAGAAGCTAGTAAAGTACCAGAAGAGTTTGAAATAACATCAAAAGATGGTGAACTTGTATTCTATGAAACAGTACTTGGATCGCTTTCTAATTCTTCGTTAAATTGGACAATGAATGGTAAAGATTATTATATAATCGGAGAAAATCTATCAAATGAAGAATTATTAAAAGTAGCTTCATCAACCTCTATTGTATCTTTAACAAAATAGTATTAGGAAACTAGTACTTTTTTTTTATTTCTTTTTATGATATTATTTATAATAGTATAGGAGAAAAGAATATGAAAAGGCAAATTATAAATTATGTTTTATCAATATTATTTTTAATAGTATTTATTTTTGTTATTACATATTCTTATCTAAATACTAATTTTAGTCAAAAAGGTAATATAGATTATAAAAAGAAATATTATGATATTATATATAATAATGTAACTATTGATTATGATACAACAATGAAAGTAAAACTAGATAATGAAAATGATACTATTAAAATAAGAGTAAATGATTTAAACGAGTTTAAAAAAGCAAATTCATTTAGTATTGATTTAACTAATATAGGTAGTATTAATGCTAAAATAAAGAATATAAGAATACTAAATATACAATCCAATGTAGAACTTAAAAATGTAAACATAGATATTTCAACAGTAAAAAATGACATAATAAACGGTGGAGAAACAATTAAATTAATAATCTGTATTAAATATAATGGAAAAAAGGAAATAGAAAATCCATATTATTTTTTTGATATAAAATATGATTTTGATGAAGTAGTTCTTTAAAAAAAAGAATTTTTTTGATATAATGTCTTTATAGATTATAGGAGGATACATGAAAGAAATAATTTCTAGCCTAGATATTGGCTCATCAACAGTAAAACTTGTAGTAGGCGAAGTATATAATAATGAAGTTAATGTTTTATCAGTATCCGAAGTAAAATCAAAAGGTGTTAAAAAAGGATTGATAGTAAATCCAGAAGAAACACTTATATCATTAAAAGAAGTTTTTAGTAGAACAGAAGAAATGTTAAGTATAAAAATAAATAAAGTACTATTGACAATTCCTTCATATTATGCAGAATTTCTAGTAGTAGAAGGAAGTACAGCAATAAGAAATGAAGAAGGTATAGTTGATGGAAATGATATTGTATCAGTGTTACAATCATCAGTATATAATAAAGTTCCAAATAATAAAGAATTTGTTTCAATAATGCCAATAGAGTTTGTGCTTGATGATTCAGAAAAAGTAAAAGATCCAAAAGGAATGAAAGCTTCAAAAATGTCTTGTAAGGCAGTAATAAGTTTGGCTCCAAAAAAGAATGTTTATACAGCAGTATCACTCTTAGAAAATTTAGGAGTATCAATTGTAGACATAAACTTTGGTGGTTTAGCTGATTATTATGAATTTAAAACAAGTGACCATGATAAAAAGAATGTAGCAGTCATTAACATTGGAGAAGAAAAAACAGAAGTAAGTGTTTTCAAAAAAGGAATAATGATTGAAACAGAAAACATTGAAATAGGTGGTAAGAATATTGACAGAGATATTTGCTATATATATGATATAAGTAGAAAAAAAGCTAAATCACTAAAAGAAAAATTTGCATTAGCTTCAAAAAGAAATGCATCAACATCTTGGAGTGAAGACATTGTAACTAATACAAATGAGAATATAAAAATAAGTCAATATGAATTAAGTGAAATAATTAATTCAAGAATAAAAGAAATATTAGAACTAGTAAAAAAGCAAATAAACCTCTTAACAAAGATGGAAATTAGTTATATAATAATAACAGGTGGAACAACAGAGGTAAATGATTTTAACCTAGTTGTGGATGAAGTGTTTGGAAAAGAAATGAAATCCTATAAAGTAAAAGAAATAGGATGCAGACACAATAAATATTCAAGTAGCCTTGGTTTAATAAAGTATTATCACAATAAACTAGCATTTAGAAATAAACTAGCTTATACAGTTGATGAAGAACAACAAGGTGAACTCATAAATACAAAGAAAAGTAATAATAGCACAATACTTGGAAAAATATATGGATATTTTTTCAATGATTAAGGAGTGAAATATGAATAATAAATTAGAGATGGATCAAATAGCCGATATAAAAGTAATTGGTGTCGGTGGTGGCGGATGTAATGCAGTAAATAGAATGATAGATTCAGGATTAAGAGGAGTTGAATTTATTGTTGCTAATACAGATCAACAAGTATTAAATGTATCTCATGCCGAAAATAAGATTCAATTAGGAAAGACAATAACAAAAGGTAGAGGAGCAGGTACAAGACCAGAAGTTGGTAGAGAAGCTGCACTTGAAGCAAAGGAAGAAATAGAAGATGCTTTAAGAGGAGCTGATATGGTATTTGTTACTTGTGGACTTGGAGGCGGAACTGGAACAGGAGCTGCACCAGTAGTTGCTGAGATAGCTCAAAATCTTGGATGCTTAACAGTAGCAATAGTAACAAAACCATTCAAATTCGAAGGTAAAAAAAGAATGGATTATGCACTAGTTGGACTTGATGAACTTAGAAAACATGTTGATACAATAGTAGTAATTCCAAATGATAAACTAAGAGATCTAATTGATAGAAGTACACCATTAAATGCTGCATTTAAAGAAGTTGATAATGTTCTTAGATTAGGTGTTCAATCAATATCTGACTTAATTAGTGTTCCAGGACTTGTAAACTTAGACTTTGCAGATGTTAGAACAATCATGGAAGATAGAGGAGATGCACTTATTGGTATAGGTGTAGGATTTGGAGATAATAGAGCTGTTGAAGCTGCTAAACAAGCTGTAAATAGCCCGCTACTTGAACAAACAATTAATGGAGCAACAGATTGTATTGTAAATATAACTGGTGGTAACTCAATGGGATTATTTGAAGCAGAAGATGCAGTAGAAGTAGTAAGAGCAGTAGCTAATACAGATGTAAATATCATATTTGGTGCTGTTAT
Source organism: uncultured Clostridium sp. (assembly GCA_964649575.1). Classification (GTDB taxonomy): domain Bacteria; phylum Bacillota_I; class Bacilli_A; order RF39; family UBA660; genus CAG-1000. The sequence goes on along the minus strand of CAZYRI010000001.1, from coordinate 83,412 downwards.
TAATGAAGCATTAACGGATGAAATAGTTGTTACAGTTATCGCAACAGGATTTGAAGATTCAACTGAACCATTATATCGTTCAATAGAAGGCGAAAAAAAATCAGTTCAAGAAATTAAAGATGATGACGATGATGAATTAGAAATGCCAGCATTCTTAAGAAATAGAGATTTCTAAGTGTAAATTAAAATGTAAAAGATGACAAAGAAAAATGTTATCTTTTTTCATTTACAATCGGTTTACAATGTATATTGATTTACATAATAAAAAAATATATAATGAACTTAAGAGTAGTAAGGATAAAACTACTAGGGAGGTTTAATATGAAGAAAGGAAAGGATGTTACTAAAAAAGAAATAAGAGTCGAAGATAATTTCCTAGAAGAAGAAAATGACAAAAGAGTTATTATTTTCGTCGCTATTGCTATTTTAGTAATCGTTGGTACAATCATTGGACTTTTAGTTGGTTGTGAAAAGAAGGAAGAAGACCCAGTTAAACCAAATGACAACAAAATAAATCCTATTAAAGACAATGACAATAAAAATGATGAAGATGTTGAACCAACAACAGAGAAAGTAGTTGTTAAAAAATTATCAACTAAAACAGATAATACAACAAATACTGAAACAAAAAAATATACTATTACATTCTTTATGATTGATGAAAAATATTCATACATCATTGAAATAGAAAATAATAGTAAAGTTAAAGCACATGAAGTATCTGGTTATGAAAATTGTAAATACTATACATCAGAAACTGGTGAAAAGGAATTTGATTTTACAAAGAATATATCAGAAGATACAAATATTTATATGTCATGTTCATTAATAACATACAAAATTGATTATGATACTGCTAGTAATAATACTACAAGTTATACTATTAAAGATGGAAATATTGCATTAAATGGAGCATCTAGTGATAATATGATATTTGATGGTTGGTATGCTGATACTAATTATACAAGTAAAGTTAATTCATTAAGTCCAAGCATTATAAAGTATGCTAATAGTGAAAATACTATTAAATTATATGCTAAGTTTGTTAATCATTATACAGTAAATTATTATGATGAAAATAATTCATTAGTTAATTCAACCGAACTTACTAAGAATGAATTAAACAATTATACTGTAAGTACTGATTATAGTTGTCCAAATAATGCTAAATTACTTGGATATACAAGTTCACTTGGCAGTGGAGTAATTAAATATGCTAATAATGAAAGTATAGAAGTAACTGGGGATTTAAATATATATACAAAATGTGGTGCTGCTACTGTTGTATATGTAAGTGAAGGAGAAACAGTAACAGTTGGTTATAATGAAGACGAAATAAAAGATTACAATCTTCCTGAACCAAGTGACATAGGACTTGAAACTCCAACATATCTTGTTAAAGTTGATACTAAAACTGAAACAAGCAAAGAAGTAATTTCAGATGAAGCATTAGAAAAATTAGAAAATCAAATTAAATTATCTGATGCTAAAAAGAAAGCTGGAAGTGATACAGAAATATCAATTGGTGATAATGTAGAAGAAAAAGAAAAAGTATTCGATGGATGGGTAACTAAGGAAGAAAATCCAGAAGATCCTGAGAATTCAACAACTACACCAGTTGATGAGAATTATAAACCATCAGAAGATAGCGAAAATAAATTAGAAGCTGTATGGAAAGAGCAAGAAGAAAACCAAACAGAAATATTAAATAGCGAAACAGAAGTACCTGAAGAGGTAATCTCAGAGGCTCCACCTGTGGCTGAAACAGAGGTCAAACCTGATGTAGTTGTTGATGTACCAGTAGTCGAAACGGTACAAGACATAATAATGTAATAATGAGCATTCACAAGAATGCTTTTTATATGTCTAAAAAAATGATATAATTAAAAAGAGGTAACAATATGCAAATTACACTAGATGATAAAACTTTTAATGTATTTATAACAAAAAAGAATAATAAAAATATGTATTTAAGAGTTAAAAAAGATGGAATATATATAACCTGTAATTATTTTGTTACAAAAGGGATGATTATATCATTTATAGAAAAAAATAAAGATTCAATATTAAAAATAAGTGAAACTATAGAAAAAAAAGAAAAGAGAAAAGAAGAATTTTATTATTTAGGTAATAGATATGATGCTATAATACTAAATACTGTTTCAAAAATAGAATTTGTAGAAGATAAAGTATTCATTAAAAATAAAACATATTTAAGTACATTTCTTAAAAAAGAAGCTGAGAGAATATTCAATGAAAGGTTAGAAATATGTTATAATTTATTTGAAGAAGATATTCCATATCCAGAATTATTAATAGGCAAAATGACTAGAAAATGGGGATATTGTAATAAAAGTAAAAAACTTATAAAACTAAACCTTGAATTAATTAAATACAGTATTAATGAAATAGATTATGTAATAATACATGAATTATCACATTTAATAGAATTTAATCATTCAAAAAAATTTTGGGATATTGTAAAAAAATATAAACCAGATTATAAAGAAAGTACAAAAGTGTTAAAGGAGGAATAATATGTTAATAACATCAAAGGATAACAATAGAATAAAAGAAGTAAGAAAACTATTAAACAAAAAGTATTCACTTCAAAAAGAATTATTTGTTATTGAAGGAGAAAATTTAGTAGAAGAAGCTATTAAAAATGATTTATTAGTAGAATTATATGTTCTAGATGGATATAATTGCAATTATGAATTTAATTATGATACTGTAACACTTGATGTAATGAAAAGTATAAGTGATTTAAAAAGTACACCAAGATTGCTTGGAGTTTCGAAAATAAAAAACAATAATAAAATAGGAACAAAGATATTAATATTAGATGGAATACAAGATCCAGGAAATGCTGGCACTATAATTAGAAATTCAGTAGCTTTTGACATAGACACAATAATATTTTCAAATGATTCAGTAAATCCATATAATGAAAAAGTATTAAGAAGTACAGGAGGTATGATATTTAACACTAATATTATTATTGGCAATATAGAAGAATTGATAAAAAAAATAAAAGAGAAAAATATAAAAGTAATTGGTACATCATTAAAATCATCGTTTTCACTTGAAAAACTTGAAAAAAATGATGAATTTGCTATAATATTTGGAAATGAAGGAAATGGTATTAAAGAAAATATATTAAATCTTTGTGACAAGGTAGTCAGAATAGATATGAATCCAAAATGTGAAAGTTTAAATGTTGGAGTATCTAGTGCTATAATATTATATTATTTATATAAATAAAAAGAGGTTATTTTATGATTAAGTACATATTTATAGGAAGGATTGTTAACACACATGCCCTTAAGGGCGAAGTGAGAATAATAAGTGATTTTGAATTTAAAGATAAAATTTTTAAAGAAAACACTTTTCTTTATATTGGAGAAAATAAGAATAAAGAGACTATTGATACATATAGAAAACATAAGCAATTTGATATGGTTAAATTCAAGGGCATAGATAATATAAATGATGTGTTAAAATATAAAGGCAATAAAGTATATATAAATGAAGAAGATTTAAAACTTAAAGATGATGAAATACTTATAAGTGAACTTCTTAATATGGATGTTTATAATGATGATAAATTAGTTGGAAAAATAACTGAATATAGAAGCGATAATGGAAATAATATGTTAAGAGTTAATGATAAATTGGTTCCTTATAACAAAAATTTCATAACAAAAATAGATAAGGAAAATAAAAGTATTTATTTTCATGATATAGGAGTATTTTTATGAGAATAGATATATTAACATTATTTCCAAATATGTTCGATGGCTTTTTAACAGAAAGTATAATAAAAAGAGCTATTGAAAAAGAAAAAGTAGAAATAAACATAATAGACATAAGAAAATATACACCATATAAAAACAATCAGGTTGATGATTATCAATTTGGTGGTGGTGGTGGGATGATAATGATGTGTGAACCAGTGTTTAATGCAGTAGAAAGCATTAAAACAGATGATTCAACGGTAATACTATTAACACCAAGAGGTCAAACATATAATGAAAGTAAAGCATATGAGTTAAAAAATAAAAAACATTTAATAATAATATGTGGTCATTATGAAGGATTTGATGAAAGAATATATACACTTGCAGATGAATTAATATCAATAGGAAACTTTATCTTAACGGGTGGAGAGTTACCAGCGATGATGATTACAGATTCAGTAGTAAGATTAATTGATGGAGTAATAACAAGTACAAGTCTTGAATATGAAAGTTTTAATGATAATTTACTTGATTATCCAGTATATACAAAACCAAGGGAATTTAGAGGTATGGAAGTACCAGAAGTTTTATTAAATGGTAACCATAAACTAATAAATGAATATAGGGAAAGTGAAAGAAAAAGAATAACACAAAAATATAGAAAAGATTTATTATAGGTGATATGTATGAAATATGTGATAGAGCATAAAGGAGAAAATAAAAAATTAATGTATTACAATGTTAATATAGTTGGTTTGAATATTACTCCTAAAAATAATATAAAAGATTTAACTATAAAGGCAGATAAAATTATTTTAATTGATCCAGATTTATGTGAATCATACATAAGAAAAAGAATAAATAGAAAAATAGATCGTGTTATAAAATTTATGATTAAAATACTAAATGATGATGGTACAACAGATGAAGATACAGGTTTAGTATTAGACGAATTAAATAAGTTAAAAGGAATAATAATTAATAAATATAAAGAATATATGTTAGAAAGTGAATATAAAGCATTACTTACTAAATTAATAATTATAGAAGAAGAATTTAAGAGAAGTTATAATAGTAAATTATACAATTCTTATGGAGATAACATATATTATGAAGAAGAATATAGTGAAGGAAGAAAAAGATAATGAATGAAGATTTTAAATTAATGAATTTAAAAGGTACTAGTGATTTCTTTCCTGAAGAACAAATCATTAGAAATAGAATTACTGATACCTTAAAAAAGAAGTTTGAATTATATGGTTTTTTACCACTTGAAACACCAATATTATGCTACTATGACTTATTAGCTAGTAAATATGCGGGCGGAGCAGAAATATTAAAAGAAGTATATAAATTTAAAGACCAAGGGCTTAGAGATATAGGACTTCGTTATGATTTAACAGTTCCATTTTCAAAAGTAATTGGAATGAACAAAGGTTTAATTTTACCATTTAAAAGATATGAAATAGGTAAAGTGTTTAGAGATGGACCTGTTAAACTAGGAAGAGCTCGAGAGTTTTATCAATGTGATGTAGATGCCTGTGGAGTAGAATCACCATATGCAGAAATAGAATATTTTACAATGGTTAAAGAAGTATTTGAAGAATTTAATATTCCAGTAGAAATAAGATATAACAATAGAAAATTCCTAAGTGGATTACTTGAATATGTAAAAGTTCCAAAAGATAAAATAAGTGCATTTATAACATATATTGATAAACTAGATAAACTAAAAAGAGATGACATTGAAAGTGAATTAGAAGAATGTTCATCAAAAGAAATAGTTGATGAAGTGTTTAGATATTTTGAATATAGTTTAGAAGAATTAACAGAAGAATTATCAGATACAGGAGTAGAATTACTAACAGAAGGTTTAAATGAGCTTAATAGTTTAAATAAATTAATAAGAGAGTTAAATTTAGATTTATGTGTATTTAAACCATTCTTAGCAAGAGGGTTAGAAATATATACAGGAACAGTTTGGGAAGTATTTGATAGCACAGGAGAGTTTAAGTCAGCCTTAGGTGGGGGAGGAAGATATGATAAAATTATCACTAATTTCCTACACAATGGTAATGAATATCCAGCTATTGGTATGTCATTTGGATTAGAACCTATTTATGCATTATTAAAAGAAAAAGCAATGCAAGAATTAAAGAAATATGATGTATATGTTTACTCATTTAATAATGATAAATACTTATTTGAAATATCTAATATGTTAAGAAAAAATAATATAAAAGTATTAACTGAATTAAATAATATTAAATTAAAAAAAGCAATGGGAATTGCTAACCGTGAAAATATTGATAAAGTAATAATCATTGGAGAAGATGAATTAAAAGAAAATTCAGTAACATTAAAAGATATGATAACAGGTAACCAAGAATTAGTAAGAATAGAAGATTTAGTATCCAAGATAAAAGAGATGTAATTGCATCTCTTCTTTTAATTTATAATCATATATGTTATCATTAATAAGAAAGATAGGTGTAATTATGAATAAAAAAGGTTTTACATTAATTGAGGTACTTGCAGTAATAGCAATATTAGCAGTTTTAGTAACATTAGTTGTTCCAAGAGTAATAAATTATTATTTTAAATCAAAAAAAGATATGTTCTTAAATGAAGTTGGTAAATTATATACAGAAACAAAAAGTGAAATGGATGCCGCAGCAATCAGAAATCAAGAGTTCAAAGGAGCTAATTCAATAAAAGGTCCAAAACTTGATTTATTAACACAAAGTTTAGATTATTGTATTGAAGTAAAAGATGGAAAAATAACATCAGTAAAAGCATATAATGATGAATTTTATATAGAAACAACTGCTTCTTATGATGAATTCAAAAGAACAGTAACTATTGATGATATAAAGGAACATAGTAAAACATATACATGTGATTAAGAAAGTTAAGCTTTCTTTTTTTTATAATAACTTTTTAGGTTCAAATCCCAATAAAAAAACTTCCATAAAGGAAGTTTAATTCTAACTGGTGACCCGTACGGGATTTGAACCCATAAATGCACGCGTGAAAGGCGTGTGTGTTAACCGTTTCACCAACGGGCCATTCATATAAAATGGTGGGCCTGGATGGACTTGAACCATCGACCTTTCGCTTATCAGACGAACGCTCTAACCGCCTGAGCTACAAGCCCATCTGTTTAATTAAAGTCATAATTAAAACTGACTACTTAATAATATACTATTTTTTAGAAAAAAGCAACTATTTTTTTTAAAAAAAACATATTTTTTATTAAATATTGAAAAAAAATACTCAATATTGTATGATATATATAGAAAATAGGAGGAAAAAATATGTCACCATCATCAATAAATATGATTGTAACTATAGTTTTTATAATATTAGGTATAACATTTACAAGATCAATACTCTTAATGTTAGGAGGAAAAAATATATTTAAAAAAGCACATAAAGGGGAAAATACTGTATATTATCCACTGATAAATTTATTTACATTATTAGAAATAGTGGATATGTCAATATTTTATGGCATATTATTTTTTGTTCCTGGATTTAATATAATAGTTTTATCAATCTTATCTTATAAACTTGGAACAGTATTTAATACAAGCTTTGGATTTAAAATGGGACTAGTATTTTTACCTATATGTTTTTATCCTCTTTTATTTGTTAGTGATAAGCAATATAAAATAAGTGATGAAGAATATTTTAAAGCATTAGATAATGCTAAAGATGAAAGTATTAACTTAATGACACAAGAAGAAATACAAGCTGAAAATAATCAAGTGGTAGATGAAGGTCCGATTGTTGACTCAGTATTTAAAAGTGATTTAGACTTAATGGAAGAGGTAGGACCGTATAAAGCAAATAAAGTTGACTTACTTGGAATGGAAAAAGAAAGAGCTATGTCAAAAGAAGAAAATATATATGAACCAATTGAATTAAAAGAACCTTCAAAAATGATAAAAGAAGAAAAAGAAGAACCAAAACAAGCTGAAAGTAAGTTTACAACAGAATTAGCCGCTAAAAAAGATGTAGAGTATATGGATTTATAAGTATTAATATTTATATCAATTCAGAAAGTGTAAATTTATTAACAATGAAAAGTGTAAACCATTTCTTTACACTTTTTATTTATTTTTGTATAATAATTTATGGAGATTAGGTGATTATGGCAGAATATAATGAAAAATCAATTAAAATATTAGAGGGTCTTGAAGCTGTTCGTAAAAGACCTGGTATGTATATTGGTTCTACTGATAAAAGGGGACTACATCATTTAGTATGGGAAATTGTTGATAATGCAATAGATGAAGCTATAAATGGATACGGTAAAAAAATAACAGTAACACTTACAAAAACAGGTAGTGTAAGAGTTAGTGATGAAGGTCGTGGAGTACCAATTGGAAAACATTCATCAGGTAAATCAACACCAGAAGTTATTTATACTGTATTACATGCAGGTGGAAAATTTGAAACAGATGGTTATAAAGTATCAGGAGGACTACATGGAGTAGGTTCTTCTGTTGTTAATGCACTATCAAAATGGATGAAAGTAACTATTTGTAGAGAAGGAAAAATATGTGAAATCTCATTTAAAAATGGTGGTAAATTAGACAAAGACTTAAAACAAATAGGTACAACTAAGCAAACAGGTACAACAGTTGAATTCTTTCCAGACGAAGAAATATTTGGTAATGCTAGATTTAGCTATACAACAATATGTGAAAGAATGCAAGAAAGTGCTTTCCTTATAAATGGTCTTACAATGGAAGTTATAGATGAAGAAGATGATAAACATAGTACATATTGTTATGATAATGGTCTTGTATCTTTTGTGGAATATGTTAATGAAGGAAAAGAAGTGCTTCAAAAAGTTATAAATTTCAGTGGTGAAAAGAATGGCTTAGAAGTAGATATTGCAATGCAATATACTGATTCATATAATGAAAATATTATGTCTTTTGTTAACAATGTTAAAACTGTTGATGGTGGTACTCATGAAGTAGGCTTTAAAACAGCTCTTACAAAAGTATTTAATGAATATATAAGAGCTAATAGTTTACTTAAAAGCAAAGAAGGACTTGACGGTAGTGATACAAGAGAAGGCTTAACAGCAATAATTAGTTTGAAAATACCAGAAAGTTTACTTCAATTTGAAGGACAAACAAAAGGTAAATTAGGAACACCACAAGCAAGAACAGTAGTAGAAAGTATAGTATATGAAAAACTATCATATTACTTAGAAGAAAATAAAGAATCTGCTACTGCAATAATGGATAAAGCATTAAAAAGTAAATTAGCTCGTGAGGCCGCTAGAAAAGCAAGAGCAGAAGCAAGAGCTGGAAAAGGAAAAGGTAAATCTGAAAAAGTATTACTTGGTAAGTTAACACCTGCTCAAAGTAAAGAGTATCATAAAAATGAACTATTCATAGTCGAAGGTAACAGTGCAGGTGGTACAGCTAAAAGTGGTAGAGATAAATGCCATCAAGCAATACTACCATTAAGAGGAAAAATAATTAACTGTGAAAAATCAACAGTAGCAGATTTATTTAAAAATGAAGAAATAAATACAATTGTTCATGCAATAGGAGCAGGTGTAGGAGCAGACTTTGATTATACAGAATCAAATTATGGAAAAGTAATAATAATGACCGATGCTGATGATGATGGAGCACATATTCAAACACTGCTTCTTACATTCTTCTATAGATGGATGAGAGATTTAATTGAGAACGGTATGCTTTATCTAGCAGTTCCACCATTATATTTAGTTAAATATAATAAAGATAAGAAATATATAAATACTAATGAAGAACTAAATGAATTTAAAAATACATTTAAAGGTAAATATACAATTCAAAGATATAAGGGACTTGGTGAAATGAATGCTGACCAATTATGGGAAACAACAATGGATCCAGCACATAGAACTCTTGTTAAAGTAAGAATTGATGATAAAGCATTAGCTGAAAAAAGGGTTGGTGTTCTTATGGGAGATGACTCAGAAGTTCGTAAGGAATGGATAGAAGAAAATGTAGAATTTACACTTGAAGATGATTATAAAGGAGCTGGATCAAAATAATGGCAAAAGAAAAAGAAACAACAATTATTGAAAAAATAAATGATTTCGCTCTTGAAGAAATAATGGGTGAGAGATTTGGTAGATATGCTAAATATATCATACAAGATAGAGCTCTTCCAGATGTAAGAGATGGACTTAAACCAGTTCAAAGAAGAATACTTTATTCAATGTATAAAGATAAAAATACCTATGACAAAGAAACAAGAAAATCAGCTAAAACAGTTGGAAATGTTATAGGTAATTACCATCCACATGGAGATACATCTGTTTATGATGCGATGGTTAGACTTAGCCAAAAGTGGAAACAAAGAGTAATTTTAGTAGATATGCAAGGTAATAATGGTTCAATAGATGGAGATGGACCAGCCGCAATGCGTTATACAGAAGCAAGACTTGCTAAAATAAGTAATGTGCTTTTGGAAGATATAGATAAAGATTCAGTTGAAATGGCTTTAACATTTGATGATTATAGTTACGAACCAACTGTATTACCAGCTTATTTTCCTAACCTTTTAGTAAATGGTTCAACAGGAATAAGTGCTGGATATGCAACAAATATACCACCACATAACTTAGGTGAAGTAATAGATGCAACTATTAAAAGAATAGATAGCCCAAATTGTAGATTAGATACTATTATGGATATAGTAAAAGGCCCAGACTTCCCAACTGGTGGTGTAGTTGAAGGAAAGGATGCATTAATAAAAGCATATACAACAGGAAAAGGAAAAGTTGTAGTTAAAGCTAAATATGAATTTGAAAATACAAAAGGCAAAAATCAAATAATCATAACAGAAATTCCATATGACACTATTAAGAAAAATATTATTAGTAAAATTGAAGAAATAAGACTTGATAAAAAAATAGATGGAATACTTGAAGTAAGAGATGAATCAGATAGAAATGATGAACTTAGAATAGTCATAGAACTAAAAAAAGATGCTAATAAAGAATTAATAATAAATTATTTACTTAAAAATACTGATTTACAAGTTAATTATGCCTATAATATGGTAGCAATAGTAAATAGAACACCAAAAACACTAGGTATATTAGAAATATTAGATGCATTTATTGCTCATAATAAAGAAGTGGTAATCAAAAGAACTAAGTTTGATTTAGATGTTGATTTAAAGAAAATTCATATTATTGAAGGTTTTATTAAAGCACTTGATATATTAGATGAAGTTATTAAAACAATAAGAAAAAGTAAAAATAAGAGTGATGCAATAGAAAACTTAATGCATGAATATGAATTTACTCATGCACAAGCAGAAGCTATTGTAATGATGCAGCTATATAAATTAACAAATACAGATGTAACTGAACTTAAAAATGAATTTGAAGAACTTACAAAAGAAATAGCATATTTTAGAGAAATATTATCTAGTGAAGAAAAATTATTATCTGTTATAAAAGATAAACTAAGAAGTATTAAAAAAGAATATGCTGATCCTAGAAGAACTACTATAAAAGATGAAGTAAGTGAAATAAAAATAGATACACTTGATATGATAAGTAAAGAAGATTTTATAGTTTGTATATCTAATAGTGGTTATGTTAAAAAAGTATCATTAAAGTCTTATAATGCTACCCCTAATGAATACCCAGGAGTAAGAGAAAATGATTATATAACGGGCTTCTTTAAAATTAATAATATTGATACAATATTATTATTTACTAACTTAGGTAACTATTTATATTTACCAGTAAGAGATATTAATGAAGCTAAATATAAAGATATTGGTAGTCATATATCTAATTATATAAAAGTAAGTGATGGAGAAAAGATAATACAATCATTCGGAGTTTCTAAATTTGATAATACTATAATTACAGCATTTACTAAACATGGTATGGTTAAAAGAATGACATTAAAAGATTTTGAAGTATCAAGATATTCTAAGCCAATAGCTATGTTTAAACTTAAAGATAATGATGAAGTAATCGCAGTAAGTAATAATTGCTATGACGAGACAATAGTAGTAACAAAAGAAGGTTATGCCCTTAAATATAATACTAATGAAATACCATTAGTTGGTCTTAGAACAAGTGGTGTTAAATCAATCAATTTAGGAAACAATGATGAAGTAATTGGAACATTCAATGTAAATCCTGAAAAAGAATATATATCAGTATTTACAGATAGAAATACAGCTAAAAGAATAAAAGTTGAAGAAATCCAAAAAACAACAAGAGCTAAAAAAGGATCATTAATTATTAAGAGTCCTAAAACAAAACAATATAATTTATTTAGATGCTATAATACTAATAGTAAAACAATATTTGGAATACTTGATGGAAGCATTGGCTATATGAAATCAAGTGATATAAATATAATGGATAAACTAAGTACAGGAAGTTTAATAACTAAAAAGAATATTGAAGACATATTTATAGTAAGTAGACTTAAAGATATTACTAAAATTGATACTACAAAAACAGAAATAAAAGAAGAAATTACTGTGAAAGAAGAAAAGAAAGAAACACCTAAAAAAGAATCAAGAGAACAATTAACAATGAGTGATTTCTTTGAAGAATTTAAGATATAGATTTTCTATATCTTTTTTAATTATCAAAATATGGTATAATAATATATAATAGAGAGGTAATTATGAAACTAATATATTTAACAACAGGAATAGTATTTTTATTATCATTACTTATAAATTTTAAATTAAAAAGAAATAACAAATTAAAATCAGGAAATACATTTTTATGTTTATCACTTTTTGTATTAATAGGTTATATCTTAGAAATAGTAATATTATTACTAACTGATTATATAAAAACAAACTCAGTTATAATAGGCATATATACAAACTTATATTATATATTTATATTATCTTGGTATTTAATATTAAATTCTTATGTTTATACAATAACAAATATAAAAAATAATAAGTTATTTTATGTAATAGAAGTTATATTATTTGTTTTTATTTCATTGTTAATATCAATATCAAATAAAAGTTTATTAATATTAAGTATATCTATATTAATAATAAATACTATATCAATAATAAGAACTATAATTAAAGAAAAATATTTAAAGTTAACTAAATCAACAAGTATTATTTATATATTAATACTACTACTTATATTAACAATATTACAAATTAAATACATTAATTTAGAAATATCAACAACTATAATGTTACTCATAATATATTTAATATATCTTTATATAGAAAGTCCATCTATAAAAGAATATAATTTGATAAATGAACTTAGACTTTCAGCACTAAAAAAAGATATGAATAAAACAAATTTTTTGAATAATATATCACATGAACTACGAACACCACTTACATCAATAATCAATTCTATTGAATATATGAGTATGCATAGAGAAAATTTATCAGACGAAATAAAAGAAACAATAGATGATTTAAATGAAGCATCTTCCTCATTAATTGATTTAGTGGGTAATGTTATAGATATAAATAAAATAGAAAATAAAGAACTTGAATTAAAAGAAAAAAATTATGATATAAGAAAAGAAGTAGAAAGACTAATTATTTTAAATAAAAAAATGTCAAATAAAAAAGATGTTATATTTAAATATTCAATATCAGAAAACACACCTAATAATCTATATGGTGATAAAACTAAAATAAAAGAAATAATAAATAATCTTCTTACTAATGCATTTAAATATACAGAAAAAGGAACTATTACACTAACAATAAATACTATAATTGAAAATAATATTTGCAAGTTACAAATAGAAGTAAAAGATACTGGAATAGGTATTAAAAGTGAAGATTTAAATAAAATATTTAGCAAAAAAGAAATAGATAATGATATAAATAGTTCAGTAGATAGAGATGGTATAGGTCTATTAGTATCAAAAGACTTAATATATTTAATGAATGGAACAATTAATGTTAGAAGTTATTATGGCAGTGGTAGTGTGTTTACAATAGAAATACCACAAAAAATATCAAATGAAATAAATAATAATATAAAAGAAAATAATGCAATTTATAATAATAAAACAATATTACTTGTAGATGACGATGAACTTAATAATAAAATATTAACAAGATTACTCACTAAATATAATATAAATTTAGTATCATGTAAAAATGGTAAAGAATGTATTGATAGGATAAATAATAATGAAAAATATGATCTTATATTTATGGATATAATAATGAAAGATATAAATGGTATTGATACATTAAAAGAATTAAAAAAGAATAATAATTTTAATACAAAAGTTATAGCTTTTACAGCAGATGCTTTAAGTACATCAAAAGATAAATATCTAAAAGAGGGATTTAATGATTATATATCTAAACCACTTAAAAAAGAAGAACTAGAAGAAACATTAAAAAAATATCTAGGAGAATAACATGAAAATAGCAATTATTATTCCATCATATAATCCAACTGAAAAAATAATAAAACTTGTAAATGAATTAAAAAAAGATTTTGATAATATTTTAATAGTTGATGATGGTAGTACAGAAGAAACAAAAAAAGTATACAAAGAACTAAATAAAGTAAAAATAATATATCATGGTATTAACAAAGGAAAAGGACAAGCCATTAAAACAGGAATAAAAGAATTAACAAATGTTGATGCTTTTATAACGGTAGATGCTGATCTTCAACATAAACCAAAAGATGTATTAAAAATAAAAGAGTTATTAAAAGATAATGATATAGTTTTAGGAACAAGAAATTTTAATAAAAAAACTGTACCATTTAGTAGTAAGTTTGGTAATAAATTTTCTTCAATTGTTTTTAAAATTAAAACAGGTATTACATTAAAAGATACTCAAACAGGATTAAGAGGTATAAATATAAAATACAAAAATTTATGTTTAAATACAAAAGGTAATAGATATGAATATGAAATGAATTTTCTTTATAACTTAGCAAAAAATAAAATCAATATTAAGTGTGTAGATATAGATACAATATATGAAGATAATAATAAAGGCTCACACTTTAATTGGTTCCGAGATTCAATGCTAATATATAAATGGCTATTACCAATTATTATTTTAATAATAATATTCGTCATTTGTTTGAAGAATCTATTTAATTGTTAGTTTGACAAACAAAAAAATGAGTAGTATAATTGGCTCATAAATCTTTGATGTGGAGAAGTAATATATAAGAGTTTTAAAGAGAGTTAGTGGCTGGTGAAAACTAATAAAACAAAGTATATGAATAACACCACTGAGTGGAATATTGAATTAAAATAAATATTCTCGGGTAAACCGTTATAAAAATTAAGATAAATAAGGGATGGTAATCGTCATTTTGACTCCTTTTACCATTCCTTTTTTTATTAAAGAAAGGAAGATGAAATTATATGGATGTTAAAGATTTATTTAAAAAAATAGAAGACTATGAAGACAAAGATGTAGTATTAGAAGGATGGGTTCGTAATAATAGAAATCAATCTAATTTTGGATTTATTGATTTTAATGATGGAACATATTTTCAAAATTTACAATTAGTATATGATAAAGAATTATCAGATTTTGATAAAATTAGTAAAATAAGAGTTGGTTCTGCTATAAGAGTTAATGGAACAATTATTAAGTCTGTCGGTAGTGGCCAAAGTCATGAAATGAAAGTAAAATCAGTTGAAATATTAGGGGATTGTCCAGAAGACTATCCAATTCAGCCAAAAAGACACACAAGAGAATTTTTAAGAGAATTAGCATATTTAAGACCAAGAACAAATCTTTTTAATGCAGTTTATAGAGTAAGAAGTGTAGCAGCACAAGCAATACACGAATATTTTCAAAATAATAACTATGTATATTTTCATAGTCCAATTATAACAGGAGCAGACTGCGAAGGATCAGGACAAATGTTCAAAATAACTACATTTGACATGAACAATCTGCCTCTAGGAGAAGATAAAAAAGTTGATTTTAAGAAGGATTTGTTTGGTAAACAAACATATATAACAGGTTCTGGCCAACTTCATGGAGAAACTTTTGCTCTAGCATATAAAAAAATATATACATTTGGTCCAACTATGAGAACAGAAAATTCAAATACAAAAACACATGCTAATGAATTTTGGATGATTGAACCAGAAATAGCATTCTGTGATATGAATGGAATAATGGACATAGAAGAAGAAATGTTGAAATATATTATCAAATATGTTATGGAAAGATGTCCGCTTGAAATAGATTTCTTTGATAAATTTGTAGAGAAAGGATTAAAAGATAAATTAAATAAAGTGTTAAATAGTAAATTTGTAAGAATTACACATAAAGAAGCTATTACTTTATTAAAAGCCGCTAAAGTTGATTTTGAGTTTAAGCCAGAATATGGTGAAGATATTGCCAAAGAACATGAAAAATATATAACAGAACACTTTAATGGACCAGTATTTATTACAGATTGGCCAAAAGATATTAAAGCATTCTATATGAAATTAAATGACGATAATGAAACAGTAGCTGCAGTGGATCTTGAAGTACCAGGTTCAGGAGAATTAATTGGTGGTAGTCAAAGAGAAGATGATTACGACAAACTAATTAGTAGAATGAAAGAAATGAATATACCTCTTGAAAACTTAGATTGGTATACAAACCTTAGAAGATTCGGAGGATGTTATCATGCTGGTTTCGGTCTAGGTTTTGAAAGACTTATAATGTATTTAACAGGTGTTGAAAACATAAGAGATGTAATACCTTATCCAAGAACACCAAATAACTGTGACTACTAGAAGGAGGAATAATAATGAGTAATTTCACAAAAGAAATGATAGATGATTATGCAGATAAATTACTTATAGGTTTAACAGAAGAAGAAAGAACAAATATACAAGAAGAATTTGATGAAATAGAAAAAAGTATGAACTTAATAAATGAAATACCAAATATTAAAAATATTGAACCACTTAGTTTTCCATTTGAAATGACAATTGAAGATTTAAGAAGTGATGATGAAATAGGAGATGAAATTCCTATCAACGAGTTATTAAAAAATTGTGATCAATATGAAGGTAGAGAAGTAGAAGTACCAAAGGTGGTGGGATAATGATAACTAAGAATATTAAAGAATTACATGAAGAATTATTAAACAAAAAAATTACTTCAAAAGAATTAGTAAAAGAATCATTAGAAAAATGCCATAGTATACAAGAAAAAACCAATTCATTTGTGACTATTATTGATGCCGCTAAAGAAAGTGAAATAACAAATGAATTAGTAAGCGGTATTCCATTTGGTGTAAAGGATAACTTTTCAACAAAAGATATTTTATCAACAGGAAGTTCTAATACATTAAAAGATTATGTTCCATTTTTTGATGCAACTGCTGTATTAAATCTAAAAAATAAAGGTGCAGTTCCTGTTTCAAAAACAGTTTTAGATGAACTAGGAATGGGAGGAACTGGAACAACTGGGCATACAGGTATTGTTCGCAACCCTTGGGATTATAGAAGAATGACAGCTGGAAGTTCAGCTGGAAGTGCTGCATCAGTAGCCTCAGGATGTTATCCATTTGCTCTTGGTAGCGATACAGGAGACTCAATTCGTAAGCCAGCTGCATATTGTGGAATAGTTGGATATAAGCCAACATATGGAATGATTTCAAGATATGGTCTTTTTCCATTTGCTTGCTCACTTGATACAGTAGGTGTATTATCAAGAACAGTAGAAGATGCAGCAATTGCTGTTGATGCTATGAAAGGCATAGATCCAAAAGACATGACTTCTTGGGACTCAAGCAATATTAATCTTTATAAAAATTTAAATAAAAATGTTAAAGGTAAAAAACTATTCTATATAAAAGAAATAGTTGATGTTAATAATTATGAAAACCCAAGTGATGAATTAAAAGAGCACTTAGAAAACTTTAATAAAACATTAGAATTATGTAAAAATCTTGGTATTGAGGTAAAAGAAGAAAGCTTTGATAAAAAATTACTAGATGCTATTCCATCTGTTTATGTAGTAATATCTTGTGCAGAAGCAACAAGTAATATGTCTAACTTAACAGGAATAAGTTTTGGACCAAGAGGCGAAGGACAAACTCCATTTGAAATAATGAAAGACCATAGAACAAAAGGATTTAGTCCACTTATAAAAAGAAGATTTGTAATTGGTTCTTATGTACTTCAAAAAGAAAATCAAGAAAAATATTTTATGAATGCTAAAAGAGTGAGAAGATTAATTGTAGATAAAATGAATGAAATGTTTAGTAAATATGATGGACTTATTTTACCAGTAGGTAGTGGCCCAGCTAAATATATTGAGGAATCTAAAAATAAATTATCATCTTCAAATAATATTTTAGAAGAACATTTACAAATAGGTAATTTTGGTGGTTTTCCATCAATAACAATACCAAATGGTTTTGTGAATAACCTACCAGTTGGAGTAAATATAACTGGTTCTATTAAAGATGATATAAATGTACTTAATATAGCATTTGCATTAGAAAGTAACATGGACTATAAAAACATGATCGCAAAGGAGGTGAAATAATGTCATATAAAGCAGTAATAGGTCTTGAATTCCATTGCGAAATGAAATCAAATACAAAAGTATTTTCAAATTCAAGAAATAGTTTTAGCAAACTTGCTAATTCAAATGTAGTACCACTAGATATGGCATTTCCAGGAACACTTCCAGTTGTTAATAAAACTTGTGTTAAAAAAGCTATAATGATGGCAACAATATTAAATTGTAAGATACCAGAATATATGGAATTTGATAGAAAAAATTATTATTATCCAGACCTTCCAAAAGGATATCAATTAACTCAATTCTATAACCCAGTTGGAGTAGATGGAAAAATAACAATAGATGTTAAAGGTACTAAAAAAGAAGTATTAATTCACGATATACATTTAGAAGAAGATGCAGCATCACTTGACCACTACTACAACACATCAACAATTGATTATAATAGAGCAGGAGTACCACTTTTAGAATTAGTAACAGAACCTTGCCTTTATAGTGCAGATGAAGCATTAGCATTCTTAGAACATATTAAAAGTATTTATGAATATACTGATATTTCAGAATGTGATACTAAAAAAGGACAAATAAGAGCTGATGTAAATGTATCCATAATGAATGAAGATGACACTGAATTTGGCACAAAAGTAGAAGTTAAAAATGTAAATAGTTTTGATGCGATTAGAAAAACAATAGAATATGAAATTAAAAGACAATCAGAATTAAAAGCTGCTGGTAGATATAATGAAGTAGTGCAAGAAACAAGAAGATGGGATGACGAAAGTGGCACTACAATTCATATGAGAAGTAAAGCAGATGCGATTGATTATAAATATTTTAGAGAGCCAAATATTCCAAGATATAAAATAACAAAAGAATTAATTGAAGAAATTAAATTACAAATACCAATGTTAGCAAACGAAAGAAAAGAAAAATATATGGAAGAATATTCTCTCTCAGAATATGATGCAGGTGTACTTGTAAAAAATAAAAAAATATCAGATTACTTTGAAGAATGTGTAAATAATAATTGCGAACCAAAAATAGCTTGTAACTGGATAACAACTAGATTACTTGGTGAAATAAATAAAAGTGATGAAATAACAATAGATAATATATTTATAAGACCAACTATGATAGTAGAATTAGTAAACTTAGTTAACGATAAAAAAATATCATCAGACCAAGCTAAAAAAGTATTTACAAAAATGCTTGAAGAAAAGTTAACTCCAAAAGAAATAGTAAAAAAATATGATATGGAAGTAATAGAAGATTCATCTTTTATTGATTCATTAGTTAATGAAGTTATAAATGAAAATGAAAAAGCAATTACAGATTATCATAATGGAAGAACTAATATGTTAGATTACTTAGTTGGACAAGTTATGAAAAAATCAAAAGGAAAAGCAAATCCAGTAGAAGCAAAATCTAAAATGTTAGAAAAAATTAGTAAATAAATATTATACCTAATTCGTTGAGTTAGGTATTTTTTTATACACTTTACATATAATTATAATAAATATTATTAAAGATTGAATATGTGATATAATTTAGATGGAGAATAATATATGAAAAAGAGAAGATTAAAAAGAATATGGAGACATTTATTATTTTTTGTAGTATTTGCTAGTATTTCTGTATTTGTATTTAATTATTTTAACTTATATGAAAAAATATTAGTATATGCAATGGAAAACGGCATAAATGTTGGAAATATTTATGTAGTAAAGCCAAAAGTAAAAATAATAGATGAAGATAGTAAAACAAGACCAATAGCTGTGTCAATAAATAATAATCATGCAGCTTATCCACATTCTGGGCTTCAAGATGCATATCTTGCTTATGAACTTATCGCAGAAGGTGGTATAACAAGAATAATTGCTTTATATAAAGATCAAACAACAGATAAAATAGGATCAATAAGAAGTGCGAGACACTATTTCTTAGATTATGTTATGGAAAATGATGCAATATTTGTTCATTATGGACATTCTCCTCAGGCATTAAGTGACATAAATAGTTTAAAAATAAATAATATAAATGGAATGTATGATTCAAAGGGATTTTATAGAGACACTTCACTTAATAGAGCATATGAACATACAGCATTTACATCAATGGATAGAATAAATAAGTTAATAAAGTCAAAAGGATATAGAAATACAACTGATACACAATTATTAAAATATAGTCCAATAAAAGTAGAATATAAAGACTCAACTAAGAAAATTGCAAACACAGTAGAAATTGTATATTCAGATTATCAAACAACAAAATATGTTTATGATGAAGAAAACATGAATTATAAAATGTTTATGGGAGGAAGCGAACATACAGATTTAATTACCAAAAAGCAATACACAGTAAAGAATATAATTACATATCAAGTAGAGAACTCAACGATACAATCAGATAAAAAAGGTAGACAAGATTTATATAATATAGGTAGTGGTGAAGGATACTATATATCAAATGGAGAAGCAATAAAAATAAAGTGGAATAAAAAGGATAGATCAAGCAAAACAATTTATACATTAGAAGATGGTAGTGAATTAAAAGTAAATGATGGTAATACTTGGATACATATTCAACCAAAAGGAAAAAAGTTAAATATTTCTTAATTTAAAAATTGTATTGAAATATTTGATATTAGATGTTAGAATAATATTATAGAATAAGGAGGACATGATATTTATATGATGGACAAAGTATTGAATTTTTTAGCAGATAATTACTTAATCTTTATGATTGTAGCGGTAATATTATTATTTGCTTTAATAGGATTTATTGTAGATGGTAAAAAGAAAAAACAAAAGAATGCTGAGGTGGTTCCTGCGACTAATGTTCCACCACAACCAGTGCCAGCAGCAGTAACTGCAAATACTGCACCACAAGCTGAGACAGTTACTCCAGCACCTGCACCAGCAGTTGCTACACAAGAGCCAAGTTTAAGTGGATTAGAAGCAACAGCAACTGATGTTAACATAAATACATCAGTACCAGTTTCTCCAGTTGCACCAGTTACAGAAACCCCAGTACAACCAACAGCACCTGCTGAAGCTCCAGTTGAAAGTATATTTAATACACCTGCAGCAACTCCAGCGACACCTGCTGTTGAACAACCTACATTGGTGATTGAAGAACCACAAACTGTTGCACCAGAAGTAACGGCTCCAACAACTCCCCAATCACCATCAGTTGGTCCAGCACCTACAACTATGGAAACACCAAGCATAGGTGAAACTCCAAGCATTGGAGAGACACCAAGTATAGGTGAAACACCATCTGTACCTGCACCAACAGTAGCAGAAGCACCAACTGTACCAGTGCCACCAGCTAGTGAAACACCACAAGCTCCACAAGCATCAGTTGGACAATAAAATAGAAATTAGTAAGTGAAAACTTACTTTTTTGATGTTATAAATTTGCAAAAAAATTACAATTTTTATATAAATTATTTTGAATATCTATAATGAATATCTATAAAAAGAACACTTGTTCGCTTGTCGGGGGGGTAAATATGCTATTATAAATAATAGTAAAGGATGAGTGAATATATGAAAGATAAAAGAATATTATATGGAACAATAATAGCATTTTTATTACTAGCAGTAATAGGATTTTCTTATGCATACTTTAGTTCAAGTATAAGTGGAAATAATGATAGTAAAGATATGGTAGTAGAAGCAGGAACATTAAAACTAACATATACTGATTCAAAAGAAATAGTAATGGAAAATATTAAACCAGGGGGATCAATAACAAAAGAAGTAACAGTAGAAAACACTGGTACATTAGAAACTGAATATAACATCATTTGGCAAGAATTAACAAATGAAATAATAAATGATGAAATGTTAATAAGTGCAACATGTAAAAGATTAAATGGAGATGTAGAAGAAGGAACATGTGAAGGAATAGAAGAAACAGTAATTGGACCAAATAGAGTAAAATCAAATATAACAATAGAAAGTGGAATAACACATAAATATACTTTCACATTTACATTTAAAGAAACAGGAGAAATACAAAACTATAATCAAGGTAAAAAGTTTAATGGAATGTTAGGTATAGAAGAATATAAAAAACCTAACTTCGCAACAGATTCATGGTCAGATATTGTAGCAAATGTAAAAGCAGGTAATGGAAGTGATTATACAGTTGGAGATACAAAAGAAGTAGACTTAGGAGAATATGGGACACATACCTTAAGAATAGCAAATACATCTACACCAGATGAATGTAATACAGCTGGTTTTTCACAAACAGCATGTGGATTCGTGCTTGAATTTGCAGACATAATAACATCACATCAAATGAACCCAGCAGGAGAATATAATGGAACAACTTATAATTATGGATATAATGTAGGTGGATGGCCAAATACAACAATGAGAACATTTGTAAATAATGAAATATATAATGCACTACCAACAGAATTAAAGAATGGAATAATAGATACAACAGTAGTATCAAGTTATGGAAACATGATAGTTGAAAATGAGGAACGAGAAGATGGAAACTTTGTAAGCATAGATAAATTATATTTGTTTTCACCAGAAGAAGTATGGGAAGATACTGAAACTAATAGTTATAAATCATATGACACTTCAATAGGAACAACAAGACAATTAGATTATTATAAAAAAATAGGAGTAACAACTTCTAACTATAGTGGTGCTGTAAAGTTGAACGGCACTAGTGCTTCGAGATGGTGGCTCCGCTCCGCCAGTTCTACTTATAATCTCGGTTTCTTAGCTGTACACTATTATGGCTACTTCCAATATAGCTCCTATGCTTACGATAGGAACGGTGTGGCTCCAGGCTTCCGAATAGGATAAAAAGTGTAAAACAAATGTAAAACTTGCATTTACAATAAAAATATGCTAGAATACAAACATTGAAAGACGAGTAAAATGATTATTTATTTTATAGAGAGTTAATGTTTGGTGAAAATTAACAATAATATTATTTGAAGCTACTTTCATTTTATGAGTTAATAGCTCACGGATTATCCGTTATCATAATCAAGTTAATTAAAGGATGGTACCGTCTAATTTAGACTCCTTATGTATCATTCTTTTTTATTTAGAGTAGGAGGAAAAATATGAATATTAAAGATTTGTACATTGATTTTTTTGTTAAGAAAGGGCATAAACAAATACCAAGTGCACCAGTAGTGCCAGAAAATGATCCGAGTGTTTTATTTAATACAGCAGGTATGCAACCATTAATTCCATATTTAATGGGAGAACCTCATCCATATGGGACAAGATTATGTGATTATCAAAAATGTATTAGAACAAATGATTTGGATGTTATAGGTGATACATATCATCATACATTTTTTGAAATGTTGGGTAATTGGTCTCTTGGAGATTATTTTAAAGATGAAGCTATTGAATGGAGTTTTGAATTTTTAACAAAAGTTCTTAATATACCAGTAGAAAGATTAGCCGTTACGGTTTTTGCCGGAAAAGACAATATTCCATTTGATAAAACAGCTCATGATAAATGGTTAAGTTTAGGCATCAATGAAGAGAGAATAGCAAGAACAGTAGATGATAATTTCTGGATTGCAGGAGAAACAGGCCCTTGCGGACCAGATACAGAAATGTTCTATTTTAGAAGCAATGAACCAATACCAGAAAAATTTGATCCAGAAGACGAGAGATGGGTTGAAATTTGGAATGATGTGTTTATGCAATACAAAAAGAATAGTGATGGAAGTATAGAAGAACTACCTAAAAAGAATGTTGATACTGGAATGGGATTAGAAAGAGTAACAGCAGTTCTTGAAGGAGTAAATGATAATTATTTATCAAGTATTTGGAAAGATGTAATAGATTTAATTTCAAAAATATCATCACTACCTTATGAAGGTAATGAAACAAGTATGAGAATCATTGCAGATCATATAAGGACAGCAGTATTTATAAGTGCTGATCCTGCTTTTATTAAACCAAGTAATGTAGGGCAAGGATATATTTTAAGAAGACTTATAAGAAGAGCCATAAGGTATGCTAAAAAATTAAATATTGATATTAATAGTGATTGGGAAAGTCAAATAGCTTCACTAATAATGGACAAATATGAAGTATATTATACTGAAATTAAAGAAAATAAAGACATTGTTTTAGAAGTATTAAAACAAGAGAAAGAAAAATTCAATAAAACATTAGAAAAAGGTCTTAGAGAATTTGAAAAAGTAACAAAAGATAATAAAGATTTAGATGCAACTACATCATTTAGATTATATGATACTTATGGTTTCCCTATTGAATTAACTGTTGAACTTGCAAATGAAAGAGGAATTAAAGTGGATGAAGAAGGATTCAAAGAAAAGTTTAAAGCTCATCAAGAATTATCAAGAACAGCATCTGCTGGACAATTTAAAGGTGGATTAAGTGGAAATAATGAAATTGAAACTAAATATCATACTGCAACTCATCTTTTAAATGCTGCTTTAAAACAAGTAATAGGACCAACTGTTCATCAAAAAGGTAGTAATATTACTGATGAAAGAATGAGATTTGATTTTAGTTGTGACCATAAATTATCAGACGAAGAAAAGAAACAAGCTGAAGATTTAGTAAATAAATGGATTAATGAGGGACTACCAGTAAAAGTAGAAGAAATGAAAAAAGAAGCCGCAATTGCATCAGGAGCAGAATGTATGTTTATTGAAAAATATCCAGACATTGTAACTGTATATACAATTGGAAATAACATTTCAAAAGAACTTTGTGGAGGACCACATGTTAAAAACACAAATGAACTGGGACATTTTAAAATAGTAAAAGAAGAAGCATCAAGTTCAGGTGTAAGAAGAATAAAAGCAATTTTAGAATAAAATAAGAAGGTTTAAATGAAAAAAGTAGTACAAGGTAAATTAAAAAAAACACTAGAAACCTACGATGAAAAATATCAATATTTTAGACCAATAACAACTTTAGAAAGAAAAATATCTTTTCTAGACACAGAATTAGAAAAATTAGAAAAAGAGATGGAACAATGTACATTGGATTTCCTTCAAAAACAAAATCAATTTGGAATAAACCTAATTTCAGGTATTTCTAGTTGTACATATATTCCATCACTAAATGGTGAAAATGATTATTCATTTAAATTAATAGGTGGAACAACTGGAAGAAATAATAATATATTAATAGATGAAAACACTATATTTGATGTAGCATCTATAACAAAATTATTTACTTTAATTGCACTACTAAAATCAAATGATTTAGGAATAATATCACTTGATAGTAAAATATCAGATATAAATCCTGACTTTCAAGACTTAGAAGACTTTACACTAAATGATCTAATGAGACTACATGGAAAATATTGGACTAATGGAAATATAGCATTAGCAAAATCATCAGAAACTGCATATGAAATCTTAAAAACAATTCATTTAATAGATAATACAAGAGAAATAAATACATATAATGATTTTGGAGCTATTGTTATAGCTGATACACTTACTAAAAGAATGTCAGAAATATATGGAATTAAATTAACATATGAAGAAGTATTAAGAATACTTTTATTAAATCCACTTAATATGAATTATACTTGTTATAACCCTAGTACTAATAATGTTTCAGGCAATGGTAGTGGAATTAATATTGTTCATGATCCAAAAGCTAGAGCATTAGGAGGAATATGTGGCCATGCAGGTTTATTTACAAATGCAGAAGATTTAAATTTATTAGCAAGAGAAGTATTTTTAGCAAATGATAATAAAAGTATGATATTAACAAAAAATATTATTGATAAAGTATCAGAACAAACATTTCCAAATGGTGAGCACCCTGAAAAAGGAAATTTAGGTGTTTTTCTAAAAAATAGTAATGGAAAAACATATGTACCAACACAATTTTCAGATAAGAGTTTTGCTTATGAAGGATGGACTGGATCAGTCGCAGTATTTGATCCTGAAAACCAAATTCATCAATCAGTGTTAGTAAATGCAATATATCAAACTTCAAATAAAGAGCATGTTAAAAATGATAAACCTATTTCATATAAAGAAGAACTAAAAAGTTACCAAGAAAAAATAGCTTTAATCGCAATGAAAATGAGACATGTAATAAAACAATATGATGAATGTTTAGAAATACTAACAAAATCTAAAGAAAAAAATAAAATATTGAAAAAGAAATACATATAAATTAATTGAAAAAATATATATAAATATGATAATATTAATATGTAAGGTAGGAGATAAAAATGAATAAGAAATTTCTAATATTACCATTATTATTAATTATGTTATTTACATTCACAGCATGTAAAAAAGAAGAAGAAAAGAAACCAATAAGTGGAGATTCATTCAAATTAGTTGCTGAAAGTGATGAATATACTACTAAAGATGTAACAAATAATTTTAAAAGTAATTCTGGAATAACAGAAGCAATAGTCGCAGCGGTAGAAAATCAATATCAAGTAGAATTTTATACATTAAAAGATAGTGAAACAGCTCAAAAAATGTATGACAGAAACAAAGAAAGATTTGAAAATATTAAAAGTAGTTTAGATAAAGCAGAAGTAACAGAAAATAATAATAATTCAGAATATAAAATTTCTACAAATGGTAGATATATGTTACTAAATAAAATAGATAACACACTTATATATGCCAATGTAGAAGAAGAATATAAAGAAAATGTTACAACACTTATAAAACAACTAGGATATTCAAACTAAGCTATACACAGAGTATGGCTTTTAATTTACATTAATAATATAATAATGATATAATTTAGAAGGTGATTAAATTGAATATATATGCATATACATTAAAAGAACTTGAAGAATATTTAGTTAACAATGGATTTAAAAAATATAATGCAACTCAAATAATAGAATGGATATATGAACATAAAATATATGATTTTAGTAAAATGACAAACTTAAGTAAAAAACTTATAGAATTTTGTAATGAAAATTTATATTTTGAAGATTTATCTATATTAAAAGTAGAAACTAGTAAACTTGCTAATAAATATTTATTAGGTCTTAAGGACAATAATAAAATAGAATGTGTTCTTATGAATCATGATTATGGTTATTCATTATGTGTGTCGAGTCAAGTTGGATGCAATATGGGTTGCTCTTTTTGTGAAAGTGGAAGACTTAAAAAAGTAAGAGATTTGAGTTTAGAAGAATTAGTGGGTCAAGTCATAGCAGTAAGTAGATACGAAGGTGTTAGAATAGATTCAATAGTTGTTATGGGAATAGGTGAACCATTTGATAATTTTGAAAATATTAAAAGATTTATATCAGTAGTTACAAATAATAAAATGTTAAATATAGGTCAAAGACATCTTACAGTCTCAACATGTGGCCTAGTACCAAAAATATATGAATTTGCTGATCTTGAAACAGGTGTAAACTTAGCAATTAGTTTACATGCTCCAAATAATGAAATAAGAGATAAAATCATGAAAATAAATCATGCTTATAAAATAGAAGAAGTAATGAAAGCACTTGATTATTATATAGCTAAAACAAATAGAAGAGTCACAATAGAATACATAATGTTAGCTGGTATAAATGATACAGATCAATCCGCACACGAACTTGCAAATCTTATAAAAGGTAAACTTATGTATGTTAATTTAATACCTTATAATGAGACATCTAATTTTACAATGAAAAGAAGTAACGACTTTAAAATTAAAAGCTTTTATGATATACTTAAATCAAATAATATAAATGTAACAATAAGGAAAGAGATGGGCGGAAACTTAAGTGCTGCCTGTGGACAACTTAGAGCAAACGAAGAAGGTGAAAAATGAAAACTTGTTATCAAACAGATCCAGGAAAAGTAAGAAGCCATAATGAAGATTCTGTTACAATAGTTAAAAATCTTAAAGGTGAATACTTACTTGTAGTAGCAGATGGTATGGGAGGACATAAAGCAGGCGAAATTGCTAGTTCTCTTGTTGTTACTGAACTTGGCAAAAGATTTAGTGAATTATCAAGTATAGGTACAAAAGAAGAAGCTGTTATATGGTTAAAAGAGATAATAGATGAAATAAATGTAAAAATACTTAAATATGCAGAAGAACATATTGATGCAAATGGTCTTGGAACTACTTGTGTATGTTCAATATTAACAGATGATTTCTTATTATTTGGTAATGTAGGTGATTCAAGTGGTTTTGTAGAGAAAAAAGGTAAACTTTATAAAGTAACAAAAGATCATACATTAGTTAATATATTATTAGAAAATGGCGAACTTACAGAAGAAGAAGCAAAAAATCATCCACAAAAAAATGTTCTAATGAAAGCTTTAGGAGCAGCAGAAATTATAGATATGGATATTTTTGATGTAGAAAGAACAGTAGACGGAATATTCTTATGTAGTGATGGACTTACTAATATGTTAACAGTAGAACAAATAGAAAAAGTATTAAATGATAATGAACTTGAAATAGAAGAAAAAGCAGATAAACTAATAATGAAAGCAAATACTCGTGGGGGAAATGATAATATTACAATAGCTTATATGAGAATGAGTGGTGAATAGTGTGATAGTAAAAGGTACTAAAATAAATGACAGATATCAAATAATTAAAACACTTGGAGAAGGTGGAATGGCTAATGTATATTTAGCACACGATACTTATTTAGATAGAAATGTTGCAGTTAAAGTACTAAGGGGAGACTTAGCTAATGATGAAAAATTTGTAAGAAGATTTCAAAGAGAAGCATTATCAGCTACAAGTCTTTCACATCCAAATATAGTAGAAATATATGATGTTGGAGAAGATGATGGTCAATATTATATAGTGATGGAATATGTAGATGGTAAAACATTAAAACAAGTGTTAAAGCAAAGAGGACACCTATCAGTAACAGAAGTAATTGATATTATGTTACAAGTTACAGATGGCATGGCTCATGCCCATGATGCTTATATTATACATAGAGACATAAAACCTCAAAATATAATGATTTTATCAAATGGTATGATTAAAATAACTGATTTTGGAGTTGCAATTGCATTAAATTCTACTCAATTAACACAAACTAATTCAGTTATGGGAACAGTTCACTATATACCACCAGAACAGGCAAATGGTAAAGGTTCTACAATCAGAAGTGATATTTATTCAATGGGAATAATGATGTATGAATTATTAACTGGGCTTCTTCCATATAAGGGAGATAATGCAGTAGAAATAGCTCTTAAACATTTAAGAGAACCACTTCCTAGTGTAAGAAAATTTGATTCTTCAATTCCACAATCAATAGAAAATGTAATAATAAAAGCAACAGCTAAAAATCCTAAAAATAGATATAAAGATGCAAGAGAAATGCATGATGATTTAAAAACAGCACTAGATGCTAGTAGAACTGATGAAAAAAGATATGTTTATCCATATCCAGAAAATGACTTAGAAGAAACAAAGGCTCTTGATAAAGAACTAGAAACAATAACATCAGAAAATAAAAAGCCTAAAGAAAAGAAAGAAAAAGAACTAGAATTTGTAGAGGAAAATAAAAAACAAAATAAAACTTTAATAATAATATTAAGTATATTTACAGGTCTTGTATTATTATTAACAGTAGGTCTTGTAATTTTACTTAATGATGATAATAAAGAAGCAATTATACCAGATGTAGCTAATAGAACAATACAAGTTGCAACTAAAATGTTAAATGATGCTGGATTTGGAGTGGCAAGTGAATATAAATATATTGCAAGTGATGTAGTAAAAGAAGGAGATGTTGTTAAAACAAGTCCTGAAATTGGTAGTAATAATAAATTACCAAAAGATGTAATTCTATATATTTCAAGTGGTGAAGCAGCATATATAATGGAAGACTTTATAGGTCAAAATTATTTAGTTGCTCAAGGAAAAATAGAAGCACAATGTGAATGTAATGTTGAAATAGTAACAGAAGCAGTTGATGAAAGTAAAAAAGCAAAAGAAGATGAAGTTTTAAAAACAGAACCTGTTGCTGGTGAAAAAAGTAAACTTGGAAGTCCTATCAAAATTTATATACCAAAAATAGAATATAAATATCCAAACTTTACAAGTGGTTATACTCTTGATAAAATAGAAGAGTTCGCAGAAAAACATGAATTAAAACTTGAAATTAAATATCAAGAAACAACATCAGTTAAAGAAGGAACAATATTAAAACAAAGTAGAGCAGTTTCTTCACTTGTTACACCAGGGGCTACACTTGTAATTACAGTAGCAAGAGCTCCGGAAATTGAAGAACCAACTACTGAACCAACAGATGATGACACAGGGGAGTAATATGAAAGGTAAAATAATATGTATTAATAAATTTATACATAGAGTACTATTAGAAAATAATACTATAATTGATACAAGAACAAGAGGAAAACTTAGAAATATGAAAGTAAATCCAGTAGTTGGAGATAATGTTATAGTAGATATTAATACAAAAACAATAGAAAAAGTTGAGACAAGAATGAATTATTTAGAAAGACCACTTATTGCTAATATAGATAAACTTTTAATAGTAATGAGTACTTCTATCCCAGCTTTTTCTAGCTATTTAATTGATAAATTTTTACTTATCGCATATAAAAATCAAATAGAACCAATAATAGTTATTACAAAAACAGATATGATAACTATGAAAGAAAAAAGTGATATTAAAAAATATATAAATTATTATAGAAAATTAGGAATAAAAGTATATATAAATACAAGTATATCAAAAATAAAGAAAGAATTTGCATCATCAGTAGTCGCACTTTGTGGACAAACAGGTACTGGTAAAAGTACACTACTAAATAAAATAGATGCATCTCTTTCATTAAAAACAGGTGAAGTATCAGAGTCACTTGGAAGAGGAAAACATACTACAAGACTTGTTGAATTATTAGAAGTAAATGATGGATTAATCGCAGATACACCAGGTTTTAGTTCATTAGAGTTAAATATTCCTAAAAAAGAAATAAAAAAATATTATTATGACTTTAATAAACCTTGTAAATATAGAAGTTGTCTTCATATAAAAGAAGAAGGATGTTCAATAATAGAAGCAGTAAATAAAGGTAAAATACCTCAATGGAGATATGAAAACTATTTAAAATTTATGGAGGAAGTTAAAGAATGAAAATAAATGTATCAATATTATCTAGTGCAATAAAGCCACAAGACATAGTAAAAGAATTAGATAAAACTAAAGCAGACAATATACATATAGATATAATGGATGGTAAATTTGTAGATAATAAAACCTGGACAATAAGTGAAATAACTAAAATAACTAAAAATTCAACATTACCACTAGATGTTCATTTAATGGTAAATAATCCCTCTAAATATATAGAAGATTATGCAATGCTTAATACAAATGATATTATATTTCATTACGAAGCAGTTAAAGATGTTAATAGTATGATTGATGAAATTAAAAACTATGGACTTAAAGTTGGTATTGCAATAAATCCAGACACTGATGTTGAAAAAATATATCAATATCTTAATAAATTAGATTTAGTTCTTGTAATGAGTGTTTATCCTGGAAAAAGTGGACAAACTTTTATAGAAGAATCACTTGATAAGATAAAAAAGCTAAGGCAAGAAATACAAGAAAGAAATCTAAAAACATTAATATCAGTAGATGGAGGTATTAATGATGAAACAGGAAAATTATGTAAAGAAGTAGGTGTAGATATTTTAGTCTCAGCTTCTTATATACATAGAGATATAAAAAATAATATAGATGTATTAAAAAATATTTAGATATAAGAAATAATGTCTCAGAGTATTGATGAAATTCAATACTTTTTTAATTTTTTTAATTTTTTTAAAAATTTTTTAAAAAAAAGAAGTGTTTTGCAATTTTATTTCGAATAATAATAGTAGGGGGATAAGATGAATAAAAAATATATTGTAAGACAAAATGGTTATAAAGATTGCGGTCCTTCATGTTTATTATCCATTATGAAATATTATGGGTGCGAGGCCTCACATGAAGAAGTTACTTTAAATTTGAAAACAACCAAAGAAGGTACAACTGCATTAAATATCATTAATGGTTCAAGACTTTATGGATTTGATGGCTACGGTTATCATTATAGTTATGAAGATATAATAAGTAATAAAGTAAATTTACCTATAATATGTCATATAAATAAAAACAATATGTTACATTTTATAGTTATATATAAAATTAACAAAAATACAATAACGATAATGGATCCATCTAGTAATAGAACTAAAATAAGCAAAGAATTATTTAAAGAAATGTATTTAAATACAACAATTGTTATTTATCCAGTAAAACAAGTAAATAATAATTATAAAAAAAATAAATCTATCTTTATAACATATTTAATGTTGAATAAACTTTCACTCTTAAAATTATTAGTAATTAATATTTTTATTATATTATTAGGAATTATACTCAATTATTATTCATTTATAGTAATAGATTATATACTTCCAAATTATAATATTAAAACATTAATTTTAATTACAATTATATTATTTATAACATTAATAATTAAAATGATACTTTCATTTAATAATAATAAAATTATTATTAAATTAAATGATAAACTATCAAATGATATAAACAATGATGTTATTAGAAAATTATTTTATCTCCCTTATCAATTCTTCAAGAATAAATCATCTAGTGAAATAACATCTAGAATGAATGATTTAAAAACCTTTTTAGACCTTTTTATTAATGTTATTGTTACTATATTATCAAATATACTTCTAATACTTTTTAGTATGATATTACTACTTATAATTAACTATAAATTGTTTCTAATATATTTAATAGAATTAATAATATATTTTATAATTATATTATTAAATAAAACAAAATTAAAAAATAAAAATGAAAACTTAATGATTAATGAAGAAAAATATAATAAAACATTAAGTGACAACATTAACAGTTATGAAATAAATAAAAATTTAAACATTATAGAACCTCAAATAATAAAAAGTCAAACAAAATATAAAATATACACAAAAACAAAATTATCATATTATAACTCAATAAATAAAGAAAATATCATTAAAGATCATATATCAGACTTATCTTATATATTATTTATATTTTTAAGCACTATCTTAATAAATAATAAAAACCTATCATTAGGAAACTTCTTTTTATTTAATCAAATCATTTTATATTTCGTTACACCAATTAAAGATTTATTAGATTTAAGTGATACAATTGATTATATAAAAAATATATATAGAAGAATAAATGATATGATATTGATAAATAATGAAAAAGAAACAGAGACAGAAGAATTAATAGAAGGTAATATAAGCATTAAAAATTTATCATATTCACATAATGACATTGATTATATATTTAATAATGTTTCATTTGATATAAAATCAAAAAGTAGATTTTTAATTTATGGTAATAGTGGTTATGGCAAAAGTACTATCATGAAAATATTATTAAAATATTTAAAAAATTATAAAGGTGAAATATATATAAATGATAAAAATATAAAAGATATAAATAGTAATATTATTCAAAATAGTTTTACATATGTATCACAAAATAGTTATATAAATAATGATAGTATTAAAAATAATATTATATATGATAGAGATATAAGTGAAAGTGAGTATGAAAATATAATAAATTTATGTAATTTAAATACTTTAAGAAATAGAAGTGTATTAAGAGATAAATATATAATTGAAGATAACGGATTTAATATATCAGGTGGAGAAAAGCAAAAAATTATTTTAGCAAGAAGTTTACTTAAAAATAGTAACTATATTATTTTAGATGAAGCACTTAGTGAAATATCTTTTGAAGAAGAAATAGAAATAATTAATAAAATATTTAATTATTTCAATGATAAAACAATAATATACATTTCACATAAAAAAGAAATTATAGAATTGTTCAAAGACAAATACAAATTAGAAAGGAGTTAAGGTTATGATCGAAGAAAGAGAATTATCAACAATTAAAGGAGGTGCAGTTAATTGGGGTGTTATTGGTATAGGTGGGACTATCATTTCTTTTCTTATTGGACTCGTAGATGGATATCTAAGACCTTTAAAATGTAGAAAATGATAAAAGAAGAAGAATTAAAAGAAATAAAAGGTGGAGCTACATCAGTCGGTACCATTATTAATGCTATTGTAAAAGCTGTAAATTTAGCATTAGAACTTGGAAGAGGGCTAGGTTCAGCAATAAGAAGAAAAAAAGATGGAAGGAAATGTTCGTATTAAGAGGCTATATGCCTCTTTCTTTTTTGTAAAATATTTGTGAAAAAATAGATATATAATTGACAACTTAAATAAGTAGAGTATAATCATAATAGTTAGTTACCGAACTAAAAGGAGAAAACATTATGGAAGAGCAAAGCATCGGATCTGAAATAAAGAAAATAGATAATCTTATAGTAAGAAAAATAGTATCTTATAGTAAAAATAGTGAAAATATGTTAACACCAGCTCAAATGATGATAACTAGATATCTATATAAAAATAAAGATAAAAAAATATATCAAAAAGATTTAGAAAAAGATTTACCATTTAGAAAATCAACAATATCTGGAATAATCCAAACTATGATTAAAAACAATATTTTAACAACCATATCATCAGAAGAAGATGCAAGAAGTAAAGAGATACAATTGACACATAATGGAATAAAAATAAATAAAGAAATGCAAGAAAATATAGCTAAATTTAATAAAATATTAAAAAATAATATTAAAGACAGTGATTTAAGA
The DNA here is from genome assembly GCA_964649575.1 of uncultured Clostridium sp. Lineage (GTDB taxonomy): Bacteria > Bacillota_I > Bacilli_A > RF39 > UBA660 > CAG-1000. The sequence continues at coordinate 48,411 of CAZYRI010000001.1, read as the reverse complement.
ATATTCTTTAAAGTAACTAAACAAATACAAAATAATTTGAAGGGAGAAAATGATGATAAAATTATTTAAAAATTTAAAGAAAAAAGATTATTTAATGATTATAATATCGAGTATATTTATAATATTTCAAGTATGGCTTGAACTTAAAATACCAGATTATATGAGCGAAATAACTAGTCTTGTACAAACAAGTGGAGAAATTAAGGACATATTAGTTCAAGGATTATATATGGTAACTTGTGCATTTGCAAGTTTTGCATCATCTTGTGTAGTAGGTTATATAATTGCTAATGTTGCTAGTGGTTTTTCTAGAAATATAAGAGAAAAGTTATTTAATAAAGTTGAAGAATTTGGAATGGAAGAAATTAAGAAATTTCAAACAAGCAGTCTTATTACAAGAACAACAAACGATGTTACTAATGTAGAAAGTATGTTAACATTTGGTCTTCAAATGATGATTAAAGCACCAATAACAGCTATTTGGGCAATTGGAAAAATATTAAATAAAAGTTTCGAATGGACTGCAATAACAGGTGGAGCAGTATTAATACTTTTAGCTATGGTTATTACTCTTATGATGATAGTTTTACCAAGATTTAAAATAGTTCAAAAACTAATTGATAATATAAATGGTCTTACAAGAGAAAATCTAAAAGGTATTAGAGTTATAAGAGCATTTAATGCTGAAGAAACAGAACAAAATAAATTTGAAAAAGTGAATAATAAATTAACAAATACACAATTGTTCAATCAAAAAGTAATGAGTTTAATGTCACCAATGATGTATTTAATAATGAATGGTGTTTCACTAGCAATTTATTTTATGGGAAGCATTCTTATTGAAAAAGCATTACTTGCTGATAAAATAACATTATTTAGTAATATGGTTGTATTTAGTAGTTATGCTATGCAAGTTATAATGTCGTTCTTAATGTTAGCAATGATATTTATAATGTATCCAAGAGCTGCAATATCAGCAGATAGAATAAACGAAGTATTAAATACTAAATCTAAAATTAAAAATGGAAAAGTAAGAAAATCAGAAGAAGTTGGAACAATTGAATTTAAAAATGTAAGTTTTAAATATCCAGACTCTGATGAATCTGTTTTAGAAAACATATCATTTAAAGCTAATAAAGGAGAAACAGTTGCAATTATTGGTTCAACTGGTAGTGGTAAAAGTACTCTTATTAACTTAATACCTAGATTCTATGATGTTACTGGTGGAACTATATATGTTGATGGAGTAGATGTAAGAGATTATGAAATTAGTTCACTTCATGACAGACTTGGTTATGTACCACAAAAAGCAATAATGTTTAATGGAACAATTAATTATAATGTTAGCTATGGTAAAAAAGCTAATTATAAAGTAACAGATGAAAAAATAAAAGAAGCTATTAAGGTAGCCCAAGCAAAAGAATTTGTAGACAAAATGCCTAAAAAATATGAATCAAATATATCACAAGGTGGAACTAATGTATCTGGTGGACAAAAACAAAGATTATCAATTGCAAGAGCAATCGCAAGAGACCCTGAAATATATATATTTGATGATACTTTTAGTGCACTTGACTATAAAACAGACTATATACTTAGAAAAGAACTAAAAGAATATACCAAAGAAGCAACTAGTATTATCGTAGCTCAAAGAATAGGCACAATAAAAAATGCAGATAAAATAATTGTGCTTGATAAAGGTAAAATGGTTGGTATAGGTACACATTCTGAATTATTAAAAAAATGCAAAGTATATCAAGAAATAGCATATTCACAGTTATCAAAGGAGGAACTAGAAAATGAATAATGAAAAAGAAAAAACTCCTAGAACAAGAGCTCCAAGAGGACATGGTCCAGGAGCAGTAGGTGAAAAACCAAAGAATTTTAAAGTAGCATTACTTAAAATAAAAAAATATTTAAATAAGCTAATGCCACTTATAATAATAGCTGTAATATTATCAGCAATAAGCAGTATTTTATCAATAGTTGGTCCAAATAAAATAAAAGACTTAACAAATGAAATACAAGCAGGAATAGTAATAAATAAAGACAATTTAGAATTACTTACAAATGATATTAGTAAAGATTTAAAAGACAACTTAATAGTTCCTGATGAATTATTAAGTAATATAAGCATTGAAGATAAAACTAAGTATTATGAAGTATTAAGCACAATTGATACTAATAATGCAATGGAAAAAGTAATTGAAATACCAGATGCAGTAAAATTATTAATATTTAAAGATACAACAATTGAAGGTATAAAGATTAATTCAAAAGATAAAGTAGAACTAATAAATATAATGAAAAACATAGATATAAATGAGCCAACTAAAATATATAGTGAACTTGATAAATTATCTGAGAATATTAATGAATTAATTAAACCAAATATGAATACTAATAAAATAAAAAATATAACTATATTCTTAGTTTGTTTATATTTGCTTAGTGCAATATTTAGTTATATTGAAAATTATTTAATGGTAGTTGTATCAAATAGTTTTGCAAAAGATCTTAGAACTAAAATATCACAAAAAATAAATAAATTACCACTTAAGTATTTTGATAGCCATAGTTATGGAGATATATTATCAAGAGTAACAAATGATGTAGACACAATAAATATGTCACTACAAAATAGTTTAGGTACATTTATAGGTGCAGTGGCATTATTTATTGGTTGTGTAATAATGATGTTTACTACAAATGCATTAATGGCAATAACTTGTATATTATCATCAATATTTGGTTTTGCATTTATGGGATTCATATTAAAAAAATCACAAAAATATTTTATCAGAAGACAAACTGAACTTGGAAAATTAAATGGACATATTGAAGAAGTATATAGTTCACATACAGTAGTGAAAGCTTATAATGGAGAAGAAGAATCATTAAATAAATTTAATGAACTTAATAACAAAGTATATGATTGTAATAGAAAAAGCCAATTCTTATCTGGTCTTATGTCTCCAATGATGGGCTTTATTGGTAATTTCAGTTATGTTGCAGTATGTATTGTAGGAGCAATACTTGTAATAAAAGGAAACATTACTTTTGGAGTAATTATAGCATTTATAATGTATGCTAGATTATTTACAAGTCCACTTTCTCAAATAGCTCAAAGCATGACACAACTTCAAACAGCAGCCGCAGCATCAGAAAGAGTATTTGAATTCCTAGAAGAAAACGAAATGAAAGATGAAAGCACTTTAACAGGTCTTTTAAACCCTAAAAATGTTAAAGGAAATATAGATTTTGAACATGTTAAATTTGGTTATGATGAAGATAAAACAATAATTAAAGATTTCAATTGTAATGTAAAACCTGGTCAAAAAATTGCAATAGTAGGTCCAACTGGTGCTGGTAAAACAACAATAGTTAACTTACTTATGAAATTCTATGAAGTAAATAGTGGTGAAATTAAAATAGACAATATACCAGTAAGTAACTTAACAAGAGAAAATATACATGAATTATTTATAATGGTACTTCAAGATACTTGGCTATTTGAAGGAACTATAAGAGAAAATATAAAATTTAATAAAGAAAATGTTACAGATGAAGAAATATGGAAAGCATTAAAAGTAGTAGGAGTAGACCATTTTGTAAAATCTCTTCCTAAAACATTAGATTATAAAATAGAAGATAACGAATCAATATCTGCTGGACAAAAACAATTGTTAACAATTGCAAGAGGTATGATAAAAGATTCACCATTCTTAATACTTGATGAAGCAACATCATCAGTAGACACAAGAACAGAAGAATTAGTACAAAAAGCAATGGATAAATTAACAGAAGGAAGAACTTCATTTATAATTGCACATAGGCTTTCAACAATAAAAAATGCTGACATAATTCTTGTTATGAAAGATGGAAATATAATTGAAACAGGAAGTCATGATGAATTAATAAAACAAAATGGATTCTATGCTGAACTTTATAATTCACAATTTCAAAACTAATAAAATACCTAACAATAGTTGGGTATTTTTTTAATAATTGTATTGTTTAAAAAAACATTATATGTTAAAATGATTAATAGAATAGAGGGGAATAAGTATGTTAGGAAATATTCTTACGATTAATAAAAACAGTGCAATTGTTTCTATAAATAAAAGCAATGGAGCACAAATAACAGATTTAATAAATCTTCATGTAGTTTTTGAAGATCAAAATAAAAAAATATTAGGAGAAATAGATTCTATTGAACAAGATACAATAAAAATAACTTTTTTAGGAGAACTAACTTCTAATGATTTTATTGGTGGATTAATTAAGAAACCTAGTTTAGATGCTAAAATAAGAATTATAAATAATGAAGAATTGAAAATTCTTACTGGTGTTGAAAATAGAAGTATTAGACTTGGTGTTTCTCCACTTTATAATGATTTTCCATTAAATGTAAGTATAGATGAATTATTCAGTAACCATACTGCTATATTTGGTAATACTGGTAGTGGTAAAACTTATGGTATATGTAGAATAATTCAAAATATATTTCCAAAATCACAAATTATTCCATATAAAGCAAATATATTTATATTTGATTCTTATGGTGAATATATAAATGCTTTTTCAAGTCTATCAAATAATAATCCATACTATTCATTTAAAGTTATTACAACAAACATGAAAAAAAATTATGAAAAACTTAATATACCAGTTTGTTTATTAGATTTAGAAGATGTATTAAATCTTTTAGAAGCAACAAACTTTTCACAAATAGCTATGGTTGACACAGCACTTACATATGTTAAAATGTTTGCTAGAAATGATAAGGAAGCTATGGATTTCAAAAATCATATTTTAGCAAAAGCAATAACATCCATTATGTATACAAATCAAACATCATCAAAAATAAGAGATCAAATTTTTGAAATATTAAGTGAAACAAATACACCAGAACTTTCCCTAGAAACAGAAGTACCAGGTATAGGATTTACAAGACAATTTAGAAATTGCTTTGATATAGATAGTGAAGGAAGATTTGCTGAAAGAAAAATTATTAGTGATTATATAAAAAGTTTTATAGATGAAGATAGAAAATGGAATTATGATAGTACAGGAGTAAGTTACTCATTACATGATCTTGAAGTTGCATTAAACTTCACATTATATAGTGAAAGATATTTACTTAATGAAGCTATGTATGATTCAGCAATGAGTTTAAAAGTTAAATTACATGATTTAGCTACAAGAAGTAATAGTGCATTCTTTACTAATGATGGTTATATTACAATAGATGAATATATTAAAGGAATACAAATAAATGGAAATAAAAAGAGTCAGATTGTTAACTTTAATTTAGAAGATGTTGATGATAGATTTGCAAGAACAATAGTTAAAATATTTGGAAGAATGTTTATGAAATATACAAAAGGACTTGCACAAAGAGCAACATTTCCAATACATATGATTTTAGAAGAAGCACACCGTTATGTTTTAGAAGGCGATGATAAAAAATTATTTGGATATAACATATTTGAAAGAATTGCTAAAGAAGGAAGAAAGTATGGACTTTTATTAGATTTAATTACACAAAGACCAACTGACTTAAATGAAAATGTTATAAGTCAATGTGCTAATTTCTTAATATTTAAAATAAATCATCCAGCTGATCTTGAATATATTGCTAAAAGTGTACCAAATATGAGTGAAGATGTTGTTGAAAAACAAAAGACACTTCAATCAGGTACTTGTGTAGCATTCGGAAGAATATTTAAAATACCAATGATAGTCAAAATGGAAAAAGCTGACCCACCTCCAACAAGTGCAAACTGCGAAATTTATAATAATTGGATGGTAAAATTAAAAGAATAATATAGAGAGGAAGGATAATTATGTATGATTTTGGTACACACTTTGAAGTTGATTTAACCAAAAGTAAAACACCATCATCAAATGTATTCAGAGGCAAAACATATAGAATCAGTATATTATCTGATGTTTTAATAAGATTTGAATATAGTGAAACAGGATCATTCAACGATTATCCTACTTTTTTTGCTAGTAATAGATCATTTGGAAAACCAAAAATTACTGTTGAAGAAGACAATAATGTATTAATCATCAAAAATAATGTATTTGTTCTTGAATATACAAAAGAAAAACCGTTTATAGGAAGTAGGTTATTACCAGATCAATATTTAAGAGTAACAATAGCTGGTACAGAAAGAACATGGTACTTTAATCATCCTGAAGTTAAAAACTTTAAAGGAACAGCATATAGTTTAGATAATACTAAAGGTAATATAGATTTTGAAAAAGGATTATTTAGTTTAGATGGTTTCACAACATTTGATGACTCAAGAACTCCAATAATAGATGCTCATGGTAATGTTTTATCTCCAAATTATAAAAATATAGACACATATTTATTTATATATAATAATGATTTCGGTGTTGGACTTAGAGATTACTTTAATCTAACATCACTACCACCACTAATTCCTAGGTATGCCCTTGGAGTATGGTGGAATAAAAACGAAGCATATGGAGAAAGTGATATTCAAAATTTAGTATATAATTTCAAAAAATATGACTTACCAATGTCAGTTTTATTACTAAATGAATGTAATAGGACCAAAAATAACTATTCACCAATAAGTTTCTCACTTGATAAAAATAAATTACCTAATCCAAGAGGTTTAAGCGAATTCCTACATAAAAATGGTATTTATTTAGGAACTAATATTAAAACAGAAGGATTAATAAGTGTAGAAGAAGAAAATTATTTAGAATTTCAAAAATTTTATAACAAAGATTTAAATAAAAATATACCACTTAATGTATATGACCCTAAACTAGTGGATTCATATTTAAAAGGTATAATAAATCCACTTTTAGATAAAGGAATAGATTTTCTATGGGTAGATGATAATAATAAAGAAAATACTCTTAGAAGTTTTACAATGAATTATTTTCTTTATAAAAACTTTAGTATTAACAAAGCCAAAAGAAATTTTGTAATGTCTAGAAATTTTGGAATATGTCCGCATAAATATGCAGCATTATATTCTGGTGAAACATTTATAAATTGGAAGACTTTAAAATTATTACCATTTTATAATTCAACTGCCGCTAATATAGGAGTATCTTGGTGGAGTCATGATATAGGTGGCTTTAAGAGTGGTACAGAAGATGCAGAACTATTTATGAGATATGTTCAACTTGGTGTATATAGTCCAATATTAAGACTATCTAGTGATACTGGAAAATATTATAAAAGAGAACCATGGAAATGGGATGTTAAAACATATAAAATAGTTCATGATTATTTAAAAATAAGACATAGATTAATACCATATATATATAGTGAAGCAAAAAAATACTCGTCATTTGGTTCCCCATTAATTCAACCATTATATTATAAATATCCAGAAACTTATGATGAACCGCTATATAAAAATGAATATTATTATGGTAGTGAATTATTTGTATGTCCAATAGTTAATCCAAAAGATGAAGTAATGAATAGAGTAGTACATAGAATATTCTTACCTAATGGAATATGGTATGATTTTAAAACTGGTAAAAAGTTTACTGGTGGTATGAGATATGTAACATTCTATAAAGATGAAGATTACCCAGTTTATGCTAAAACAGGAGCAATAATTCCTATGGCTAAACTTGACCCACAAAATATAAATAGTACTGCTTCACCTAAAACACTAGAAATACAAATATTTCCAGGAAGAAGTAATACATATAAATTATATGAAGATGATGGAGTATCTTCCATGTATAAGGAAGGATATAGTTTTACAACTGAAATAAATTATTATTATAAAGAAAATGATTTCTCAGTTTCAATCGAACCACTTGATGGTAAACTTGGAATAATACCAGAAAAAAGAAACTATATTATAAGATTTAGAAATACTAAATTTACTGATGGAGTACAAGTATTTGAAAATGAAGTAAATGTTAATTGTAAAAGATATACAGATGAAAATGACTTCGTAATAGAATTTAATGATATAAGTACTACAAGTAAAGTGTTTGTCTATTGTAAAGGCAAAAATATTGAAATAGATGCCCAAAGAGTTATAAATGAAGATTTAGAGGGAATAATAACAGATTTAGATATAAAAACATCCTTAAAGGAAGAGATAGATAAAATTATATTTAGCGATGAAAGTATTAAATCAAAAAGAATAGCTATTAGAAAACTAAGAAGAAAAGGTTTACCATCAGTTTTCATAAGAATGTTTATGAAGCTACTTGAATATGTTGCGGAAGTATAGTATAATTAAGCCATATTTCAGTGATGAAAAGAGTAGTAAATACATATTTATTTATAGAAAGTTAGTGGCTGATGTAAACTAATAATAAAATGTGTTGAACTTGCTTTTTTAGAGATACCGTTTATACGCGTTAAGTAAATGAGATAGTTTAACTATAAAATAAGGTGGTACCACGGCAATAGTCGTCCTTTGTGTATCATCTTTTTATTTAGGAGGAAAAATGGAAATATTAAAATTCATAGTAGACTTTTTAATATTATATATATTGATATATATAATATATTCAGTATTCTTTAATAAAAATAGAAAAGAATATAAAAACCTCAAAAATAATGATGAAATATTTTTTTTCATTAAAGCATATAAACTTGATATGAGAAAAACTAATTATAATGAACTATTAAGAACACTAACAATAACTAATTCATTTATAATATCTATATCAACAACAATAGTTTTATATATTGAAAACTATGTTATTAAGATAATAACATGTTTTATTACATTGTTATTGTTAATATTTATTTTATATAACTTAGTAGGCAATTATTATAAGAAAAAGGAGAATAAAAAAAATGTATGATTTTAAAAAAATAGAAGAAAAATGGAAAAATTATTGGGATGAGCATGAATGCTTTAAAACAGATATTAGTGATTTTAGCAAACCTAAATATTATGCATTAGATATGTTTCCTTATCCAAGTGGAGTAGGACTTCATGCTGGACATCCTGAAGGATATACTGCGACAGATATAGTATCTAGGATGAAGAGAATGCAAGGATATAATGTACTTCATCCGATGGGATGGGATGCATTTGGTTTACCTGCTGAACAATATGCGATTCAAACAGGTAATCACCCAGGAGTATTCACAACAGAAAATGTTAAAACATTTAAAAATCAACTTAGAAATATAGGACTTTCTTACGATTGGACAAAAGAAATATCTACAAGTGACCCTAAGTTTTATAAATGGACACAATGGATATTTAAAAAACTATTTGAAGACGGACTTGCTAAAAAAATTGATATGCCAGTTAATTGGTGTGAAGAACTTGGAACAGTTCTTGCTAATGATGAAGTAATTGATGGAAAAAGTGAAAGAGGAGGTTACCCAGTAATTCGTAAAAATATGAGTCAATGGGTAATAAATATCACTAAATATGCAGATAGATTATTAGAAGGGCTTGATGAAATAGATTGGCCAGAAGGAACAAAAGATATACAAAGATATTGGATAGGAAAAAGCATAGGAGCAGAAGTAACATTTAAAGTAAAAAATACTGATTATGATTTTACAGTATTTACAACAAGATGTGATACTTTATTCGGAGCGACATATACAGTTTTATCACCAGAACATCCAATGGTAAAAGATATAACGACAAAAGAACAAAAAGAAATTGTTGAAAACTATATCAATGAATGTAAAAGTAAAAGTGAATTAGAAAGAACTGGATCATCTGCTGGTAAGACAGGAGTATTTACAGGTGCTTATGCAATAAATCCAGTTAATAATAAAGAAATACCTATCTGGATTAGTGATTATGTATTAATGTCATATGGAACAGGTGCTATAATGGCTGTACCTGCTCACGATGAAAGAGATTATGCTTTTGCTAAGAAATTTAATATTCCAGTAATTGAAGTATTAAAAGGTGGTAATATTGAGGTAGAAGCATATACAAAAGATGGAGTTCATATTAATTCTGGATTCATAGATGGACTTAATAAAGAAGCTGCTATTAATACTATGATTAAATGGTTAGAAGAACATAATTGTGGTACTAAGAAAATAAATTATAGATTAAGAGATTGGATATTTGCAAGACAAAGATATTGGGGAGAACCTATTCCAATTATAGAACTTGAAGATGGAGAATATATAGCACTTAAAGATAGTGAATTACCACTAATACTACCAGAACTTGAAGACTATACACCAGGAAAAGACGGAACAGCTCCACTTAGTAAAAAAACAGATTGGGTAAATGTTACAGTTGATGGTAAAAAAGGTAAAAGAGAAACATCTACAATGCCAGGAAGTGCTGGTTCAAGTTGGTACTTTTTAAGATACATTGATCCTTATAACGAGGAATGTTTAGCTGACTATAAATTATTAGAACACTGGATGCCGGTTGATTTATATATAGGCGGACCAGAACATGCAACAGGTCATTTGTTATATTCTAGAATGTGGAATAATTACTTATACGATAAAAAAGTAGTTCCAGTAAAAGAACCATTTAAAAAATTAGTTCATCAAGGAATGATACTGGGAGCAAATGGAATTAAGATGGGTAAAAGATATCCAGAATATGTAGTAAATCCTAATGATGTAGTAAATGAATATGGAGCTGATACATTAAGACTATATGAAATGTTTATGGGCCCTCTTGAAGCAGATAAACCTTGGAGTAATGAAGGAGTAGTCGGAAGTAAAAGATTCTTAGAAAGAGTATATAGACAATTAATTGAAAGTGATAAAGTAAAAGATAAAGAAAATAAAAAATTAGAACAAATTTATCATATGACAGTTAAAAAAGTAACAGAAGATTATGAAAATTTAAAATTCAATACAGCAATAAGTTCACTTATGATATTTATGAATGCCGTAAGCAAAGAAGAATACATAAGCAAAGAATATGCAGTAGGATTTATTAAACTTCTTTATCCAGTAGCTCCATTTATATCAGAAGAGATGTATTCAATAATAGATGGCACACTTGATACACTAACTTATGCACCATGGCCAACTTATAATGAAGAATTAACAAAAACAGATACAGTTACAATCGCAGTAAGTATTAATGGTAAATTAAGAGCTACATTTGAAACAGAAAAAGATTTAAATAAAGATGATGTATTAAAACTTGCTCATGAACAAGAAAATGTAATTAAACATTTAGAAGGACATGAAATAATAAAAGAAATAGTTGTTCCAAACAAAATAGTTAATATAGTTATAAAATAAGTAGCATAAAAGTGCTACTTTTAACATTTGAAAATATATATAATATTTGTTATCATAAATATAGAAAAATTGGTGAAAATATGAAAGAAGAATTAAATAAGTATTGGGATAACATACATAAGGAATATACATCTACTTATGATGAATGGTTTAATAAATATATAAAATTATTACATAAAGATGATAATATTGTAGAGCTTGGTTGTGGAAGAGCATATACAAGCAAATATTTAACTAGTATGGGTTTTAAAAATATAATAGCTTGTGATTTTTCAGAAGAAGCATTAAAAATAGTTAATAAAGAAAATCCAAATATCAAAACAATGCTTTTTGATATGAGTGATGGATTACCATTTAATAATAATTCAATGAATATAATAATCGCAGATCTCAGTTTACATTACTTTGATTTATCAAAAACAAAATATATTCTTAATGAAATATTCAGAGTATTAAAAGAAAATGGTTATTTAATCGCAAGAGTTAATTCAATTAATGATAGACTACATATTCCAGCACACTCAAAAGAAATAGAAAAACATTTTTATTATGATGGTAAAATATATAAAAGATTTTTTGATAAAGATGACATTGAAGAACTATTTAAGAATTTTAAGATATGCAATTTAGAAGAAAAGAAAATGGATAGATATGAAAAACTAAAAATTCTATGGGAGTTTTGTATAAAAAAATAATAATCGTATAATAATGAAAAACTGATTGTTTGCATTTTGTGAAAAAAATATGTATAATTAAATTGAGGTGTGTAGTAGATGATAGGATTTTATGATTATACAGTTTTATTAACATATATGGGATTCATTTCTGGTATAGTTGGTATAACTTTAGCAATAAATGGACATATTTTTCCAGCATTATTTTGTTTAATGTTTAGTGGACTTTGTGATATGTTTGATGGAAGAGTAGCAAGAACTAAGAAAAAAAGAACAATAGAAGAAAGACATTTTGGAATACAACTAGATAGCTTATCAGATTTAGTTTGCTTTGGAGTATTACCTTCAATAATAGGTTATAGTTTAGCACAAAATGCTAAATATTTGCCATTTGATTATAGATATTTACTTCCAATAATTGCATTTTTTCCACTTGCTGCTTTAATAAGACTTGCATACTTTAATGTACTTGAAATAACTAGAAATAGTAATACACCAGTAAAAGTATATACAGGTTTACCAGTTACATCATCAGCATTAATATTCCCATTTCTATATATATTTAGAAAATATATAGGAAATTATTTTCCAATTGCTTATGCAGCAGTAATGTTAATAGTTGGAATATTATTTATAACAAAAATTAAAATAAAAAAACCAAGTCTTAAAACAATGATATTCTTAATACTAATCGGAGTAATTGAGATAATGTTTATTATCGCAACTAAATGCTTATGATATATAAAATAAAACATAGAAATAATGATAAGATAGAAGAAGTAAAAACAACAAAAACATTATCATTTTTTTACAATACTATTTTTGGTAGAATACTACTAAAAATATGTACTATGAAATTTATATCAGATATAGCTGGTATATATATGAATAGTAGATTATCAAAACATAAAATTAAAAAATTCATAAAAGATAATAAAATAGATATTACAGATTATGAAAAAACAACATACAATTCGTTTAATGAATTTTTTACAAGAAAAATAATACCAACAAAAAGACCAATTGACATGACTGAAACATCCTTTATATCACCTTGTGACAGTAAACTATCTGTTTATACAATACATAATGACTTAACATTATGTATTAAAGATTCATATTATACAATTAATACTATAATTGATAAAAAAATACTAAAAAAATATAAAAGAGGATATGCTTTAGTATTTAGATTATCTCCAACAGATTATCATAGATATTGTTATATAGACTCAGGCTATCATGAGAAAAATAACAAAATAAAAGGAATATTACATACAGTACAACCAATTGCACTAGAAAGAAATTATGATTTTTATAAAACAAACACTAGAGAATGGACAATACTTCACACTAATAATTTTGGTGATGTTATTCATATAGAAATAGGTGCAATGACAATTGGAAAAATTAAAAATGAACATGAAAACTACATATTCAAAAAAGGTGAAGAAAAAGGACATTTTGAATTTGGTGGTTCAACTATAGTATTATTAGTAAAAAAAGGAATTATCAATTTAGATAAAGATATTCTAGAAAACTCAAAAAATAATATTGAAACATGTGTTAAATATGGAGAAAAAATAGGTAAAAAAAATACTTAGTTTAAGAAATTTTCTAAGTATTTTTTATATGCTTTTTTAGCTGTACTATCAACTTTATTATATTTAAGTTTATGTTCCTTGCATATTTTATCAAGTAGGTAATCAGTAAAATATGGATTACGAATAAGTAAAGGCCCAATTATATGAGTTCCATATACATTCTTATAATGAATTCCATCGCAATTACTTTCATAATCATTTGAATATTCTTTATCAATTTCAAATAATGGATTAGTTACATTATATACTAAATCACATCTATTTTGAAATCCAATTATTTTTTCTTTAATTAACTTAGTACTTGCAGCAACTTCACCAACAATTCTATATAAGGAAGCATTATTAAACATCTTTTCATTTATAAGCTTAACAGAATAATCAAATATATTAAGTGCTTTAATTTCTTTATCATTATTAAGAATACATTTACCAAACAAATCCATTGAATTACCCGTAAGTATCAAGTAACCATTTCCTTCTATATATTTTTTAATTTCATTTTTCCTTTTTATAATATCCTCTAGTACTATGAATAAATTATCTTCACTTCCAGAACCTATATAGATAATATCATATTTATCAAAATTAATTTGTTCATTGATACTTCTAAGATCTACATTAACCTTAATATTGTTTCTTTTTAATTCATTATATAAACATCTTGCATTAGCATTCTCACCATATAAATTAAGAAGATCATAATATAAATGTAAAATATTAATCATTATTATTTTCCTCCTTTATAATCTTTTTAAGTTCTATTTCTTTATCAAAACAAACCATGGAGAATATCTTACCAGTTGTTTTATTTTTTAATATATTACTAAGTTTACTAATATCACTTACAAGTAATATTTTATCTTTATTAATACCAGCATATTCCATTCTAACCATCATATCATAACAGAACTTACCAATTAGAACAACATTTTTAATAGAAGCATCATTCAAACTTTCAAAATCAATGTCCCATATCCAGGATATATCATTTTCAGTATATCTACGACTAGAAGAATCAAATCCAAGTATAATAGTTTTATCACCATCTTGATGTAATATATAATCAAGAGATTGCTTATAACTTAAATTGTTTTCGTTTTTACTTACAAGCATTTGCCATTTCCTATTATCAAAATCATATATTTCAAGTCTTTTAGTTTTAATATTTTCGTCATTAATAGCTTTTAAGATATCATCATCACTTAAGCCTATTGACTTACTAAGAGCATAACAACCAGTTACAAAATAAACAGTGTATAAAAAATTAGAAGGTAGATTAACAACACAATCATTAATTTTAATCTTCTTATTATCTACATCAATATCAGTAGCAAAGTAATCTGGATTACCACGATTAAAATGATATTTAGGGCAATTATATGAACCGATATGACCATATTGATAATAATCATATTCTAATTTAGAATGACATATTGGACAATAAGCTGCATCTAAATTATTAATATTACTTTTTCTTGAATAATCATTTTTATCTATACCATAAGTTATAATAGCTCCCTTATGATTAATTCTAAGTCTATTAACAAAAGGATCATCTACATTTATAATAAGATTTACACCATTAGGTATAGCATTCTTAATAGCATTATATATATATTCAGGATGAGCATTTCTAGGAGGTTGATCTCTTGTTATATTAGTAACCATTAAATGAGTAGGGATAATATATTCAAAAATATATTTCATAAATTGTTCATCTAACTCCATAAGTAATATATCAGCTTTAAGTTTACCAAATAAACTAGAATTATTTAGTATTAAAGAAGCTATTCCATTAATAGTATTACTTCCTTCTTTATTATAAATAACCTTATAATTATTTTTAGTAAGTATATTATACATAAGTTCAGTAGAGGAACTTTTACCACTAGAACCAGTAATACCAATAACATATTTTGGCAATTTTATTTTCTTTAAAATATTCTTATCAAGCTTTCTTGCTATTCTTCCTCCAATAACACTACCAGCATGACCAGTTAATTTACTTAATTTATTAACGATCTTACAAGTAAGTATTACAATAAATCTCCACATTATAATCACCTAACTATATTATATAACATTTTTATAATTTTATAAATATCACACTTGAAAAAGCATTTTCCTTATGTTAAAATTAATTTGTTCTTTATGTGGCCCATTGGTGAAATGGTTAACACATCGCCCTCTCAAGGCGACATTCAAGGGTTCAAATCCCTTATGGGTCACCAAATAACAAATTAATCCCTTAATTGGGATTTTTATTTTAATAAAAATTTGATATAACATTTAAAAATTATAATACAAATTGTATTATTTTTTTTATATTGTAAATAATAAAAATAGGTGACATATGAATAAAAAAGAATATAAAAAAATAGTTGAAAAAAATATTCAAAAAGAAAACCCTAATAAAAATATTCTAATAGCATTTTTTAGTGGTGGAGTAGCAGGTTTATTTGCAGAACTTATAACTAATTATTATATAGGATGGTTTAATTTAAATATAAGTGATGCATATCTAATGACATTTATTACATTTGTAACAATCGGAGCAGTATTAACAGGATTTGGAATATTTGATAAAATTCTTAGTATCGTAAAATGTGGTCTTATAGTGCCAGCAAGCGGCTTTGCTAATACAATGACAAGTAGTGCAATGGATACAAGAAGAGAAGGATTTATTAAAGGAATAGGGGCAAATATATTTAAACTTGCAGGGAGCATAATCTTATATGGAGTAATATTTGGAGTAATATTCGGATATATAAGGAGTATAATACTATGACAAATTACTATAATAATGTATATATAAATAATAAATATTCACTTTTAGCATCAACTAAATATAATCCTATTGTTAAAAATACAGTTGATAATTGTATAAATGATTATTATATAAAAGAAAAAACTATTGAACTTGCAGAAGCTAAATATCAAGAAATAACAATTGACGGATTATTAAAAAAGAGTAAGATTAAATCAAAGAATATAAATTTATTAATATCATCAGACTTACAAAATCAAAATTTAGCTTCAACTTTAGCAGCTTTTAAATTTAATGTTTCATATCTTGGAATATATAGTGCCTGTGCTTCCTTTGTAGAAGGATTACTAATTGGATGTGAATTTATCAATAATAAAAACAAGAATGCAATAATAACAGTTTCATCTCATAATTTAGTAAGCGAAAAACAATTTAGATTTCCAGTTGAATATGGTGCGGTTAGAAAAATGGTCAACACAAGTACATCTACTGGTAGTATAAGTGTATTAATATCAAATAAAGAGTCAAATATTAAAATTGAATCATCAACAATTGGAAAAGTAATAACAATGGGTCATACTGATGCTAATGATATGGGAAGTGCAATGGCACCATCTTGTGCTGAAACCTTATATAATCACTTAAAAGATACTAATAGAACAATTGATTATTATGATTTAGTATTAACTGGAGATCTTGGAATATATGGATTAAAAATAATGAAAGAATATTATAAAAAGAAATATAAGATAGATATTAGTAATAAAAAAATAATAGATTCAGGAAGTATATATTACACAGATGATATTATTTATGCTGGAGCAAGTGGACCATTATGTTTACCAATAATATTTTTTGACTATGTATTAAAACAAAATAAATATAAAAAGATATTATTAATTGCGACAGGGTCACTTCATTCAGTTCTAAGTTCTAATTTAAAATTAGAAATGCCAGGAATTAGCCATGCAGTAAGTGTGGAGGTGAAATAGTGAATTATATTTTATCATTTTTATTTTGTGGAATAGTGTGTGCTATATCACAATTTGTACTTGAGAAAACAAAATGGACACCTGGTCACATGAATACTTTATTAGTTATTATAGGTTGTATTTTATCTGGATTTGGAATATATGATGTTATATTAAAAATATTTCATGCTGGGGCAAGTATTCCAATTATAAATTTTGGACATTTACTTGTAACAGGTGCTTGTGAAGGATATCTAAGTAATGGGTTTGTTGGTTTATTTAAAGGAGTACTTGTAAATTCATCTGCTGGTATGAGTTATACAATAGTAATATCATTTATTATAAGCTTATTATTTAAGGTTAAAAATTAAAAAAGGAATGACAATTCCTTCTTTTTTTGCTATAATTTTTATAGGAATAAAAAGGATAGTGGTTAATATGGATAATACAAATAGTCAAAATACAGAGATTAATACAAATACTGCATCAGTAGAAAATAAAGTACCTGTACAGCCTGAGAATATACAAGCAGTTCAACCACAAGAACAAGTTAATGCAAGTGTAAACACTACACCTGCCCAAATACAACAACCAGATGTACCAGGTCAACAAACACAGCCAATAACAGAAGTGGAACCAATACCAGTTAACCCAACACAAGAAGAAGTAATCTCAACACATAAAAAAACTCACAGTAATACAATATTATTTGTGATTGTAATAATACTAATAGTATTTGTATTATTCATGGATAATATATTGGATTTTGTTAATGAAAATGTAATAAACAAACTTCCTAATAATCAAAATACATCAGAAAATTTATTGAATGGTTATCTAAAAATAGAAGATAAAACTGGTTATTTAAAAGTAAATAATATAAAATTTTATAATGTGAAAAAAGGTAATGGAACAAATATTATATTAAACTATGAGCCATATAAAACAACATCAAAAGTCGAAGAAGAAGGAATATATATTGAGTTATACAATGCTGATAAAGAAATAATAGATAAGAAACAATTTATTGTAGATAAAATTGAAAAAGATGTTGTAAGAACATATACATATGAAGTGACTAATGATGTTTATACTGACTCATTTTATGCATTAATTAAAACATATACAGATAAAGAACTATCAACAACAAAAACATTAATATGCAAATATGAAGTAAATGATGATAATATATCATTAAATTATATAAATACATTTGAATTTACTAATAATTCACTTACAAAATATAATATTAATAAGGAATTTAGTTATAAAGAAGAAAATAAAATAGTAAATAACTATAAAGAAGAACTTAAAAAAGAATATTTAAATATAACAGATTATAATATTCAAAGTGAATACAATGATACATTATTAAAATATAATATAGATTTAAACAATGAAATAAAAGATTTTAAACCACTATATAAGAAAGATACAATAATTACAATAGTTAAAAATAAAGAAGAATTAAAGAAATGGAAATGTGAATAATGGATAATTTATTAATAGGGGATTTTGAAGGTCCACTTGATTTACTACTTCATTTAATAAAAAAATCAAAAATGGAGATATTTGATATCGAAATATCAAAAATAACAGAAGAATATATTAATTATATTAATTCTATGGTAGAACTTAATTTAGATATTGCTAGTGAATATCTTGTTATGGCAGCAGAATTAATTGAAATGAAAAGTAAGAAACTTCTTCCAACAAAAGAAGAAAAAGAAGATGAAGAAGATATTAATCCAGAAGAAGAATTAAAAAGAAGATTAATAGAGTATAAAAAATATAAAGAAAGTACAGAAGTATTTAGAAATCTTGAAGAAAAAAGAAGTAATTACTTTACTAAATCTCCTGAAAATATAAAAAATTATTCTCTTGAAAAGCTAGAAAACGACGGCAGTGTTAGCTTGTTTGACTTATTAGATGCTTTTCAAAAATTATTAGAAAGAAGAGAAGCAAGTAAACCAAAAAATACAAAAATAGCCAGAAAAGAAATGTCTGTTAAAGAAAGAGTTATTAAAATTAGAGATATATTAAAAACAAGAAAAACTGTAAATTTTGTGGAATTATTTGATGATTTTAGTAAACCTTATGTAGTTGTGACATTTCTATCTGTTCTTGAAATGGTTAAGGGAAGAGAAATAAATATAAAACAAGATAGTAATTTCTCAGAGATATATTTAGAAAGAGTTGATTAACATGAATTATAAAGCAATAGTAGAAGGATTACTATTTGTTGTTGGTGATGAAGGTATAACAGTAGATGAATTAAAAAAAATATTAGAAATTGATAATGAGACACTAAAACAAACATTATTAGAATTAAAAAAAGATTATGAAGAATCAGATAGAGGACTTAGAATTGTATATTTAGGCAATGCTTTTAAACTTACAACAAAAGAAGAACATAGAAAATATTATGAGAGTTTAGTAACAGATACTAAAAGTAAAGCATTATCAACAGCTGCACTTGAAGTTCTTGCAGTAATTGCATATAATGAACCAATAACAAGACTTAAAATAGATGAAATAAGAGGAGTTAATTCTTCACAATTAGTAAGAAGATTACTTGCTAGAGGTTTCATCAAAATATGTGGTAAAGATGATTCAATTGGGAAACCTAATCTTTATAAAACAACAGACGAATTTTTAGATTACTTTGGATTATCATCAAAAAAAGATTTACCTGAAATAATAAATAAAGAAATAGAAAAAGATGATAATGAAGATTTATATGATTCAACATATAAAGAAAATAATTAATAATTACAATTAATAATATAGAAGGAAAAGTAAATGAAATATTTAAAGGTGTTATTTGACACTAAATCAAGATATAGTGATTTCGAATATAAAATGGATGAAATAAACATTGCTAAAACCTGGAATAAGAATGGAAAAACTCCAAAAGAAATGGGTGGTATCAATTTTAGTAATGAAGAGAATATAATTAGATGGATTCATAACGGAAATATGATTTGTGATGTTATTATACCAGAAGATTCAGAAGTGATAAGAGTTATGAATTCTGCAACACCTGGCGGAGTATATAGGACAAATAAAGTAATTTTAACTAACAAAAGAATGGTTACTGATAGTATGGCAATGGAATTTTATAACAAAACTAAAATACCAGATTCAGCATTCCCAAAAGCACTTGGAGCAGTATCAATAATGAATTATAAAAATACCGCATTAAAAATTTTAAAAGACAGAGTTAATACTTCTAATATTGACTATTATTTAAAAGAATGGAATGACTTTATCAATAAAAAAGATAGAAAAAATTCAAATGAAACAGTTAAATTAATTGATTTAGAATTAAATAAAATAAAAAAACTAGGAAACTAGTTTTTTTAACTATAAGTAATCTTTTAATTATATCTTTCTTGTTAATGTAATTCCTTCTTTAAATTTACATGGCATAGTACATTCATAACCTGGGAAAGTACATCTAGCACCATTAGTATAATTAAGGATATCATCATAAAGAGGATTATTTTCTTCTTTAAGAGCATCTCTATATTTTAATAATGTTTCTCTTGTTTGCTTCATTATTTCAAGTTGTGCAGCTGAACATAACCTTTCTTGGCATTTTAAGATGAAATCGTCATACTTTCCAGTCTCATTAACTGTAACTAATTCACCAATTGGAGTAATATCTTTAATTGATTCAATATCACTTAACCATTCGTTTACAAGAACAGGGTCATCTTCAATAATAGGTGGAACAAAATATTGTTTTTTATCAGTCATCTCCATTTGATAATCTAAAGTTCTATGTCTTTGAGCTTGAGCAAGTTCTGCAAAAGAAACATTATAAGTTGTAGAATAAATATCACTAAAGCTTTCCTTTTTCTTATCTAGATCTTTTCCAAATAGAGAAAAACTTCTATTTTTTTCGTTTTTCATAAGATCTGGAACTAAAACATTAAGTCTATCAAGTTCACTTAAGAATTCTTCCATTGCACTCATTAATTTAATATCAAAATCTTTATTAGATTCATTATGTTCAGTAATATATTTTTTCATCCAAGAAGCAATATAATTGATTTGTCTTAACGAAGTAGTATAGATAAGTTCAGTTGGCATAAAAACAGTTACCATATATCTAGCATTCTCTTGAGCAAGTTTTTCTATTTTTGATTTATTAAATATATCACCATATCTATCAGCAATTTTAACTTTAAAGATTTCTAACCATTTATTATAAAGAATTTCTTCACTTTCAGTAATGATAGAATTTTTACCTCTAACCACTGGTGTATATCTAGCAGATTTTTCACTAGTAGTATATTGATGTTCATTATTAATAACCATAGCTAAAATTTTAGGAACATTTTTTAAATCAAAACTAATAACTACATGATCATAAACACTATGATGTCCATTTCCAAGTGTCATTCTAACTCTTCTGGCTGTTTTTTCTATATCTTCTGTAAGTAAGTGATCAAATCCTTCCTTATCATAACAAATTCCAGCAATCCTACCAGAATGTATAATAGCATCTTCCTGATTAAAAGTTCCATCTTCATTCAAAAATTGATTTGGCAATATACCAATCTTAATATCCATTTTTTTCATTTTAAAATACCTCCATAAATGTTATTTACTTTTTATTCCTTTAAAAATATTATAGCAAAAAGAATAATTACATACAATAACAAATATTCACAAAAATATTCTAATATGATGTTAATAAATTAAAGATTTCTTATTAAAAGAGTAAGTATAATTGCAATGGGTACAAAAATATTTAATGGTTTATTAAAACTAAAATTTCATAAAAAAGTAAGAGTATGAATGTAAAAATTTCATATCTAGTAATAATTATCTTCCTTTTACTATTTTTACTATTTATAGTTTTAATATAAAAGAAATTCACCTAACTCAGCAATATTAAGTGCTCCTTTAATATTTTATGAAGATTTCTTCATCCATTATAAATAATAACATAAAAACGACTTTTTATATCAAGTCGTTTTATATTTTCCTCGAATGGTTCGAGTTTAGTATCAATCTGGTGCAAGAAATGGGAGTCGAACCCACAAGGTACTGCTACCGGCAGATTTTGAGTCTGCTGCGTCTACCAATTCCGCCATTCTTGCACTGCTAATTAATTATATCATAAAATGTTATAAATAGCATAGTATTTATTGTAAAAATTGTGTTATAATCAAATTATAGTTGGAGGGTAAACAATGAATAATAACCAAAATAATATAAATCCTATGAACAATCAAAATCAAGAAATGAATGTAAAAAAACAAATTCCAAATGATATAAGACAAATAAGTCAGACTGTTACACAAGGACAAGTAGTTCCAAATCAAATACCTGTTCAAAGTCAAGGACAAACACAACAAAATCAAAATAACATTGAAATGGTAGATTTAAAAACTGAAAAATCGAAATCAGAGGATTTTAGTGATAAAGCAATAAAATTCATTGAAGGAGTAGTAAATACAAAAGATTATACAAATACATTTACAAAAGAAGAAGTTGTCCCATTTAGAACAATTGCTACTATGTGTTATGTTCCATTTTTATTCCTACTACCATTATTAACTGGTAAGTATAAAAAATCAAGATTTCTATATTTTCATATAAATCAAGGATTAAATATAACACTTGCTTGGGCAATAATATTCTTTGTAAATAAAGTATTTAGATCATTATTTACTACAACTTATAGATATAGCAGTACAACACCAGGTTGGGTAGACTTTATAAGTTATATTCTTTATTGTATAGTTATAGCTATTACAGCAGTTGGAATGATAAATACATTTAATGGCAAAAGTAAAAATACAAGTATAGTAGGTGGATTTAGATTTTTAAAATAGTGTGTTCAAACACTATTTTTTGTAAATAAAATGTTTAATAATATTTAAATTTTATATATATGATGCTAAACTATAATAGGAGAGTGATTTATGAGAAATGTAGGAACAATAGTAAGAGGCATAAGAACCCCAATTATTAAAGAAGGATGCGATCTTGCTTCACTTGTAGTAGATTCAGTTATTAAAGCAAGTAAAAGTGAAAACTTTGAATTTGAAGATAAAGATGTTATAGCTATTACAGAAGCAGTAGTTGGAATTAGTGAAGGCAACTTCGCAACACTAGATCAAATTGCAAAAGATATAAAAAATAAACTTAATAATAGTGAACATATTGGAGTAGTATTTCCAATATTAAGTCGTAATAGATTTGCTGTTCTTTTATCTGCTATTGCTAAAAGTACAAAGAAAATAACATTATTATCTAGTTATCCAAGTGATGAAGTAGGTAATGATATACTTTATAAAGATGATTTAATTAAATATAATATAAATCCATCAAGTGATTTAATAACAGAAGAAGAATATAAAGAAAAATTTATTAGTTTTAAACATATATTTACTGGTGTTAACATGTATGAAGTTTATAAGGATTTAGTATTAAAAGAAAACTGTGAATTTGAAATGGTATTTTCAAATAGACCAGAAGATATATTAAAATATACAAAAAATATAATAGTAAGTGATATTCATACAAGATTTGATACTAAAAATAAAATAGAAAATAAAGATTCATCAGCAAAAGTAATAATGTTAAGTGATATATTAAATGAATCAGTTGAAGGCAGTGGTTATTCACCTTATGGACTTTTAGGAAGTAATCGTTCAACAGAAGAAAGAGTAAAGTTGTTTCCAAGAACAGGTGATGAATTAGTTTTAAAAGTTCAAGAACTTATGAAAGAAAAAACAGGTAAAAATATTGAAGTAATGGTTTATGGTGATGGAGCTTTTAAAGATCCAGTAGGAAAAATTTGGGAACTAGCAGATCCAGTAGTTAGTCCCGCTTACACAAAAGGTTTAGAAGGAAGCCCAAATGAAATAAAACTTAAATATTTCAGTGAAAATAAATTCAAAGACCTACAAGGTGAAGAATTAAATAAAGCAATGAAAGAAGCAATAAAAGAAAAAGATAAAGAATTAAAAGGAACAATGGCTACACAAGGAACTACACCAAGACGCTATACAGATCTACTAGGAAGTCTTTGTGATTTAACAAGCGGAAGTGGGGACAAAGGAACACCAGTAGTATTAATTCAAAGATACTTTACAAATTATAGTAATGATTAAAAACACTTAAAAAGTGTTTTTTATTGTGTTATAATTTTATTCAAGAGGTCATTATGAAAATAAATAAATTTAAAAAAGTAGGTAAAAATAAATATAAAATAATATTTGACAATACAGATTTAATATTATATGAAGATGTTATTCTTAAATACGATTTATTAATTAAAAAAGAAGTTGATTTAGATTTAATAGATAAAATAATAGAAGAAAATAAATACGAAGCTGCATTTGAAACATCAGTAAGTTACATAGAAATTAAAATGAGAAATAAAAAAGAAATAATAGATTATTTAAAAAAGAAAGAATTTAATGAATCTCATATTAATTATGCTGTGGATAAATTAAATAAACTAAATTTACTTAATGAAAAAAGATATATAGAAGCATTTATAAATGATAAAATCAATTTAACATTAGATGGACCATTTAAAATAAAAAAGGCTTTATTAGACTTTGATTTTAGTGAAAATGATATAGATAATTATTTAAATACTTTTAGTAGTGATATATGGGAATCTAAATTAAATAAAATAATTAATAAAAAGAAATCTCTTATGAAAAATAAAAGCTATAATATGTTTATTAATAAATTAAAATTGGATTTATATAATATGGGTTATGATAAATATATGATAGATAATAAACTTATGAATATAGAATATAATTCTAATGCTATTGATAAAGAAATAGAAAAATCTAAAAAGAAATTTAAAAACGATAGAAATAAAATAATATCTTCATTACTTAGAAAAGGTTATAATTATGAAGATATTAATTCAAAATTAAAGGAACTACAATAATGTAATTCCTTTTTCTAATTTAATATTAAATTTACTAATTACTACTTGAAGAACTTTGAGTTTGTCTATTTACTAATGTTTCAAAATCTTTATTTAAATCAGTATCTAATATTTTCATTTCATTTTTTTCTCTTAGTGCTTTTAATGCTTTAATAGAAAAACCAGATTCTTTAACAATTTCACTACCAATAGTAGTTCTAATCTTTTCAGTAAGTTCATCATTTAATTCTGGCTTCTCATCTTGTGATTTTCTATATAAAATATGATAACCATCACTTGCCTTAACTGGTGAAGTAGAGTAACTTCCATCTTTTAAATTAACAAGAGCACTAAATACTTCCTCAGAAACTGAATCAGTGTTTACTTTTCCTAAACTACCACCATTAGAACTTGAATTTTGATCCTTAGAATATTGTTTAGCTAATGTTGCAAAATCTTCACCTTTTTTAAGCTTACTAATAACTTCTTTAGCAGTATCATAAGCCTTTTGCTCAGCTTCTTTCTTTTCATCATCAGTAGCATCATCCTTAGTATCAACTGTAATTAATATTTGACTAGCTTCAATATCACCATAAACTTCTTCTTCATAATATTCTTCGATTTGTTTATCACTTACAGTTTCTTTAGCATAATCTTCTACCCATAAATTTCTTTTATAAGTAAGAGAAAGATAATCTCTAAAAGCAGCTTCATTAGCAATACCATAATAATAATTTAAATATAAATCAAAATCAGCATTCATTTCTTTAGCAGTACTTTTAGTAGTTTTAACAGTTTGATTTACATAAGCTTTTTCATCATTATCAGTTTCATATAATTTTTCAAGTAAATGCATATCTATAAGATTCATTAACTTTTCAGCACCATATGTTTCCTTTAATTCTTGATATAATTCATCACTACTAATTCCGCCTTCCTTAAAAGTTACTAAGGCATTTTCTCCATTTGTAAGTTTTACATTTTTACATCCTGCAAGTAAAAATAAACTTAAAAGTAATAAAAATGTTTTTTTCATTAACTTATAACCTCCTAACTCTTAATATAATAGCAAAAATACTAATAAAATACAAGTAATTATCATACACAAAAAAGATGAAACAACATACTATAAAAGTGTAAAGATAAAAAGGAGGAATGTTTTTATGAACACAGGTTGTGGATGTGGATGCGGTAAAGGAAACGGTATTTCAGGAGCAGCATTTGCCTTAGTTCTATTTATTTTACTAGTAATCATACTAGGTGCTTTTATCTAGTATAAGGAGGTGAATTGTATGTTTTGTGCTAACCCATGTAATCAAGGTTGCAATATATTCTTCATAATATTAATCTTATTCATTCTTTTAGCAATAATCTTCGGTTCTTGCGGAAATTGGTAAGATAAGAAATATTTTTATAAAAAGGATATTATTCAATATTCTTTTTAAATATGCAAAAATTCTTTTTTTTTACATATAAAAATGGTATCATATTAGTTAAGAAGAAGGGATATATATGATAGATATTAAACTTATAAGAGAAAATAAAGACTTAGTAAAAGAAAATATTAAGAAAAAATTTCAAGATGAAAAATTACCTCTAGTGGATGAAGTATATGAACTAGATAATGAATATAGAACTGCGAGAGTAAAAGCAGATACACTAAGAGGAGATAAAAATAAAATAAGTTCTAAAATAGGTGAACTTATGAGAAATAAAGAAATTGATGAAGCAAATAAATTAAAAGAAGAAGTTTCATCAATGCAAAGCGAAATAGAAAGCTTAGAATTAAAAGAAACTGAATTATCAGAAAAAATAAATAAAATAATGATGGTGATTCCTAATATCATAGATGAATCTGTACCAATTGGAAAAGATGATAAAGAAAATGTTGAAATAG
This sequence comes from uncultured Clostridium sp., assembly GCA_964649575.1. Taxonomy (GTDB): domain Bacteria; phylum Bacillota_I; class Bacilli_A; order RF39; family UBA660; genus CAG-1000. Next base: position 21,353 of record CAZYRI010000001.1, on the reverse strand, counting down.
AAAAATTTGGTGAACCAATAGTTCCTGAATATGAAATTCCATATCATGCTGATATTTTAGAATCTAAAAATGGACTTGATAAGGAAGCATCTGGTAGAACTAGTGGAAATGGTTTTTATTATTTAATGGGAGATGCTGCTAGACTTAGCTCAGCAATGTTATCTTATGCAAGAGATTTTATGATAGAAAAAGGATTTACCTATTGTATTCCACCATTTATGATTAGAAGTAGTGTAGTAAATGGAGTTATGTCATTTTCAGAAATGGATGCTATGATGTATAAAATAGAAGGTGAAGATTTATACTTAATTGGTACAAGTGAACACTCTATGATTGGTAAATTCAAAGGTGAAATGATTAAAGAAGATAGTTTACCAATTACAATGACATCATATAGTCCTTGTTTTAGAAAAGAAGTTGGTGCCCATGGTATAGAAGAAAGAGGAATATATAGAGTACATCAATTTGAAAAGCAAGAAATGATAGTATTATGTCATCCAGAAGAATCAATGGATTGGTATAATAAAATGTGGAGTTACACAGTAGAATTATTTAGAAGCCTAGATATACCTGTTAGAACATTAGAATGTTGTAGTGGAGATCTAGCTGATTTAAAAGTTAAGTCATGTGATATTGAAGCATGGAGCCCAAGACAACAAAAATATTTTGAAGTAGGTAGTTGTTCAACACTTGGAGATGCACAAGCAAGAAGACTTGGTATTAGAGTAAAAGGAGAAAAAGAAAATTATTATCCACATACTTTAAATAATACAGTTTTAGCATCAACAAGAGCTTTAATAGCATTACTAGAAAACAATTATAACGAAGATGGAACTGTAACAATACCAAAAGTTCTAAGACCATATATGGGTGGAAAAGAAAGAATATAATTTATTTTTCAGGGAGTTAAAATGCAATCAAATCAAGATAGATTAATTAGCGATTTAAAAAAGTTAAAAGAGTATTATAAAAAACATCAAAAAGAATCAGATATAACATTTGATTATATTGGATTTTATGTGCTTGATAAACTAGCAATTGATCTACTTGGTTTTTCTTTTGATCCATTTTCTGTATTTGAAAATCCATATAAAACACAAATTTTATTTGAAAAAATGTCTTGTCAAGAAATAAATGGTTTTAATACATTCATGAAAGATAATTATGATGATTTATTTGAATTATTTAATAAACTAAATAAATATTTAATTAAAATAGACTATCCAACACTTCCATTCTATAAATTAATAGGCGGATATAGTGAGAAAGATTTTACTGATATATTATTATCATTCTTTAGTAGATATGGAAATGATATGTATAAACTAATAAAAAAATATATGGAAGAAGATAGAATAGTGATGGGTTATAACTATAAAATAGGTGAAGAAAACTCTACAGCTATGCATATAGGTAGTAAAAAACTTAAAAGTGGATATATAGTGATGCAACATAGAAATTATAATGATTTATCTCTTTCATCTTTAGTTCATGAATTTGGCCATGCATATGATAGGGAATCATTTATATATCCTCAACAAAAGAAATTAAGAGAATTTGAAGATTATTTTATAGAAGTCCCATCATCATACTTTGAATTAGAGTTTTATGATTATTTAATTGAACAAGGAATACATAAAGATGGAGCAAATATATTAAAAAATGACAGATATACATACATGGATGATACTTTTCCAGCAATATGTTTAACAGATAAAGCTTTTTTTTGCCAAAGAGAACCATCAGTAATATTAAATGCCGAAAATTATGAAAAAAGAAGTAAAATTAGGGAAGAAATGATATATGGTATAGGAATTTATACAGCATTGCATTTACAATATTTAAGAGAAAATATGGGCTACAAAGAATTTATGAAATTATTCTACGACTTTATTTCCTCAAGAAAAGAAAGAACATTTAAGTCATCTATTGAAGGCTTAGGAATAAATTATGATGATTTTATCAATGGTACAATAGCATATCCTAAGATAGAAGAATCATCATTATCATTAAAAAGAAGATTTAAAATATATGAATAAATAATTAATGACCATTATATATTTTAATATGAAACAATATTTAAAAAATATAATAGTTATTTTTTTTGTATTATTTAGTTTTTATTATACAGACAAAGTAATAGAAATATCTAAATATAATGACACAATTTTAGTATCAATAAATGATTATGCAAAAAAAATAGATTATGAATGTAGAGAAGGTAATATTAATGAATTTGGTATAGTTCTTGGACTTAGTGGTTTAAAAATAGATAAAAATAAAAGTTATTCAAATATGAAAGGAATAGGCTTTAAAAAAGAATTAATTGAATATAAAGAGAATAAATGTATATTAAATAAAGAAAATAATAAAGATAAATACATAATAAAAGGAAATGATTATAAAAAGAATATAAGCTTAGTTATAAATGTTAATAATACTAAATATTATAAAAGTATGATAGGAGTAGCTCAAAATAAAGATACTGAATTAAATTTATTATTTAATTATAATAACTTAGTTAATGAAATAGATAATATAACAAATCACAGTAATATCTTATTCAAAGGTAATAGTAAAGAAGAATTAAATAATTTTATTAAAATACTACATGATGAATTTTATTGTGTTAAAACAAATAATTATGATATAAAAGATATATGTTATAAGAAAAATTTAAATAGTATAAATATGGTATTTGAAATAAAAGAAAATCTTCTAAATAATGTAAAAAATAATATACAAAATGGTACAATATTTTTTATAAATGAAAACAATAAAAACTTAACAGAATTAAGTTCAACAATAAATTATATAAAAAGTAAAGGATATAAAATAGTTTCAATAAATGAACTATTAAACTAATTATTGCTATTTAATATAAAAAACTATATAATAAAGTTGAAAAAAGGACAAAGAAGTATGAAAAAAGCAATAAAGAAATTTTTTGATAACCTAAAAAAAGATTTAAAAAATTTAAATAAAACTATTAAAAGAATTAAAAAAAGAAGTAATAAACCATATTTAAATATTTTAATTGATATTTATGTTTGTTATATAAAATATAGTATTACTTTTGATGAATATGAAAAATTAAAATTTGAAACAGTTAAAAAAGATAAAAGAGATACATTTGTTGGTAAAATAAGAAAAGAATATATAAATAAACATTTAATAGATAAAACTGCATTAAGTCTATTAAATAATAAAACTAAATTTAATATTAAATTTGATAAATATTTAAATAGAGAAATTATAAATATAAAAGATATAAGTTATAAAGAATATGAAGATTTTGTAAAAGATAAAAAAGAAATAACATGTAGATGTGAGTCACCAGATGAAGAAAGAACTATGATGTTTAACTTAAAAGATTATAGAAGTCCAGCATTCATACTGGATGAAATAAATAATAATAAACTTTATTATATGGAAAAAACTCATAAGCAAAATAGAGTACTAGATAAAATAAATAAAAATAATTTAACAATTATAAGTATAGTAACAGTGTATAGAAAAGATACAATTGATATATTGTATGCAGAAATAAAAATGTTTTTAAAAGATAAAACTATAAGTAGCAAGATTGATGTAAAAACAGGTAAAACAACTTATGATTTTATGGATGAAAAAGAAAATATATATGAGAAACATCCAGAAACAAATGAAAAACTAAATAATATAGAAATACCACTATTTGATAAAATTATTAATACTGCTAAAACATGTGCATTAGCATTAGATGAAATAAAAGAAATACAATGGAATTTTACAACATCAAATACAATGGTATATTTAGTAAGTGCTAGTATATGGAAAGATTATATAGCCGCACAATTACCAAATAATTTAAAAAATGGTATAAGTCTTATGCCATATTATAGAAAAGTTATAAATGAAAAGAGAAAGATTAAATAGTATTTTTATATCTTTCTCTATTTTTAATTGTAGATGATTTAAGAAGGGAAGAAGCTCTTAATATAGAAGTGTTTCCATATTTAGAAGTAATCTTATCAATTATTTTATTATATTCATCAGTTGGTACTTCATTTTTATCAAATAAACTAAGCTGTGTAGCACCTTTATCAGTAAGTTTAGAATAGGCAATACCAACTTTTCTAATAGGCAAATCTTCAATATTTTTATAATACATATACTTAAGAGTATCAAATATCTTTTCACCGTTATCTTCAACAGTATTTAATAAAGTCGTATCATTAAATCCTTTATATAAATCTCTTGAATACGAAACTGATAAATGAATAAGTTTAGTGGTTAATTTCTTTTCTTTAAGCTGAACATTTAACATATCGTTCATTTCTTTAATAATAAGTATAGCTTCGTCAATACTATAATCTCTATATAATATTTGACTCATACTCATTGATTTTTCTTTAACTCTTGAATTTAATTCTTTAATAGTTGGAAAGTATATACCATTAGCTTTATCAAAAATATCATTCCCCATAACATTACCAAATCTTTTTATATAAAAATTTCTTGAATATTTATTAATATCACCAACTTTATATATACCCAAATTATTAAGCTTTTTTTCAGTATTTTTTCCAATTCCCCAAATCTTAGTAAGAGGAGTTATATTCCAAAGTTTGGATTCTACATCTTTATATGTCCATTTAGATAAACAATTTCTATTATGTTTTGCCTCAACATCCATAGCTATTTTAGCAAGTAATATATTTGGACCAATACCAGCAGTAGTAGTAAGCCCTGTTTTTTCATACACTGTTTTCATAATTAATAATGCAAGCTCAATATCAGTTTTTTTATAATATTTTAGATAGTCAGTAACATCCATAAATACTTCATCAATAGAATAAAAATGAATATCCTCATCACTTATAAAACTTCTATATATATCAAATACTTTTTTACTATATTCTTGATATAGTTTAATTCTTGGTTTAACAAACATTATATTAAGATTTTTGGGTATTTCAAAAACTCTGCATCTAGATTTAACACCTTGGTTTCTAAGATAAGGTGAAACAGCAAGAGACATAGCTTTATCACCTCTATCAGTATCCGCTACAACAAGAGGGGTTTTATAAGGATCTAGTCCTCTTTGGACACATTCACACGATGCAAAAAAACTTTTTAAATCAATACTTATAATATTTCTTTCATTCATATATTTATATAATAAATAACAAACAACCGTTTGTCAATAAAAAACAACTATGATAGTTGTTTAATGTTTTTTAGGCTTAAATTCAAGAACAATGCCTTTTGGCTTTTGAGTTTCTTTATCATAAATATTAGAATATCTATCTCTAGCAGATTTATAAATTCTTTCTTCGTCACTAACTGCAAGCTTAATATCATCAATTGTAACTTCGTCTCTGTCATTGATTGCTGCAATAGCATAAGCTTCTTTTAAAATATCAATAACAAGTCTTGGATTATTAGCAGGATCTTTGTAATCTCTACAAGACTTTTTAGTAACATCAAGCAATGACTTAATAATATTAGCTCTATTAGTGTAATCAGGATCAAGAACTATACCACTAATTTCATTATATGTATCAATTAAATTATCAAGAATTGTATACATAGTATCATTAGTAGGTTCTTTTATATCAATTCTTTTAAATCTGGTTTTAAAAGCAGGATTACTACTTATAGTGTTCATATAATCTTCAGTAGTAGTAGCACCAATAATTCTAACTTTTCCAACATCTAAGTATGGTTTTAATATTTCAGCAACAGAGTTATTACTATTCTCAGTAGCACCACCAGATATTATTTGATGTACTTCATCAATAAACAATATTATATCTTTATCTTCACTAACTTCATCAAGAATATTTTTCATTTTTTCTTCGAGCATACCAACATATTTAGTACCAGCAACCATAGTAGCATTATCAATACTATATATTCTTATACCCTTTAGTTTAGATGGTACATTTCCATTTTTGATTCTATAAGCAAGCCCTCTTACAAGAGCAGTTTTACCAACACCAGGTTCACCAGTTATAATAATACTTTTATCTCTTTCTGGATATAATAAAATTTGTTCAATTCTTCTTATATCATCATCTCTACCAACACTAGGATCACTAAGATAATTAAGTTTAGTTAATTCTTCACCATATTTATCTAAATTGATTTTTCTTTTAGTTTCTTTTATATCTTCCACTTTTTTAAATAATTCTCCTTTTTTAGTAGCAAAAATTCTTTCATTATCTTCACTATCAAGTATAGTAAGTTCAATAACATCATCATCATTTAATGAAAGAATACTATCAAAATAATCAAAATCTATACTTTTACCATTTATTCTTAATATTTCAACACTATTAATATTAATAGACTCATTTTCTTCACCCAAGACTTTAACATCAACATTACTTTTATCAGGAGTAAACAAATAAGCATAGCCATTATCATATATTAATTTAAATCTATCAAAATCAAATTCCCAAATGATTTCATCTCTTGCTTCAAATATATCAACATCATATTTTTCTTTAGCCATCCTAGAATAAATTCCTTCTCTAGTTGCTTGATAATCATCAAATAGTTCACTTTTAAAAAAGTCATCAATACCAAACATTTCATACATTAAATCATTAACTACATCAGTATAAAATATCATAGAATAGTCAAATATTTGATAACCTTCAATATCATTAATAGAAAAATCTTTATCAGTAAGATAATAGTCTTCCTTTATTTGATTAGAAATAGTACCCAAATAACTACCTAAATTAATAAGACTAAATGCTTCATTATTAAATAAATCATCATCAATTAATTTAAATTCACTAGTATTATCACTATTAATATAACTAAAACATTTTTCAAAAGTAATATCTCTAGAATTAAAAAAATCTTTTGTAGGTCCATCTACATATAGACCGGCTAAGAAAAAAGCAAGACCAATTATATAATTTCCTTCAGTGATTGAAACATAAATGGTTTCACCATCACTATTAGTCACAGGAATACTAGGATTACAATTATTTAAATAATCCATTATAGAATATACAGCAAGTAAATACTCTTTAGTTTCGCTGTTTAAGCTCTTAAAAACAAGTTCATTTTTCATATCATTACCTCTTAATTCACTATACTAACAAATATAAAAATATATTTCAATTGAAAATTAATAAAAATTAATAAAAATTAACATATCAATTAATAAAGTTTTTCTTGTAACATATAATTAATTATGCTATAATACAGTTGACAAGAGGAGAGTGGACATGGTAGTCCACTCTTTATTTACGAAAGGAGGCATTTTAATGATAGATAAAATTAAAGATGCGATTAAGGAACCATTAGAGAAAGAAAATATAACATTACTAGATGTTTATTTAGGTGAAGACGATGGTGAAAAAACATTATTTGTAACTATTGATAGTGAATCAGGTGTTGATATGGACTTATGTGTTAAAGCAACTCATATAGTAGATCCAATAATTGATTCATTAGATTTAGACTTAGAAGAATATGTTTTAGATGTTGGAAGTAAAGGAGTGAGTGATGATGAAGAAAACTAAAAAAGAAGAAGAAACATCTTCAAAAGAATTTAAAAAAGCATTAGACTATATTGTAAAAGAAAAAGGAATTGATGAAGATGTTGTTATTGAAGCAATGCAAACAGCATTATCAACAGCTTTTAAAAAGAATGAAAAAGCAGATTATGCATCAAGAGTATTAATTGATAGAAATACTGGAGAAATAAAGGTATTTAAAGTAACCACTATTGTTGATGATTATAAAGAAGAAGATGATGATATTGATCCAGAAACTGGAGAAGTTAAAGTAAAACATGATTATTTAAATGAAATGACAATAAGTGAAGCAAAAGAAATTAATAGTGATTATCAAATAGGAGATGAAATACTTGAAGAAGTAACTCCACATGATTTTGGTAGAGTAGCTATTTCAGTTGCTAAACAAGTTGTAGTTCAAAAGATAAGAGAAGCAGAAAGACAAAAAATTATGAGTGAATTTGAAGATAAAGAAGATGAACTTATGATAGGTTTTCTTGCTATGGAAGATGCTAAAAATTACTATGTTGATTTAGGAAAAGCAAGAGGAATACTTCCAAAAACTGAATTAATTCCAGGAGAAAAATTAACTATGGGGGATTCTATAAAAGTTTATATTACTAAAATAGAATCAACTACTAAAGGACCATTAATTTTAGTATCAAGAAAAAATTATGGATTTGTTAAAAGATTATTTGAACATGAAATACCAGAATTTAGTGATGGAACACTAGAACTTAGAGGAGTAGCAAGAGAAGTTGGTGTTAGATCAAAAGTAGCAGTTTCTTCAACTAATCCAAAAGTAGACCCAATCGGAAGTTGTATTGGTGAAAAAGGAAGAAGAATTGCTAATATAATTAATGAACTTGGAGGAGAAAAAGTAGATTTAATTGCTTATAGCACTGACCCAGAAGAATTTATTGCTAATGCATTAAGTCCAGCTAAAAATTTAAATGTAAGTATAACAGATGAAAAGAAAAAAGAAGCATTAGTTATAGCTGATGATGAAAATTTAAGTTTAGCAATAGGTAAAAAAGGAATTAATATTAAATTAGCTAGTAAACTTACAAAATACACAATAAATATTAAAACATTAGCGGACATAAATAAAGAAATCAACTCATAAGGAGAGTTTATATGAAAGTAAGAAAAATACCTATGAGAACATGTGTAGTGACACATGAAAAATTAGAAAAAAAAGATCTTCTAAGAATAGTTAGAAATAACGAAGGATTGGTATTTGTGGATGAAACAGGTAAAGCAAATGGAAGAGGAGCTTACATAAAAAAAGATAAAGAAGTAATAGAAACAGCCAGAAAATCTAAGATATTAGATCGTCACTTAGAAGTAAAAATAAAAGATGAAATATATGATGAATTATTAACAAAAATATAAAATAAAAAAGGAGGGATTTTATGAGTATAGAAGACTATGCTTTGGAATTAGGTATAACAAGTGAGGAAGTAATAACTGCACTTAAAAAGATGGGATATAGTTATTCTGATAAAACAAATATATTAGATGATGAAGCTATTATTATGTTAGATAATGAATTATCAAAGGAAGAAGAAAATAATTTAACAGAAGAATTAGCAGATAAATTTGAATTAGAAGATAGGGCAGAAGAAGCGGCACTTGCATATAATATTGAATTAGATGAACAAGTTAAGGTAAAAGAAAAATTCAAGAAAAAAGATAACAAACAAGCACAAGAAGACTTATCACTTAAAAAGAAAAATATTTATAAAAACAAGCAAAAACTTCAAAGTAATAAAGAAGAAATAGAAAATAATGTTGTTTTATATAAAGAGGGTATGAGTGTTACTGACTTAGCAAATGAACTTAAAGTACCAGTTTCAGATGTTGTTAAAAAATTAATTAGTATGGGACTTATGATATCTTCAAATCAAGCAATTTTATATGAAGATGCAGAAGTATTAGTTCTTGAATATAATAAGGAACTTGTAAAAGAAGAAACAACAGATATAACTAATTTTGAAGAATATGTAATTAAAGATAATGAAAGTGATTTAGAAGGAAGACCAGCAGTTGTAACAATTATGGGACATGTTGATCATGGAAAAACCACATTATTAGATTATATTCGTAATTCTCATGTTGCGGCTGGAGAAGCAGGTGGTATAACACAAGCAATAGGTGCATATCAAGTAGAAAAAGATGGTAAGAAAATAACATTTATTGATACACCTGGACATGCAGCATTTACAGAAATGAGAGCAAGAGGTGCCGCTGTAACTGATATTGTTATTATTATAGTAGCAGCAGATGATGGAGTTATGCCTCAAACAAGAGAAGCAATAGACCATGCTAAAGCAGCAGGTGTACCAATTATTGTTGCTGTTAACAAAATAGATAAGCCAAATATAAATGTTGATAAGATAATGAGTGAACTAAGCGAACTAGGATTAACACCAGAAGAATGGGGTGGAGATACAATATTTGTTCGTATAAGTGCACAAACTGGTGAAGGAGTAGACTTATTACTTGATAATATTACAGCACTTAGTGAAGTATTAAATCTAAAGGCAAATCCAAATAGATATGCGAGTGGTTCTGTTATTGAAGCAAGACTTGATAAGAATATAGGACCAGTTGTAACATTATTAATTCAAAATGGAACACTAAGATTAGGAGATCCAATCGTTGTTGGAACAAATTATGGAAAAGTAAGAACACTTAAAGATGATACAGGAAAAGAAGTGGTATCAGCAGAACCATCTAAACCAGTAGAAGTAACAGGGCTTGATGATGTACCAGTAGCAGGCGATAAATTCATGGCATTTGAAGGTGAAAAAGAAGCAAGAAGTGTTGCTATGAAGAGAAAAGAACATGAAAAGAGTAAGAAATTTGCTAAAAAAGCATTAAGTTTAGAGGAATTATTTGACTCAATTAAAGAAGGAAGAAAAGAAATAAACATTATCTTAAAAACTGATGTTAAAGGTAGTGAAGAAGCGGTTAAAAATGCTTTATTAAAAATAACGGTTGAAGGTGTTAAAATAAATGTTATTAGAAGTGGTGTTGGAACTATAACAGAAAGTGATGTAGTTTTAGCAAATGCATCTAATGCAATTATTATTGGATTTAATGTAAGTCCAAGTAAGCAAACAAAAGAAACAGCTAAAAGCTATGGAATTGAAATAAGACTTTATAATATTATATATAAATTAGTAGAAGAAATAGAAAGTGCTATGAAAGGTATGCTTGATCCAGAATTTGAAGAAGTTGTAATTGGTGAAGCAGAAGTAAGACAATTATTCCATTTTTCTAAAGTTGGTAACATAGCAGGTTCACATGTAACAAATGGATTGGTTAAAGTTAATACACCTTGTAGAGTTATAAGAGATGGAATTGTTGTAACATCATCAAAAGTAGCAACATTACAAAGAGAAAAAGACCAAGTTAAAGAAGTTAAAGCTGGTTATGACTGTGGTATGACAATTGAATCATTCCCAGATATTAAAGAAAGAGATATTATTGAAGTTTATGAAGTTAAGGAAGTGAAACGAGTATGAGTTTAAAAGGTGAAAGAGTAGCTTCTGATATGCAAAAAGAACTTGGAAATATATTACTTCTAGAAGCAAAAGATGAAGATTTTAAACATGTAACAATAACTGCATGTGAAGTAACAAATGATCTAAGTTTTGCAAAAGTATACTTTACAACAACAGATGATAAAGTAAAAGTAGAAAAAGATCTTAATAATGCAAGTGGTTTTTTTAGAAGTCTTCTTGCAGAAAGATTACAAATTAGACATACACCAGAATTAAAATTTATATTTGATGAATCAATAGAATATGGTGAAAAAATAGAAAAATTAATAGAAGAACTTCATAAAGAAGACTAAAATATTAAACTTTCTTAAGAACCAAATATTCAAAGAGACAGCTAAAAACACTCTATCTCAATAGACATTATAATATAGATTTTGAAATCAAAAAAAATAATGAGTTTATAGATATCTCTTAACAAAAATCTAAATGTAATTAAAAAATATCTTAATTACATTATAGAGGAGGTTTAAGTGTTAGCATTTATTTTAGGAATTGCAATCGGCATTATTATTTGTATTGAAAAAAGTGAAGTAGAAAAAGAACTAGAAAAACAAGGAAAGAAAAAAGAAAATAAACACACAGGGTTAAAAGTAGGTATAATTGGTTTAAGTATTTGGAATCAATTCTGTAAAGATGCAAAAAAGAGAAGATAACATTTTTAACCTTTTAACAAATTGAATTGACAGATAGATATTAAAGTTGTATAATCTAGTCATACAAAACAAAGACCAAGAGGAGTAATATATACTAACTATTAGAGATGAAAAGTTATTAGCTGAAAGCTTTTCTTAGGATAGATATATGAAGGTAGCTTGTGAGTTTGACTTCTGAATAAAGTAAGAAGTTGCGTAATTATGCGTTAAATAAATAGAGTATTAAATAAGGTGGTACCACGGAAAATTTCGTCCTTTGGTTCTACCTTTTTATTTTGGAGGAAAAAAGTATGAAAAACGAAATGAATGATAACTTAGATGAATTTGATAAGTATGTAATATCTTATGACTTAAATGAAAAAATGATAGAATTTAAGTATAAGCATTCTTATCGAGTCATGCATGAAAGTGATGAAATATCATATACACTTAATTTAGATGAAGATGACAATTATTTAGCATGTTTAATTGGTTTATTACATGATTATGGAAGATTTCCACAATGGAAAGAATATAAAACATTTGATGATATAAAATCTGTTGATCATGCAGAACTTGGAGCCAAAATATTATTTGATGATGAAGAAATCAAGAAATACAGAATAACTACCAAAGATTATAATATAGTTAAAAAAGCTATACAGAATCATAATAAATACGAAATAGAAGATAATTTAACAGTAAAAGAAAAATTACATTGTAAAATTATAAGAGATGCTGATAAATTAGATATATTATATTCATTTTCTAATCCAAGAATATTAGAATTAAAAATAGATGATAGTGATATCTCTGATAAAGTTAAAGAAGATTTTAAAAAACATAAATTAATTAGGAGAGAAGATGTCAAAACAGTAAATGATAAGATAATACTATATTTATCATTTGTATTTGATTTAAATTATGATTATAGTAAACAAACAATATTAGAAAAAGGTTATTATGATAAAATATTAGAACATATAAAAGATAAAGATAAGTTTAAACCTTATTTTGATGAAGTAAAAAAATATTTAAAAGAGGAGAATAAATTATGTTAGATAAAAAATATAACCATAAAGAAGTAGAGAATGGTAAATATGATACATGGATGAAAAGTCACCTTTTTGAAGCAGGGGATAAAAGCAAAGAACCATTTACAATAGTAATCCCACCACCTAATGTTACAGGTAATCTTCATTTAGGACATGCTCTTAATACAAGTATTCAAGATACAATTATAAGATATAAAAAAATGAAAGGATTTGATACATTGTGGCTTCCTGGCATGGATCATGCTGCAATCGCAACAGAAGCAAAAGTTGTTAATAGATTAAAAGAGCAAGGAATAAATAAATATGAACTTGGAAGAGAAGAATTCTTAAAAGAATGTTGGAAATGGACTGATGAACATAGAAGTAACATTCATAAACAATGGGAAACAATGGGACTTTGTGTTGATTATACAAAAGAAAGATTTACATTAGATTCAGGATTAAATAATGCAGTTAATTCAGTATTTATAAAATTATATAATGAAGGACTTATTTATAGGGGAGAAAAAATAATAAATTGGGATCCAGTTGCAAAGACAGCTCTTTCTAATGAAGAAGTTATTTATGAAGAAGATGAAGGAGCATTTTATCATATAAAATATTTTATAGAAGGAACAAAAGATTATTTAGATGTAGCTACTACTAGACCAGAAACACTTTTTGGTGATACCGCAGTAGCAGTTAATCCAGAAGATAAAAGATATAAAGATTTAATAGGTAAAAATGTTATACTTCCAATTGTTAACAAATTAATACCAATCATTGGAGATGAACATGCTGATCCAGAGTTTGGAACAGGCTGTGTTAAAATAACACCAGCTCATGACCCTAATGATTTTGAAGTAGGTAATAGACATAATTTAGAAAGAATTATCATCATGAATGAAGATGCAACAATGAATGAACTTACTGGCAAATATAATGGTATGACAAGAGAAGAATGTAGAAGTGAGTTGTTAAAAGATTTAGAAAAAGAAGACTTACTTATTAGTGTAGAAAAAATGACACATAGTGTAGGTCATTCTGAAAGAACTCATGCAGTAGTTGAACCATATCTATCTAAACAATGGTTTGTTGATATGAAAAGTATGAGTGAAGACTTATTAAATGCTCAAAAATCAAAAGATAAAAAAATACATTTTATACCAAAAAGATTTGAAAAGATATTAAATCATTGGATGGAAGACTGTCATGATTGGTGTATAAGTAGACAACTATGGTGGGGACATAGAATTCCTGCTTGGTATAAAGATGACGAAGTAAAAGTACAAGTAGAGTGTCCAGGAGAAGGTTGGACACAAGACAATGATGTTCTTGATACATGGTTTAGTAGTGCATTATGGCCATTTAGTACACTCGGTTGGCCAAATAAAACAGAAGATTTAGAAAGATACTTTCCAACAGATGTTTTAGTAACAGCATATGATATTATATTCTTTTGGGTAGCTAGAATGGCATTCTCATCATTAAAACAAATGAATGAAAGACCATTTAAAGATTGCATAATCCATGGATTAATTAGAGATAAACAAGGAAGAAAAATGTCTAAATCATTAGGTAATGGAATAGATCCAATGGATATGATTGATAAATATGGATGTGATGCTTTAAGATTCTATTTAACAACAACATCTGCTATGGGAATGGATATTAGATTTGATACTGAAAAAGTTGCATCAACTTGGAATTTCATAAATAAATTATGGAATGCATCAAGATTCGTACTTATGAAACTTGAAAATTTCAAAAAAGAAGATTACAGTTTAGAAAATATAGATAATGCTGATAGATGGATACTTACTAAATTAAATGAAACTATTGCTTCTGTAACAAAATCAATGGATAAATATGAATTTAATAATGCAGGTAGTGAATTATACTCATTTATTTGGGATAATTTCTGTGATAAATATATAGAAATGTCTAAGTTTAGTGAAACAAATGGAGCTAAGAGCACACTTCTTTATACAATAACTTGTATTATAAAAATGTTACATCCATTTATGCCATTTGTTACTGAAGAAATATATAGTAATTTTGAAATAAAAGATACAGAATTATTATTACAAAGTGAATATCCAACATATAATAAAAAACAAATATTTAAAACTGAAACAAAAGAAATAGATGAAATGTTAGAATATGTAACATTATTTAGAAACAAAAAACTAGAAAATAAAATTTCAAATGAAATTGAAGTAATTGATTATAATAAAAATATATTATTAAATAAAATGTTAAAATTAGAAGACAAAATAGTAGAGAATCCTACATATAAAGATCTATTAACTATTGAACTTTATAATTATAAATTTGATTTATATTTTGATAACTCTAAAAATAATGAAGAAGAAAAACAAAAAATAGAAGAAGAAATAATTAAGTTAACAGCATCTATTGAAAGAAGAAAAAAACTTCTATCAAATGAAAATTATGTTAATAAAGCACCAGAAGCTATTGTTAATAAAGAAAGAGAAGATTTAGCAAAAGAAGAGCATAAACTTGAAATACTAAAGAAGAATTAATGAGTTTTTACTCATTTTTCTTTTACATATGATATAATTGAATAACTAGGAGATATATGAAAATAATTGCCAAAAAAGAAAAATTTATACCAACAATAATGTTCTATATAATATTAGAAATATTCTTTTTTATCACAACAATAATATTATTTTGTTTAACAATAGATATTAAGATGAATATATTAGGATTAATAATATCAATATTTATATTATCTGTTCCAAATGTATTCATAATAGGTAATATAATAACAGGTATAAAATATTATAAAAGTATAAATATTATTTTAGAAAAAGACACATTATATTTAAATCAATTATTACCAACTAAAATAATATCTAAAAAAGAAAAAGCATATAATCCATATAAATTTTCAAGAATAGGTGTATACATTCCTAAAAAGTATAAAATAGATTTAAAAGATATAGAAGAATATGGATATAAAAAAGACCTAAATATAAATAATAATCTATATCAAGATAGAGATATAATTATAATTTCAAATAGTAAAAAATATTATATAAAAACAGATGATTTTAATTATAAAGAGTTAATTGAACTAATAAATAATATACAAAAAACAATTAAATTAAAGCCTACTGGTGAACTTAAAAATTTAATAGTTAAATAATTGTACTAGCAATAGTATCTTTTTAGTGTTATAATTTTTATAGAATAAGAGGGAGTATATATGTTTGGGAAAATTATATCTATATTTGAGCAAAAAATTGTATTAGAAAACTTATCAAAAAGAGTTGAAACAACACTTGTAGGTGTACATATTGTATTTGAAGATAAACATAAAGTAGTTGCTGAAATTACTTCAATAACAAGAGATGAGATTTCTTGTATTTTAGTTGGTGAATTCATGAATGATAAATTTTATAGTGGAATATTAAATAAACCAACAGCAGATGCAAAGGCAAGAATTGTCAATAAAGAAGAAGTCATTGAACTTGTAGGTAATCAACAAATAGATACACCAACAGATCTTTATATAGGCAAAAGTTTAATATATGATGGATTTAATGTATCAGCAAATATAGATAATTTCTTTTCAAATCACTTCGCTATTATAGGTAATACTGGTAGTGGTAAAAGTTGTAGTGTTACAAGAATATTTCAAAACTTATTTTATAGAAAAAACTATATACCAACTAATGCCAATATAGTATTATTTGATGTTTATGGTGAATATCATCATGCTCTTGATAGAATAAATCAAACTAAATTCTGTAGATGTAAAACATTAACAACAGATCCAGGATTTACTAAAAGTGAAGTAGTAAAGATACCACCTTATTATTTAGAAGTAGATGATTTAGCATTACTTTTAAATGTAGATTCACCATCTCAACTACCAATAATAGAAAAAGCATTAAAATATGTTTATCTATTTACTGAAGAAGAAGAAAAAGTAAAAGATATTAAAAATAATATAATTGCAAAAGCAATATTAGATATATTAACTAGTGGTAAAGGACCAGCTCAAATAAGAGATCAAGTAGTAGCTGTACTTTCAACATTCTATACAAAAGATATAAATTTAGAAAGTAAAATAGTACAACCAGGATATGTAAGAACATTAAGACAATGTTTAAACATAGATCAAACTGGTAAAATAAATACTATGCAACTAGTAACAGAATTCTTAGAAACATTTGTTCAAGAAGAATTAAAAATAAATAGAAATATGAAACCAAAATTCTATACATTAAAAGATTTATATAATGCATTTGAATTTGCTCTTATTAGTGAAGGTGTACTTAAAAGTGATAAAGTCTATGATGTAAATAATATTTTAAAAATAAGATTAGATGCAATTATTAATGGAGATTATGGATTATATTTTGATGTAGAAGAATATATACCTAAATCTGATTATATTAAAAATATATTTACCGCACCAACTGGTGAAAAAGCTCAAATTGTTAACTTTAATTTAAATTATGTTGATGAAAGATTTGCTAAAGTTCTAACTAAAGTATTTTCTAAATTATTCTTTGATTATGCAATTAGTTTAGAAAATAGAGGTGGCTTTCCAATGCAAATAATACTTGAAGAAGCTCACCGTTATGTTCAAAATGATAATGATATTAATACAATTGGATATAACATATTTGATAGAATTACAAAAGAAGGAAGAAAATATGGAGTTGTTTTAGGCCTTATAACACAAAGGCCAAGTGAACTTTCTAACACAGCACTAAGTCAATGTTCAAATTACTTAGTATTGAGAATGTTCCATCCAGCTGATTTAGAGATAATAAAAAATATAACACATAGTATAAGTGAAACGGATGTTGAAAAATTAAAAACATTAAGACCAGGTATAGCACTATGTTTTGGAAATGCATTTAATATTCCAACATTCACAAAAATAGATAGACCAGACCCAACACCAAATTCAAGCAATGCTCACATTGGAACAGAATGGTTTAGAAAATCAGAAGAGTTATTAGCAGAGCAACAATCAATTCTTCTAAAGACTCAACAAGTAAATCAAAATATTGAAGCAAATCAAAACCCTATCATTCATCAATAGGGTTTTTAATTTATTAATTATCTTATTACATAAGGATCATCAACAGTACCATTACCTGATTTAAATAATGCTCTAGCATTAATATAAGCGGTAACATAGAATTTTCTTTGAATACTAGCTCTTCCTGTTTCAAAAACAGTACCATCAAAATAGTAAACACTATAATTATTATCATCAGTATCTTCAGCAGTTATTGACCAACTTGCTATATCTTTATTATACATATAATTATAATTAGAACATGAATCATTAGAAGGAACTTTACAATTCTCATCTAAACTGATTCTCATGTATTCATATGGTGTTATAAGACCAAACATATATTTATCTTCAGACATTACTGAACATTCAACACTTCCATCTTTTGTTGTATCATCTATTTTTCTTTTACCTATACATAAGTTTTTAGCAACAATTGCATTTTTTATATATTCATTAGCCATATTATCATTAGATTCAAGACTTTTTAATGTTTCTTTAGCTCTACTTATTTCAAAATCATTATAACCAAAGTTAGATTGTTTTCCTTCATTAAATCTATCATCCCATGCATATCTATCTCTTTGTGTAATATCTGTCATAATCTTAACTGTATTATCACTTTCAATACTTAATATTCTCCATAAATAAGGTTTTTGTTTATCATTAATATTAATTTCTCCAAAACTTACATAATTATTTTTAACTTCACCTCTAAAGTAGTAACCACCTTTTTCATTTTCATATAAACCACTACCATAAGTAACAACAGGATTATTTTCTTTAACAACTTTATATAATTCCTTTGTTTCATAACTTCCAGGACAAGTTAAGTATGGAAGATATGAAATATTATCACCAGATTTAGTAACCACAATATTAACAGTACAACTATCTCCATCCTTAAGTATTTCATTAAGAGGCTTAATAAATTCACCTTCAACTAATGTACTATATTGAATGCTATATTCACCATCTTGAGTAG
Source organism: uncultured Clostridium sp. (assembly GCA_964649575.1). GTDB lineage: Bacteria > Bacillota_I > Bacilli_A > RF39 > UBA660 > CAG-1000. The sequence goes on along the minus strand of CAZYRI010000001.1, from coordinate 2,539 downwards.
GTATCATAGTTGGATTAGTTTCATAATAACTTTTAACTGCCGCAGTAATCTTAGTTTCAACTTCCTCATAAGTATAATAATGAGGTTTAACAACACTAATGATCCATGAAGCTAAAAGAATAACAACAATAAAACCAACTAACGATGAACCTAATATAATTAATTTCTTTTTATCCATTGATTCAAACATTTTTTTCACTCCTTTTTATATAAACTTATTATACAATAAAACAAATAAATAAACAATTACATAATTATATTATAAACATCACTTACACTTTTATTAACTTTCTTATTATAACTAGGAATAACATGTAAATGATAATGTTTTATTTCTTGTAATATTCCATTATTTTGAACTAGCTTATAACCATTAGGTTTAAGCTTTGAATCTAAAATATTAATAACTACTTTACTAGCTTTATGTATTTCATTTAAATATTCTAAATCAATATCATTAACATCTTTAAAATGCTTTTTAGGTACGATTAAAGTATGTCCCATAGAATTAGGATTAACATCTAAAAAACACTTAACATAATCATTTTCATATATAGTATATGATGAAATATCTCCATTAGTAATTTTACAAAATAAACAATCCATTTTCTTCACCTAGATATATTATATATTAAATATTAATTCACTTCAATTATTATATTTATTATAAATTAAATTTATTAACAAGTATATATTATAATAGGTGAGGTATAAGGTGAATAATAAAAATGAATTTCCAATGAAAGAAAAAAGCCTAATATATTTTGATAATGCAGCTACCACATTTAAACCTTATAGAGTAATAGATAAGATGAATGAGTATTATTATGATTATACCGCTAATTCACATAGAGGAGACTATGATATAAGTTTTAAAGTTGATGATGAAATAGATTACACAAGAGACTTGGTAAAAATGTTTATAAATGCTAAAAGAACAGATGAAATAGTATTTACTAGAAATACAACTGATTCACTAAATATGATATGTTTTGGATATTTCTTAAACTATCTAAAAGAAAATGATGAAATAATATTATCTAGTAGTGAACATGCATCTAATATACTTCCATGGTTAATACTATCTATTAAAAAGAATATAAAAATAGTATTTGTAGATTCAGTAAACGAAAAACTAAATATAAATGATATTATAAATAAAATAACTAATAAAACAAAATTAATATCACTTGCTCATATAACTAATGTTAGCGGAGATAAAAGAGATATCAAAACGATATGTAAAATAGCACATAAAAATAATATACTAGTAGTTGTTGATGGAGCACAAAGTGTTCCACATATCAAAACAGATGTACAAGATTTAGATGTAGATTTTCTAGCATTCTCTGCTCATAAAATGTGTGGACCAACAGGAGTAGGAGTGCTTTATGGAAAATATGATTTATTAAAGAAAATGGTACCATTTGAATATGGTGGTGGAATGAATATTTTATATGATAGTAATTCATTAAGACTAGCAGAACTGCCATATAGATTTGAAGCAGGAACACCAAATTTAAGCGGAATAATAGGCTTTAGTGAATCAATTAAATATTTAAATGAAATAGGTATGGATAATATAGAAAAACATGAAAAATACTTAAGAAAATACTTAATAAAAGAATTAGAAACAATACCATATATAAAAATATACAATAAGAATTGTGAAGGAAGTACAGTAATAATTAATATTGATGGAGTACTATCAGGAGATCTAGGACTATATTTAAATACAAAAGGTATTTGTGTAAGAAGTGGTAAACATTGTGCAAAAATGGGTGATAACACTGAAAATACAGTTAGAATAAGTTTATATTTTTATAATACATTTGAAGAAATAGATTACTTAATTAAAGTATTAAAAAATAAAAAAGAAATCTTTGAGTTTGCAAATTAAGAAAATTACATTTTTGTAATTTTTTTAATTTTATCTAAAATTAATTTTTCATTATAAAACTATATAGAATAATATAATTTTTAACTAGAGAAAAATTATATTTTTAATATAAAAAGTGTTACCAAAATTAAATTATATCAATTTGAATGCCATTTCAGTATGTGTTATATTTCAACATTGAAAGGAGGAGAAATGTTAAATCAAGTAATAATAACAGGTAGAATAGCTAATGATCCAGAAGTAATAGTAGGTGAAAATAATAAAAAAAGAACTTATATAACATTAGCAGTACCAAGAGCTTTTAAAAATATGGATGGACAGTATGACACTGACTTTATAAGATGCACACTATGGAACGGAATAGCCGAAACAACTTGTGAATATTGTAAAAAAAGTGATTTAGTGGGAGTAAAGGGAAGACTACAAACCTCACAATATGAAAAAGATGGAGAAACAAAATATGTAATGGATGTAATTGCAGAAAAAGTATCATTTTTATCAAGCACTAGAAAAGCAGATGAATAATCTGCTTTTAAAATAAAAAAATAATAATTGATAAATGAATTATTAAATGATAAAATATTATTGGAGAATAGATATGAATAAAGTAATAAATTTTTTACAAAAATATTTAGTAAT